>BNTT01000001.1 GCA_025996815.1 Bacteroidia bacterium
AAAGCGAACGAAATTGCCGATGAGAGTGCAATTTCTATTGTGCTTGTGCGCGTGAGCGATGGCAAAACATGGACAATAAAACCCGGCGAGGACAGGTCTGACGGGCAATATTGCACCATTAGCCGCACTTCTTCTGGGCGGTATCCTGCCATTATTTTTCGCCCGTCATACGTGAACGAAACAACTATGTATAGCAAAAATGACACATTCAGGGTAACGGTCACCGGGCTTTCCAAACCGATTCACTATGAAGTGAAATTTTTTGATGTGGACGATGTAAAATAATTTTAAATAAATAAACAATGAACAAGAAAGTGATGATTTTGGCTGCTACGGCAGCGTTTGCAGGCGTAGTAGCTACGGGCTGCGGGAGTAGTAAAAATGATAGAATTTCGAGGAGTGCCAAGTCGCAGTTGGATTCTGACAAACGACAGTATCAAAAAGGGTTTAATGAGGAAACAAAAAAATGATGTTTAATTTAATTTTTAAAAGACAATGAAAAAGAAGTTTATTCTCGCTGCCACGGCAGTGATTGCAGGCACAATGATTGTGGGCTGCGGAAGTAGTAAAAAGGTGGCGCAAGAGGTTGCCGCCGAGATAGGTTCAACGGAAGTGGTGATTCCGCTTTCGGAGAAAGAGTATCAAACGGATAAAGACTTTTTTCGAGCGACGCAGCTTGCTAAAAGTCCCAATTTGGCAATGGCAAAGAAAATGGCTTTGGCAAATGCAAAAACACTGCTGGCAGAGAATATTCAGTCCACCATCAAGGCGGTGACTGAAAATTATGTCAATCAACGAACTGTGGGCGACAAGGATGAGTATGAAGGCAAAGCGGAAGAACTCTCTCGCAATGTTGTGAACCAGACTTTGACCGATATCAAAATCATTGGCGAAAAGGTTTTTAAAGAAAATGATGGTAAATACACCTATCACATTGCCGTTGAAATGAGTAAAACCCCTGTCGCCAACAGAGTTGCCGACCAAATTTCGAAGGATGCCAAGTTGCAGTTGGATTTCGACAAGCACCAGTTTCTAAAAACTTTTGACGATGAAATGGATAAATTTGAAAACAAGTAAGTAATGAACGTTATTACAAAAATTGTTATCGTGCTGATTGGATGTGCATATTTATGTTTTGGCATCCAATCAGCTTATCCACAATCGGTTGCCGAAATTAAAAAGAGTTCCAATTACTATTGGGGCGAAGGTGTTGGCAAAACGAGCACTTTGGCGGATAAAGATGCCTTGGCGATGCTGATTAGCAATATATCCATCAATGTGGAAAGCAGTTTCAGTCAGCATTCCGAACAACAATCGGCTGACGGGAAAACAGATTTTAAGGAGTATGTCAATAATTTGGTGCAAACCCATTCCAACGCCACCATCAAAAACACCGAGATTTTGAGTTGGGGCGAGGAGCCGAATGTGCACATTTTTCGGTTTGTGAAAAAAGCGGAAGTCGGGAAAATCTTTGCCGAGCGCGAACGCAAAATCAAGGAATTTGTGACGGAAGCATTGGCTGCCGATGCCAAATATCAGGTTGCCGATGCGTTGCGCTATTATTATTGGGCGTTGATGCTGCTTCAAAGCCTGCCCAATGCCGAAAGCGTGACGATGACGATAGCGGATAAAGCGCAAAAATTGGACGTTTTCCTGCCCCGACAAATCAACGAAACGATTAGCAACCTCGATTTTGAGGTGAGCGACAAACAGCCGGATGACAATCTGACGCAATATATTTTGGGCATTACCTATAAAAAGCAGCCTGTCGCGAATTGCGATTATTCGTTTTTCGACGGGCGCAACTGGTCGTTGGTTACGGGTGCAAAAGACGGCAAAGGTATGGCAGAAGTGGTTGGCGATGCGGCTACGCACAAAGATTTGCGGCTGAAAATCGAGTATGCTTTTGAAAATGAGTGGAAAGTTGATACCGAAGTGAATGATGTTTTGAATAAGGTGGAGCCGATTATTTTTAAAAAGAGTTATGCCAATGTTTCATTGACGAAATCATCCGCATCAGTAACCGTAGGGTCGCGGCGCGCCACGACCCTACAAGATGCGATTGCCCAAAATGATGCGGTTGTTTCCACCAATGCGGTAACTACGAATAGTGAGGGGATTGCGGGTCAAGCCCGCAATGACAATGTGCAAGCGATTAATGGCTCAGATTATTTGTCATTATTGGAACGGGTGGAAGCCGCTATCCGCGCCAAAAATTATGAATCGGCGCGCGATTGTTTCACGGCAGACGGTTTTGATGTTTTCACCAAATTGGTGCGCTATGGAAATGCTGTAATTCTCTCAAAACCAACGTATTCGTTTGTGAAATTTGAGGATGGAATATTGGCACGGTCATTGCCGATGCGGTTTAGTTTTAGCAACAATCGCCGCGCGTTTGTGGAAGATGTGGTGTTTAATATCTTGCCAAGCGAGGGCAAAATTCGTTCGCTGTCGTTTGCGTTGTCTGCCAATACGACTAACGATATTATGAAATATCAGCAGTGGGACGAATATTCGCGTTTGGCAATTATCAATTTTATTGAAAACTACAAAACGGCGTATGCCCTGAAGCGATTGGATTACATTGAGTCGATTTTTTCAGACAATGCCTTAATAATTGTGGGGAAAACCGTGAAAACTCACGTTGGCACAGATGTTGCAAAATTTTCATTACCCTCCAACCGGACAAAATTGACCCAATACACGAAGGGGCAATACATGAAGCAACTTAGCACGGTGTTTAAGAGCAACGAATACGTCAATCTGAAATTCACCGACACGAGCGTAAAAAAAGCCGGTGCGGGCGGCGAAATCTACGGCATTCAGTTGAAACAGGACTATTTTTCAACGACTTACGGCGACACGGGCTATCTTTTCTTGATGGTGGATTTGAACAAAGCCGAAGAGCCTACCATCCACATTCGCACGTGGCAGCCGGAGAAAGACCCCGATTTTGGGCTATATGATATTTCTAATTTTTAGATGATGAAACAGACAATACAAAAGAGTTTTATTACATTTATCCTGCTGTTAATCAGCACGATGGCGTTTTCACAAAACATTGCAGTAGAAAGTTTTTTAATGGACGAAAGCGACCAGGAAGCGCGAATAAAAAGTTCACGGAAAGACCAGAACGACAAAGTGTGTGCCATAATCAAAGTGGAAACCACGCTGCTGTTGCAAGATTTTAGTTTTGATGCAGGTATGGTGGCTGTTACGGCAACCGAACAAAAAACAGGGGAAATATGGGTTTACCTCTCTCCGGGTGCACGACGGCTAACTATCCAGCACAAAGATTTGGGAAGCGTCCGCAACTATGAATTTGGCGAATCGCTGAAAGAGGCAACCGTGTATATTATGAAGTTGAAATCGGGCAATGTGCGGCGGGTGGTGGAAGACGATGTCAATCTGCAATATTTCGTTGTCAATTGTCCCATTGAAGGCGCAACGATAAAAATAGATGACAACCCTTCCGAAGCATTCAGTGATGGCACATTTAGAAAAGCATTGCCTTACGGAAAGCATCAATACACGATAGAAGCCCCGATGTATTACCCGCTAAGCGGCATGGTGGAAATAAAAGTTACAAGAGGGGAGCCTTTAAATCCTGCATTGCAACCCGCTTTTGCCGTTATTACTTTGAATGGAAACGGCGATATTTATGTCAATGAAGAGCGTAAAGGCACGGCAACTTGGAGTGGGCGTTTGATGCCGGGTGTGTATCAAGTGGAAGTAAAAAAAGCCTCGCACAGGTCGTCTGTCACTTCTATTGAGGTGAAAGAAGGCGAAAACAAAACGATTTCGCTGCATCCTACACCTGTTTATGAGCCTGAAATGGTTTTAGTGCAGGGCGGAACATTTACAATGGGGGACACATACGGACAAGATAATGGTGCCACACCCACACATCAGGTAACCCTCACTTCTTTTTATATAGGAAAATATGAAGTTACACAAGCACTCTGGGAACTGGTTATGGGAAACAATCCGAGTCGCTCTAAGAACGATAGTTTGCCGATGGTCAATGTAAGTTGGGCAAATGTACAGGAGTTTATCTCGCGGCTCAACGCGACTACAGGCAAGCAATATCGCTTACCAACGGAGGCAGAGTGGGAGTACGCGGCGCGAGGTGGCAACAAAAGTCAAAATTATATATACAGCGGAAGTCCCTATAAGAATAAAGTGGCTTGGTTTAATGATTTGAGGGAGGTACACCCTGTAGGTACAAAATTGCCCAACGAGTTAGGTATTTACGATATGAGTGGCAATGCCGAGGAATGGTGCAGCGATTGGTATGGTAGGTATTCATCAAGTCCACAGCAAGACCCTACGGGTCCATCTTCAGGTTCGTACCATGTGACGCGCGGTCGTATGCGGCTCGGCGTGTCGGAGCGTCCCTCCGGCTATTATTTTGATGACGAAAGAGGCGGGTTTTTCTTAGGTTTTCGCCTGGCGCATCCTCTGCAATAGTTTAAATCTATGTAAAAGCAAATTTGGAAAATTTTAATACAATTGATTATGAAACAGATTAAACACACAAGATTTATTACACTTATAATGCTCTTGATGAGCACAATGGTGTTTTCGCAAAACAATGAAGCGGCAATGCAATTCCTCGTCGTCAATTGTTCTGTTGAGGGCGCAACGATAAAAATAGATGGCAAACCTTCCGAAGCGTGTGGCACCGGCACATTCCAAAAGTTGCTCACTTGCGGAACCCATCAATATACAATAGAGGCACCGATGTATTACGCGCTGAGTGGAACGGTCGAAATAAAAGCATCAGAGAAATCTTATCTAACGCCTGATTTGAAATCCGCTTTTGCTGCTATCTCCTTAAATGGCGATGGGGATATTTATGTCAATGATGAACGTAAGGCGGCGGGCAGTTGGAATGGTCGTCTGATGCCGGGGCAGTATAAAGTGGAAGTGAGAAAAGCCTCGCACAGGTCGTCGGTCCGTTCTATTGAAGTGAAAGCGGGCGAAAACCAAACCATTCCGTTGCAAGCCCCTGCGCCTATGTATGGTTCATTAAATGTGAGTGCCAATGTAGAGAATGCCGCTATTTTGATTGATGGTGTGAAACAAAAAGAGACCACACCGGATATTATCAAGAACGTGCTGATTGGCAAGCGTGAAATTGAAATACAGGCAAGTGATAATCAATTCTACAAACAGGAGATAGAAGTGACGGAGGGGAAAATACTTTTCATTGATGCCCAATTTAGCAAGAAGGCACCCCCTCATCCTGCCGAGCCTGAAATGATTGCCGTGCAGGGCGGAACGTTTCGGATGGGTTGTAGTACACCGGGGAGTGATTGTTTCAAAAACGAAAGACCGGCGCATGATGTGACATTGAGTAGTTTTTCTATCGGCAAATATGAAGTGACGCAGGCACAATGGAAACTGATTATGGGCACTACTATTGAACAGCGCATAGGTGAATCATATTTCCAGGACGACAATCATCCCATGCATTATGTCAGTTGGAAAGACGCGCAAGAGTTTATCTCGCGGCTCAATGCGGCTACGGGCAAGCAATATCGCTTACCAACTGAGGCAGAATGGGAATATGCGGCGCGTGGTGGCAACAAAAGCCAAAACTATAAATATAGCGGAAGCCATAATATAAGTGATGTTGCGTGGTTTAAGGATAATTCAGAAAGGCATACACACCCTATAGGGACAAAATTACCCAACGAGTTAGGCATTTACGATATGAGTGGCAATGTCTCGGAATGGTGCAGCGATTGGTATGGAGCGTATTCATCAAGCCCGCAGCAAGACCCTATAGGTCCATCTTCAGGTTCTGTCCATGTGTTACGCGGTGGCGACGGGCTCAGTGCTGCGGTAGACTACCGCGTGTTGGCTCGGACCAGTGGCGGCAACCGCCTCAGTGGCTTCCGCTTGGCACATCCGCAGTAGATACTGATTAAAAATAAAAATGGAGGGTGCCGAAAATCCATAAGAGAGTAGGTAAAAATGTTTAGATTTATGAATAAAAACGAAAGAAACAAATTGTCATGTAAGGGTATAATATACTTAATTGTCGGCAGTTTATGTATCTTGATAGCACCAACAATATTGACATTGCCCGCTTGTGCAAGCATATTTGATTTTTCGGAAAGTGGTCAAATTGGGGATACGATTGGAGGTATCACTGCACCAATTGTAAGTATTTTGGGTTCAATTTTGGTTTTTTGGGCTTTGAAAGCTCAAATTGATGCAAACAACATTGTGCAAAGTCAAATAAAAGAGCAATGGGATAGGGAAAACTTAAATCTCTTATGCGACCGTCTGATAAAAAGCATAGATGGTTTTTCGATAGAATATGAAGATAACTCAAAGAAAACAGGGAGTGAAGCTATTTATGATATGCTTCATGAGTTATATTGTGCCTCTGGACACAGTAAAGACGATATTGATGCTAACCCGACTACTGCCGAATTAATAAGTATATTAGAAATTTGTAAAGCTGCAAAAACGACCTTAGATAATTCGAAAATCACAGACAAGAGTGCATTTGAACTTGTAATTATTCACCAATTTAAATACCGTATCTATCCTAGAGTAAAAAAAGAAGGAGAAGCAAAAAGTTTTACGGAACACTATTGTGAGGAGCACCAAGCATATCATGGTTTGTGTGATGAAATGGCTTTTTTGTTTGAAGAATTAGAAGAAAAACTAATAATAAAAAAAGGAGAAGCCGAAAATCCATAAAGAGAGTAGGTAAATTTTAATAAATAAACAATGAAAAACTTACGGCATCAAAGTATCTTTCAACTCTTTATACTATTTCTCGCGAGCCATCAACCCGCCGAAGCAGCCACCCATCCGGGTCCAATCGAAGACCCGGACCTCGCCTATTTCCTGACAGACACCATCCACTGCACACTCCTCAACAAAACCAAACTGACAGCCAAATACCACGCGCATGGCGACTATCTAATCAACGGGCTTTCAATCGGTCGATTAAAGGAGATGTGGTGCAGAAACCCCTTTCGAGAAATTCCCGAAAACGGCAATTTTGAGTATTCAGAGATGGATTTAACGCAGCATTTCACCTACGAACTGCTGGAAAAGCGGCTCCTCAATTTGGTCAATAGCCCCCACGTGAGGTTGGTGGAAATGGGGCTAAGCACTCAAGGCAGGTCTATCTATATGCTCGTGCTCGGACATGGCGACATCGTGATTGCCAAAGAGGGCGGCACCCATTCGCGGGAAACATTCAACACCTTTGTGCTTGTCAAGCAAGTCGAGGATTATGTCAATTCATTGGATACCAACGCTATAAGGCGGAGAAACTTGGAAGAAGTGACGGTGCTGATTGCCGTTTGCACCAATCCTGATGGTCTTGAAGATATGCTTCGCCATCCAAGGCATGTTGCCAACAAGACAAATATGAACGGCGTGGACATCAATCGCAATTTTTTTGCCTCCATTTCCGGCGGCTTGGCACACGGCGTGAAAAAATGCGCCACCATAGTCAACAAGCCCGGCAATTTCTATGCGGGAAAGCATTTAGGCTCGGAAATCGAAACCATCGTTGCTTCCAAATTTGTCTATTATGCCATCATAGAGCGTCAAGCCGTCATTTTCGAGAGCAACCACCAAGCAGGCAACATCATCTATGCCGGCAAACCCTACCAAACCGCAGAAGGATTTGACAGGTCTCATTGCTTCGGAGAACTTCAAAAAGACTTCTTAAACAGCAACTTGGAAGGAACAGCAAGCAACGAACAATTTTTCATGGTGAACGAAGATGCCAATTATGGCTTTGATGGACGAGTGGGCACCATCACCGATTTCGCCTGCGACCTGGCATCAGGTTTTCGGTTTTGCGCCGAACAGGGGCGAATGGTCTATGCCGATGACAGCTGCGAAATGCCCCTGCTCGAAGCGAAAAGCATGGAACACTACCACCTGCCTCACCAAACGAAATGCGCCATCATAACCATGGAATATGGTGTTGGCGAAGCAGCATGGGGACATTCCGAGAGAGCACGAAGAAAGCATCCTGACATGTATCAAAACTATGGACTGGATAAATTATTGGACTTCCAAATGAATTACGCCGGTTGCCTTTCGCCCAAACTCAATCAACGTCTTGTGTTGGATTTGGAAAATAAGCATAAAGAGGATATGACCGCGACCATCCCGTTAAAGATATATTGCCCCCGATAGCGTCGATGGTACTGCATTTGCTTGTGAGAGAGTAAATAATTATTGATTTAGTGGGGTGTACGACAAATTTCCCTTACTCCACCATATTTTAATGCGTTGATCCTGAAATTTCTACATTTTTTTGTTGGTTATTCGGGATAATGTTGTATCTTTGCAGGCGGAAATAAATACAAAATTATAAATTTTAACAAATGAACGTTATGGAAACAAAGATTAAAAAAGAGAGAAAGAGAACATCATGGCACTATGTGGGTGGTGTAAAGGTTGGTCCGGTTATTGCTACACCATCAGGGAAGAAAAGAGCTCGCCCATGGCTAAAAGACCATCCGGAGGGCGCATTTGAGATTTTGGACATGAGAGCATTAATGAAGTAGTAACCCCATAAATTATACTCTTATGACCAGAACCCGATATCTTGTAGATACCCATATAGCCGTGTTTTTTATGAATGGTTCAAATGAATTAGAAAAAGGGATTCGAGAAATTCTTGATGATAGAAACAATTTAGTGTATGTCAGCACCGTTTCTGTGCAAGAGATGCTGCATTTGCAAAAAATAAATAAACTGAAATCCATTTGGAAAAAGCCGGAAGACATTTTGAAAAGTTTTGAAACGACTAATTTTCAACTTTTGCCGGTGAAAAAAGAGCATCTTGCAACGTTTGCGGGGCTTTCTTCCCCGCGCGAGCATCACGACCCTAATGACCACATGCTTATTTCGCAAGCAATTACAGAGCGGATGTGCTTGGTGAGTTCCGACAAGCAGTTTCGGAATTATTCTGATAAGCGGTTTGATTTGTTTTTCAATCATCGGTGAAATTTTTCTTCAAAAAGGAGTGAGTGGCGCGAGAAAATCGTAGCCGCTTCCTTTTTTTTTGGGGGGGGGGGAAATAGCACAACTGAGTAAAAAAGGGAAATTTGTCGTGCACCCATTTAGTGGTATGATTGCAGATAATTATAATTTTTTTTGTATCTTTGCACACAAAAAAAAATTATGGAACATTTATCACCATTGATTATTGATTTGGCACTTATATTGGTGCTGGCGGGTATTTTTTCGCTGCTTTTTAAATGGCTCAAGCAGCCTGTTGTGTTGGCTTATATCGTTGCCGGGATTGTGATGACGTTTTTCATCACGAAGGATACGCCTCAGTATGAGCACATTGAGACTTGGGCTGATATTGGAATTATTTTCCTTTTGTTTGGTTTAGGGCTTGAATTTAGTTTCAAAAAACTGATGCAGGTGGGTCCTACTGCCTTTGTCGCTACGATTTTCATTGTGCTTTCAATGATTGCGCTGGGCTACACGACGGGGATTTTCTTTGGCTGGTCACACATGACGAGTTTGTTTTTGGGAGCGATGATTTGTATGTCGTCCACGATGATTATCCTTAAAGTGTTTGAGGAATTGAACTTGACCAACAAAAGTTTTGCGTCCATTGTTTTGGGCATCCTGATTATCGAGGATTTGGTGGCGGTTTTGTTGATGGTTTTGCTTTCTACGGTGGCGGTCAGTCGGGATGCCGGTGTGGGGCAGGATTTGCTGTTCAGTCTGTTTAAGTTGGTGGCTTTCCTGCTGTTCTGGTTCCTTTTGGGCACCTATCTGCTGCCTACTTTTCTGCGCCGGACGAAGCGTTTTCTCAACGAAGAAACGCTGCTGATAGTGTCGCTGGGGATGTGTCTGGGGATGGTTTATTTAGCCACCAAAGCCGGTTTTTCGGATGCTTTGGGGGCGTTTATTATGGGTTCCATTTTGGCGGAAACGCTTGCCGGCGAGCGGATTGAGAAACTTATTTTGCCGATTAAAAACTTTTTTGGGGCGATATTTTTTGTGTCGGTGGGTATGATGGTGTCGCTGCCCGACCTTGGGATTAATATTGTGCCGATTTTAACGATTAGCGTGGTGGTGATTTTTGGGCAGATGATTTTTGCCACGAGCGGTGTGTTGCTGTCGGGGCAAAATCTGAGAACGGCTGTTTCTGCCGGTTTTTCGCTAACGCAAATTGGGGAATTTTCCTTTATCATCGGCAATCTCGGACTGAGTTTGGGCGTGATAGAAGGCTCTCTGTATCAGACGATTGTGGGGGCATCCATCATCACGATTTTTGTTACGCCCTATGTGATGAAAGCCTCGCCAAAGGCTTACGGGGTGCTGGAGCGCAGGATGCCCGAAAAATGGTTGACCTACCTGAATCGAAATTCGACAGGGGCGAGCGGCGCACCGATGTTGAACGAAGAAAGCCTCTGGAAACGCTTCCTGCGCAATATGATAACCTCCGTGGTGATGTACTTTTTTATTTGCATTGTAATTATTTATTTTGCATTCACGCTCGGTTTCCCGCTGCTACACAACTACTTATGTGAATTTCACGCCAATATCGCAGGTGCTATTGTAACGATAATCGCCATTTCGCCTTTTTTGCGCGTGATTATCACCAACAAAGACCATTCTAAGGAGTTTTTACAACTTTGGGCGCACAATAAAGTCAATCGTGCACCGCTCATTTTCACCATTGTAGTGCGCACAATGATGTGTGTGGGCTTGATTGTGTACATTTTGAATCAACTGTTCGATGTGGGTTTGATGCTCGCTTTTACGGTGGGGTCGCTGCTGATTATTTTCTTCGCGACTTCGCGGCGATTAAACAAAACGAGCGAGCGGCTGCATGAGCGTTTCCATGAGAATTTCAACGAAAAAGAGCACCTTGAAGAGTCGCAAGCCCTTATCCCCAAAGGCTTTGAGCGTCATGTGATACGGCGCGACCTGCACTTGTCCGACTTTTTGATAGAGCCGCAATTTTCCATCGTGGGGCAAAGTCTGAAGCAGTTGCAATTTCGCCAATCGTTTGGTGTACACGTAGTTACAATCATGCGCAACGGCATCCGCATCAACATCCCCACCGGCGACGAGCGCATCTTTCCGAACGACCACCTCGTGGTGCTGGGAACAGACAAACAGATGGAGCAGTTTCAACAGCGCATCGAAGAAAAGCACGAGAAATACGCCAACTACCAACCCAAACAATCCCCTCCGCCCGTTCAACTTCGGCAAATTGAACTGCTGGAAGGCTCGTCGCTGATTGGACAATCCGCCCTCACATCACACCTGCAAGACAAACTCGACTGTATGCTTATCGGTGTAGAGCGCGAAGGCTGGTCAACGATGAACCCCGACCTGGAAGTGGTGTTTGAGGTCGGCGATATTCTGTGGCTGGTGGGCGAAAAAGAAAAAATCAAGCGGTTGCAATGAAGTGTGAAAAAATGAGGGTTAATAAATTATTGCCTCTATGGTTGCTCCTGCCGAATATTTTGCTTGCACAAACGCCGGCAGACAGCCTGCCTGCCGATACGCATTTTTTGACAAAAGAAGTTCTCCTGCCGGCATCGCTGATTGCTGCGGGCAGTGTGATGGTGCTATTTCCGGATTTCAACCATAAAATATCTGCCCGCTTTCCGGAAACGCATATCGCAGCGGACGATTATTTGCAATATTCGCCGATGCTTGGGATGTATGTTGCTGATATAGTTGGAGTTAAATCAAAAAACAGTGTCTGGAATCAAACCAAATATTTAGCGTTTTCGCAATTGACGTGTGCCGTGGTGGTGCAAACATTGAAATACACCGTTGGCGAACAGCGTCCCAACGATGGTGCTCGCAACTCATTTCCATCAGGACATACGAGTGTCGCATTTGTGGGCGCAACCGTTTTGTTTCACGAGTTCAAAGAAACGAACAAACCTGTTGCGTACAGCGGATTTGTTGTTGCCACGGCAATCGGTGCGTTGCGCGTTACTAACCGCAAACATTGGGTTTCCGATGTGCTTGCCGGAGCCGGAATCGGCATATTATCCACCAATATAATCTATTATTTGGAGCCGCTCAAAAAGTGGCAACCGTTCTCAAAATCCGACAAAATCGCACTTTCGCCCTATTATGACGCAAACAGTGCCGGTTTGTCCTTTGCATTAAAATTATAAAAATGAAAAAGAAAACAACATACGTCATGGCAGTGCTTTTATTCACTTGCAGCTTATGCCACGCACAGAATGATAGCACGGAAGTGATATATACCGCTCCAAAATGGCACGAGACGATTACCAACATACCCGGCGATTTTGCCACCGCCGGAAAAACACTATTCAGCAAAGAAAGCATTGTGCCGTTGAGCATTATAGCAGGCTCTACGGCTGTTTTATATCTTTTCGACAAGCCGTTGCTCGAGGGAGCGCAGCAATTCAGTCGCTACATTGGACTAAATCCCGCAAGCAAGTTTGAGCCGCTTATAACAATCGGCGATTTGAAGGTTATGGAAGCCCCCGGCAACCTGAACACCGGTTTTTACTTTATTGGCGAAGGCTGGACAAGCATATTGCTTTTTGGTGGCATCGGGATTCACGGAGCCATCACCGATAATAAAAAGGAGGTGCGCATGTTGAGTCAAGCCATCGAGGGCTATCTTGAAATGGGTATCACGGTGCAGTTATTGAAACGCTCGTTTGGTCGCGAATCGCCCCGAGTGGCAACCACCGACAGAGGCAAATTTCGTCCGTTCCCATCGGTTTCCACCTATCAAAGCAATGTTTCCAAATATGATGCCCTGCCGTCGGGGCACATGGCTACTATGGCATTCACGGTCACATTGCTTGCCGACCATTATCCCGACAACCGCCTCATTCGCCCCATCGGCTATTCGCTGATGGGAATTTGTGCTTTTTCGATGATGAACAACGGCGTGCATTGGGCAAGCGATTATCCATTGGGCTTCGGCATCGGGTATTTGTTTGCCAAAATTGTTGCCGGGCGCGGTCGCGTACTTCAAAGCATGGTGAAACCCAATAGTATAGTTAACAAACTTGAAATATCACCGACAATCATGTTTGATGGCAGTGTCGGAATCGGATTGTCATTGATTGTTATGTAAATATTTTTTACTACCTTTGCAAAATCAAAAATTAAATATAAAATTAGAAAAACATGAAAAAAACAGTTGTATTCTACACCGCGATGGCGTTTAGCCTTGCGGTATCCGCTCAAAACAAGTTAGTTGTTAATGCTGACCAGGGCAAAGAGATTATCAGCAAGCACATCTACGGGCATTTTTCCGAACATCTCGGACATTGTATTTATGGTGGCTATTGGGTGGGTGAAGATTCGCCGATTCCCAACACCCGCGGCATCCGCAACGACGTGGTGAATGCCTTGAAAGACATTCAGGTTCCCAATCTTCGCTGGCCAGGCGGCTGCTTTGCCGATGAATATCATTGGATGGACGGTATCGGTCAGCGCGACAAGCGTCCCAAAATGGTGAACACCCATTGGGGCGGCGTGGTGGAAGACAACAGTTTTGGCACGCACGAATTTCTCGACCTTTGCGAACAGTTGGGTTGCGAACCCTATATCTGCGGCAACGTGGGCAGCGGCACGGTGGAAGAAATGTCGAAATGGGTGGAATACATCACCTTCGACGGCGAATCGCCAATGGCAAATCTCCGCAAACAAAACGGTCGCGAAAAACCTTGGAAGGTGAAATTCTGGGGCGTAGGCAACGAAAACTGGGGTTGCGGTGGCAACATGACCGCCGATTTTTATGCCGACCAATACCGTCGCTACGCCACTTATTGCCGCAACTATGGCGACAATCACTTGTATCGAATTGCAGGAGGTGCCAACGGTGGTGATTATTATTGGACGGAAACCCTGATGAAAAATGCCGCAGGACTAATGCAGGGGCTTTCGCTGCATCATTATACGCTTCCCACTAACGACTGGAGCAACAAAGGCTCTGCCACGCAATTCGATGAAGCGGAATATTTTACCACTATTTCCAAAACATTTGTCATGGACGAATTGATTAGCAAACACGCCACCATCATGGATAAATATGACCCGCAAAAGCGGGTGGGTTTGATGCCCGACGAATGGGGTGCCTGGTACAATGTGGAACCGGGAACCAATCCCGGATTTCTGTTCCAACAGAATACGTTGCGCGATGCAATTCTGGCAGCTATCAACCTGAATATTTTCAATGCCCATGCCGACCGCGTGAAAATGACCAATATCGCACAGACAATCAACGTGTTGCAAGCCGTTATCTTTACCGAAGGTGAAAAAATGCTGCTCACGCCCACCTATTGGACTTATTATTTATACAAAGTGCACCAAGACGCAACCCTGCTCCCCATTTCATTTTCATGCAATAAATATGAACTCAATGGTCGAAAAATTGATGCCATCAGTGTGTCGGCGTCCAAAGATGCAGCGGGAAAAATTCACCTCACTTTGGTCAATATCGACCCAAACAGGGAGCAAGTTATCGCACCGGAATTGCGGGGTGTAACGCTTAAAACGGTTTCGGGGAAAGTACTCACAGCGGCTAAAATCAATTCTTACAACACTTATGAGCAACCCAACACCGTAGCGGTGAAAGATTTCAAAGGAGCGAAATTGACGAAAGGTGCGCTTTCGGTGACGTTGCCGGCTAAATCGGTGGTAATGCTTGAATTAGAATAGAATTGTGGTATGTTGGAAAATCTAAAACAAATCGTCTTTCAAGCCAATTTAGACTTGGTCAAGCATGGATTGGTCATTTTTACTTGGGGCAATGTCAGCGGCATTGACCGCGCGAAGGGCTTGGTGGTGATTAAACCTTCCGGCGTTTCTTATGACGACATGAAGGCGGAGGATATGGTGGTGCTGGATTTGGATGGGAAGATTGTCGAGGGCAGCCTAAAACCATCTTCCGACACGGCAACGCATTTGGCTCTGTATAAAGCCTTTTCGAGTATCGGCGGCATCGTGCATACCCATTCCACGTATGCAACTTCCTGGGCGCAAGCCGGTTGTGATATTCCCAATATCGGAACCACCCACGCCGATTATTTCAAAGATGCCATTCCCTGCACCCGTTCCATGACGAAAGCGGAAATTGACGGCGCGTATGAGGCGGAAACGGGGAATGTGATAGTGGAGCGTTTTGCCGATTTGAATGCCGAATACACACCCGGAGTGCTTGTGAACAACCACGGTCCGTTTGCATGGGGAAAAGATGCGCATAATGCCGTGCACAATGCCGTCGTGCTCGAGCAAGTGGCAAAAATGGCGTATATTGCGTTAGGCATCAATCCGCAATTATCAATGAATGACGAATTGATAAAGAAGCATTTTTTTCGCAAACATGGGGCAGGGGCTTATTATGGACAGTAAATAATTAAGAATTTGTATTATGAAACGAGTATTTTTATTTTGCAGCGTTGCCGCTGGGTGGAATACGTCACTTCATTGCGCGGTGTAACGGTCAAAAGCGTTAAGGGACAAGTGCTGACTTCCGCTATTATATAACATAATTAATATTTTAAATGAAACGGACGATATTGATGTTCATTGCTCTTAGCAGTATCCTGCCTGTGCAGGCACAATTACAGGAAGAACACAGAACGGTATTATACCCTGCGGAAGGCGAGCAGGGGCTTGTGAAAATAGAGCCGGGGGATTTTATTGAGCAGGAAGTTACTTTCGACAATAAAGATTACCCCGTGAGGCGCATTCTTCGCGTTGTCGGTGGCATCCGGATGCCCGGAAAATTTGCTCCCCGGGGTGAAGAGTATTTCAGACAACAGGAATATCTGATTGATGAGAATTTAGATTCACTCAATGTACATAAGGATGGCTATGCCCTGTTTTTCCAAGGGAATAATGAGCCGTTTGAACGCCATGCGTATAACCGCATCACGGGCGTTGATTTCAGTAAGGGATATGTTGATATGGAATTTGCCTATAAGCGTAAAAACCTGAAAATTGCCTCTGCCGGCGATTTCGGAATCGAACTTCAGATATACCATAAAAAAGAGGGACGACATCCCGACGATGTCTATGATACACCTGACGAAGTTGTTTATATTCCCATTCCCGCAGGAAGCGGCAACTTCAAAGTATTGAAAAAGAGAATAAAACTATCCGGCAACACGGCAACCGTACTGATAAGAACAGGCGGAACAAATTTTAGCGGAGAATGTTGGCTGGAGGCTCCTAAGTTTTATGTGGACGACAAAAATGTATTTTCGCATCCTTTCATTCAAAATGAAAGGCGGCAGGATAATTACAACTATTGGGTGGGTGTGAATCTGGCAACCCGCAGCCGTCCGAAATGGAAACTGGAGTTTAAGGGGAAAACAATATTTGAAGGATATAAATTTGACCGTGCGTCCAATATTGCGGACTTTTATATTCCATTGCCAAGAGATATCGCAGGGAAAGGAAATCTAAAACTGACATTGTTAAAAGAACCGCATCGCCAAGCTTTTCCGTATGAACTGAGGTCGGTGCAATTGCTGGAGGAAAGTGCTCAGGACTTTGAGATTGTGTCTATTCCGCGCTATGTTGGTGTGGGTGATACTACGGCTATATTGCTCGAAACCAATAAGCCCAATGTCGTGTTGAACGTGTCTGTCGATAATCCGAATATTCATCTGATTGATAAATCGCTTACATTACAGCAGCCGGGGTTACATGCCGTGCAGTTTGCTGCTCTCAATCCGGATACTAAAATTCGGCTCAACTTTTCGGACGGCTCTCTCACTCAATCGGGTGTAATAGAGCAATTGATTGTAAAAGAGAAAGATAATGTCCATTTGTCATCCGGCGACGAACTCCATATAGACAAAGAATACGAACCCTACGACCCGTTTTTCAAGTGGTATTTTCGCAGTCGCATAGGTAACCGGTATCATTTCAGACCGTCGTATCAGTGGGGTGGGGTGAGAATCACCGACGAAAATGTGATTAAACATTATACCTCGCTATTAAACAAGATGCAGATTCCTTATGCGTGGCAGGTGGAGGGGCGCACTTTGGCATCTGCGAAAATTAACCCGTCCTTAGCCTCACTTCAATCACCCATGTTTCGAGGAAAACAGGCTCATGAAAATGATGGCGGATATTATTATTGGCAGCATTTTTTATATAGGGGACTTCTAAAAACTACTTTTTTCAAATTGATTTTTCAACAAAGCCGAAGTCCGTTAAAAACTTTGTCTAAAATCAACGCAAAGTTACACTATTTTTTTGAAATCTGTTCTAAAAATCCAAATTTTTTCTATATTTTTTTCTATCTATCTATCTATCAGTATATTATAATTGTAAATTATTTTTTATGTTGCTCTTACAGGTTGCAGTTGCAGGCGGACTATCTGCTCGTAACGAAACATATTGTAAACCAGATTGAGTAGCCCAATAACCCCTTTTATGCGACTAAATCCAATGTTACGACAGGAAAAGTCGTGCATATTTTGCGTTACAAAACCAAAAACGTGTTCCACACGGCTGCGAGTCTTCGATTTTACGCGGTTTGTCCCTTTTTGTTCATCGGTTAAAGGTTTGTTTTTGAATGCCCGCTCAATGATTTGAGGTGTTATGTTTCTCTCTTTCAGCATTTTATCTATCAGTTTGCCTATGTAGGCACTGTCGGCAAAAAGTTTCTGCCCGGCATCCTCCTCGCGCAATAATTTTTCGGTCAACTGACTGTCATGTACCGCGGCACTTGTAACTTCGTATGTATCAATCAGTTTGTAGCCATTGCTAATTTTGACATGGTCTTTGTAGCCGTAAAATTTTGCACCGCCTTTTTCTGTCCAGCGGGCATCAATATCCTTCTGACGCTTTTTGTGAGGGGTGTCGTTCCACAATTCAGCACCTTTGCCTTCCTTGATTTGGGCGTTTTCTTCTTTCGTGTTGCGCTGGCGCGGAACTTCTACAAAACTCGCGTCTATAATTTTGCCTTCATTGACAAAAAGTCCGAGATTTTTCAGATGATTTCTAAACTGTTCAAACAATTTTTCTTCCACTTTCCGCTCTATCAATGTGTTCTGAAACAGCCATATAGTGCGGGCATCGGGCACTTTGTCGCCGCTCGAAAGTCCAAGAAATTCTTTGAAACTTTGGCGGTCTATTATCTGATATTCCGCCTGTTCATCGCTCAAATTGTAGTAGCGTTTGAGCAGCACAATTTTGAACATCAGCATCACATCGTAGGGTTTTTGTCCTGCATTGTTCGTTTTTTCGTGATTGAGCATATTTTCCTCCAATTCAGGTCTAAACATCTCAAAATCAATTACTTTGTGCAATTTTTCCAATGGATTGCCCAACTTCGACAGTTTTTCTTTTGCAAAATCTTTATCAAAAAGTCCTGTTTTGCCCTGTTTTTTGTATTTTGTATTCATATCCTTTTTTTTGATGCAAAGGTACATATAATATCTTGAATATCAAAGCGTTGAATTATTAGAAGTGCCCTTAAATTAACAATGGGTGGACGCTATCGCCTCGCTGCCCGCGCTTTTCTCAACTTCGCAAGTTCGCCCCAATACAAATCCAATTGCCCATTCGGTAGCCATCGCTTCAAATCCTGCGTAAATTTCTCCGGTGACTGCTTGTAGTCTTGTTCCATCTGCACGAGAACTCGATAGATGGCATCTTCATTGCCGCTTTTTGCATAGGTATTTAATAAAAAAATGTAAGAGCGGGAATAGCCCGGGTATTCCTTAATGTTCTCTTCCAAAATAGCACAGGCTTCTTCTGCTCTGCCTAACTCTACTAAATTTGCGGCATAATTATGTGCAACAGCAGGTCCGTTGCCCTCTCGATACTGTTTTTCAGCCGTAATCGCCAGATCTTCTTTTCTACCCAACTTCTTTAATAGGAAAAGGTATTTACGCCCGGCTTGGTCGTTTCCCAATCTATAACTTCTCCCATACCATTTGGCAGCCTCCTCATCCAGATTGTTGCATCCGAATACTTCGCCAATGACGTAGGCATTATCGCCCTTGAGCATTGGCTCGGTCAGAAAGTTAAATTCCATCCACTTTAATGAGGCATCCGTTTTGTTGAGAAATAGCCATGCGGACGTATGCAGGACGGAGAAACCCGTGAGCATCAGCACGCCGTATTTGAGGTTTTTGCAAACTCGTTCTTCTTGTACCCCCCCCCCAATAAGACACCTGCATTGCTTAAATTGAACACCACGGCGGCAAAGGAATAAATATCCCAATCGCCGCTGCCTCTGGCATTATCAAAAACAAACATCATCCCAACAATGGTGAGCGATGCAACGAGAAAAAACCACGACATGAGGTTGTATTTCAGTTTGAAAACGATGCTGTAAACCAAAATCATCAGCCATATAAGAAAACCAACTCCGCCGCCCAGCAGTTGCGAGTTGAAAAATTCCTTAAAATGCGCAATTGAAAACACGGTCATCCCGTCTGCCGCCTCCAAAGGCAGCATCGCCGGCAAAAGAAATTTTTGGAACGCAATATACACAACAGGAAGCGAGAGCACTACAAGCCACAAAATTGTTTTCCCCCTTCTGAAAAATGGACGCTTCCAAAGCACCTTGCCGTAAAACAAAAACACCAGCGAGGGCAGCATCGCAACCAGCAGCAGGTGAAAACCAATGCCCAGCAGCAAAGTGAATATTGGCACAACGATAGGCGTTTTATCTTTCAGACACAACAAACTTGTGAAAAGATAGAGTTGCAAAAAGAGCACCGGCAAGGCATAGATTTCCGTGTAGCCGCAAAATTGAAGCAATATCGTGCACGAGAGGGTCGAAATAATAAAGGCTGCCGCGCGTTTCAAAAAGGTATTGCCCAGAAGATTAGCCGTGCAGAGCGCGAAGAACACGAATAAGCCCCCCGCGATGTCATTGACTAACCGCACAGCATCCACGCCCGTGTAATTGAAATGCTCGTGGAGCCAAACATATAACTTGCCGATAGACCACATGGTGAGATACTCATTTCGATATACTGTCCCTTGCTCAATGACATAAGGAAGAATCGCCAAATCGCCCAACAAAACATATTTGATTCTCAACAAATGAAAAATACCAACGGTGACGAGGCTGAGGACGGCAAACAGCGCGTAGCGGTGTTTTCGCAGAAACGAAATGATTGGTGCTTTACTGAGTACCGTGATTTGAGCCACCAGCCACTGATTGGTTTGCGGAAGCCAGAAGCATAGCAATAACACGTAGAACAAGCCAATGACCCAAGGGTCGAAAAAGGCGATATGGTTAAGCCCCCAGCCGCGTATCACCCCGGGCGCGAAGGACAGGAAGAGGCTCAATGCAATAAATAACAGCCCCACCGCCACGAAAGGCAGGGATTTTTCGGGCATCTTCGCCGCAGTTTTTGTGTGCCTTTGTTTGTTTTCCTGTTTCATCGTTTGTCTTTTTTTTCAGCGGGCAAAGGTACGAACTTATTTTTGAACAGCCAATTTTTTTCAAAAAAAAATGCTACCTTTGCGCAAAAAAATAACACTATAAATATTATGAAACGGAAATTTGGAGCGGGGCTTTTTTGGGCGGTGGTGTGTTTGGGCGTTTTGTCGTGTGCCGACGAGCCGCGGTTCACTGTTCGCGGCACAATTGGCGGCACGGCGGGCGGCACGGTCTATTTGGAGAATATCGGCGTGTCGCGCATCACGCTTTTGGATTCGGCAAAGTTGAAAAACGGCAGTTTCAGTTTTCGCTACGACCGCCCCGCTTCGCCCGATTTCTATCGCCTGCGGTTTGGTAATCAGTCGATTAACCTGGTGATTGACAGCACGGAAACGGTGGTTGTGACGGCAGATTCTGCCCGCTTCGCCCGCGACTACACGTTCAACGCCGAGGCAACGGAATGTCTGAAAATCAAGGAGTTGACCCTCGTGCAGTTAGACATTGCGCTGCGGTATCGCACGCTGCAAAAGCAATACGATGCCGGAGATATTTCGTTGGACGATTACTATGCCGGCGTGAGTGCGCTGGCGGCGCAATATAAAGCGGCGGCAACCCCCTACATCACGGAAGATTTTGCCGCGCCGAAAGCCTATTTCGCTCTGTTTCAGCAGGTTGGCGGGCAGATGATTTTTGATATTTACGACAAAAACGACAGCAAACTTTTTGGTGCCGTTGCCAATGCGTGGCACACGAAGCGACCCGACGCCCTCCGAACGGAGCAATTAGTGTCGTGGTATGCCCAGTCGCGGGCTGCCCTGCGCCCCCGTCCGGCGGCGATTGACGTGGAGGAAACGGATGCCAAAGCCTATTTTGAGATTTCGCTGCCCGGAATGGACGGGCAGGAGGTGGCTCTGTCGCAGGTGGCGCAGGGACATATCACGCTGATTGATTTCACCGCCTACGCCGCGGAAAATTCGCCCGCCCACAACCTCTATTTAGCCGATTTGTATAGCCAATATCAAGCCAAAGGGCTTGAAATCTACCAAATATCGCTGGATTCGGACATCCATTTTTGGAAAAACATCGCCGCCAACCTCCCCTGGAGATGCGTGCGCGATGTTCAATCTATCTATTCGCCTACCGCGAAAAAATACAATGTGACCCAAATTCCAGCCCTTTTCCTGCTCAATCGGCAGGGCGAGATTGTGGAACGCATTGAAAATCAGACCCAATTGGTGGATATGTTGAAGAAATACTTTTAGACGGTGGTTCCATTATATGCTTCCAATGCCTTTTCGAGCACTATCATCGCCTTTTGCAAATCTTCTTTTCGGAGGACGTATGCCATGCGCACCTCGTTTTTGCCGTGCCCCGGCGTGGTGTAAAAACCGGATGCCGGTGCCATAAAGATGGTTTGTCCCTCGTATTCAAAGTCGGAGAGGCACCAGGCGCAAAATTTGTCGGCATCATCGACCGGCAAGCGCGCCACGGTGTAAAACGCGCCCATGGGGATGGGGGAATACACGCCCGGGATTTTGTTCAGGCTGTCAATCAGGAAGTTGCGGCGGTCGAGGTATTCTTCATACACATCGCGGAGGTATTCTTCCGACACGCCCAGGGAGGCTTCTGCCACGATTTGTCCCAGCAACGGGGGGCTTAGTCGCGCCTGACAGAGTTTCATCACCGTGCTGCGCAGCTCTTTGTTTTTCGTTATCAACATCCCTTCGCGGATGCCGCATTCGCTGTATCGCTTTGACACAGAGTCGATTAGCACCACGTTTTGCTCTATCCCCACCAGATGGAGGGCACTGATATAGGGCGAGCCGGTGTAGATAAATTCGCGGTAAACCTCGTCGGAGAACAGGTATAAATCGTGTTTTTTGACCAAATCGCGTATCTGATTCATCTCCGAGCGGGAATAGAGATAGCCGGTCGGGTTGTTGGGGTTGCAAATCAAAATGCCCTTCGTGCGCGCGTTAATCAATGCCTCAAACTGCTCCACGGGCGGCAGTGCAAAGCCGTTTTCGATGCTCGCAGGCACCGGACGAATGACCGCGCCCGCCGAAATCGCAAACGCCATATAGTTGGCATACGCCGGCTCAGGCACAATAATCTCGTCGCCCGGATTGAGGCAAGCCAAAAAAGCAAACAAAACAGCCTCAGAGCCACCCGTAGTTACGATAATATCATCGGCACTGACATTGATTTTGAACTTGGAATAATACCCCACCAGCTTCTCGCGAAAACTGCGAAAGCCATCACTCGGAGTGTATTCCAATATCTTACGGTCTAACTTGCGCACAGCCTCCAGCCCGATTTCCGGCGTGGGAATATCCGGCTGCCCGATATTCAAATGATAGACAGTAAGCCCCCGCGCCTTGGCAGAATCCGACAGAGGCACTAACTTGCGAATAGGAGATGCGGGCATTTCAGCGCCGCGTTGCGATATTTTCGGCATCTTTTTTTGCCGCAAAGGTAAGAGTTATTTTTGGATTGGGCAAATTTTATTGTGTTTTTTTGTACCTTTGCCCTCTAAATCGGCATTGAATGAAACATTGTTTAGCACTTATTATTGGTTTGTTTGCGGGCTTGAGCAGCGTGGCGGCTCAGGAGGTTACGCTATTGTTTGCCGGCGATGCTATGCAGCATCAGTCGCAGATTGATAATGCCTTTCGGGGTGGGAAGTATGATTATGCTTCTTATTTTCAGTATGTTAGCGCGGAAGTGGCGGCTGCCGATGTGGCTGTTGTCAATTTGGAGGTTACCTTGGGCGGGAAGCCTTACAAGGGCTATCCGCAGTTCAGCGCGCCGGACGAGTATGCGCTCGCGCTGAAAGATGCCGGTTTTGATGTTTTTCTGAATGCCAATAATCACATCGTAGACCGCGCCAACAGCGGTATCCTCCGCACACTCACCGTCTTGGATTCTATGCACGTGGCACATACGGGGGCGTTCCGAAATCGGGAAGAATGGGAGCAGACCTATCCGCTAATCGTTGAAACAGAGGGTATTAAGTTGGCGATGCTGAATTACACGTATGGGACGAATGGCAATGTTGCCCGCGAGCCGGTTTTTGTCAATTATATTGATACGCTGCAAATCAGGCAAGACGTGCAAAAAGCGCGAAATCAGGGCGCAGATGTCATTGTCGCCAATATGCACTGGGGCACGGAATATAAATTACTCCCCAACAGAGCGCAGGAAGCGGTGGCAGATTTTTTGGTCGCGGAGGGTGTCGAATTGATTATCGGGGGGCATCCACACGTCGTTCAGCCGTCCAAAGCCATCGTCGATTCGGCGGGCAACATCACGAACATCGTCGTTTATTCCTTAGGCAATTTCGTTTCGGGAATGACCGCCGCAAACACCTACGGCGGGCAAATGCTCAAAATAGTGCTCAAAAAGGCTTGGAACACCACGTCCATTCAGTCGGCAGAATATGCCCTGATTTACAGGCACAAGGCACCGGCGAGGAACAGAAACAACAAGATTGATTTTGCCGTAGTGCCCGTGTCGTTAGCCGAAAAGACGGATTCGATGCCTCCGGCGATACATCTCGATGCGGAATCGGAGCGCAAAATGCTGCTCTTTTCAAAGACTGCCCGCGCGATTTTTGACGAGCACAATGTGCAAATTCCGGAATATAAAATTCCTAATCCGGTGGAAATAAATGCGTTATAGATGTTAGACCACAATGCTTCGGTGCTTTTGATTTATACCGGCGGGACGATTGGGATGGTCGAGGATGCCGAGGGGGCGTTGATGCCGTTTGATTTCAATGCCTTGCAGGAGTTTGTGCCCGAATTGAAGCGGTTTCAGTTTACGATAGACACCATACAGTTTGAAAATCCCGTTGATTCGTCGGATATGAATCCCGATAAATGGGCGAAACTCGTTTGGATTATTGAGGATAATTATGCCGGCTACGACGGTTTTGTGATTTTGCACGGCACCGACACGATGGCGTATTCGGCTTCGGCACTCAGTTTTATGCTTGAAAACATCAACAAGCCCGTGATTTTGACCGGCTCGCAACTGCCGATTGGCAAAATTCGCACCGACGGCAAGGAAAATCTGCTGACGGCACTCGAAATAGCCGTCGAGAAAACCCCTGAAGGCACCCCCTTGGTGACGGAAGTCTGCATTTTTTTCCAAAATCTCCTGATGCGCGGCAATCGGACAACGAAAATCAATGCGGACAACTTCAAGGCATTCAACTCGTTCAATTTTCCGGTGCTGGCGGAGGCGGGCACGCAAATTCGCTACCGTCACGACCTGATGCACCGCCCGTTGCGGGGCAGCACGCCGAAGTTTCACTATGCCCTCGACCCGAAAGTTGCCATCGTCGTGCTCAACGTCACCCAATGCGCCAGCGGCTCAGTCGGTATGAGCCGCTATCAGGCGGGCAAAAGGCTGCAAGAACTCGGCGTATTGTCGGGCTACGACATCACCACCGAGGCAGCCGTAGCCAAACTAATGTTCCTCTTCGGGCTGGGTCTAACCCGCGGGGAAATAAAAATCGCCCTGAAAATGTCCATCGTGGGCGAAATCACGGTGTGAAATTCCGGGGTTTCTAACACCAATAGCATAAAAACAGTTAAAAACGGACATTTGACCGATTGCACAAGAATTTGTACCTTTGCCAAAAAATAGATGAAAGTTACCCAATGAAAAAATGGCTTATATCTATCGCTATCACGCTTCTCATCCCCGTTTCAATGCGCGGCGAGGAGGGCTACGCTTTTCGGCATCTCAATGTTGAGAGCGGGTTGCCGCAAAATACGGTCAATTGTATCTTTCAGGACGGGCAGGGCTTTCTGTGGTTTGGCACAAAAGATGGATTGAGCCGCTATGACGGTACTTCTTTCCACAATTTCAGACACGACAAGGACGATAAACACAGCATCGGCAATAATTTTATACGAAGCATTTTTCAGGACTACGGGCAGGACGAATTGGCGGATATTTGGGTCGGGACAGATGCCGGGGTCTATATCTATCACCCGTCCACGAAGCACTTTTCGCGTTTCGATTTGCAAACCGCCGACGGCATATCCCTTGACAGAGAAGTGAACGATATAAAGGCTGATAAGAGCGGAAATATATGGTTTGCCGCCGATTGGCAGGGCGTGTTTCTCTACCGACCGCAGCAGAAAGAACTGATTGCCTATCCGATGGAGGCGTTTGCTTGGTGCATTTGCCTCGACAGGGAGGACAATGTGTGGTTAGGCACTCACGGCAAGGGGCTGTTTTGCTACAATAGCGAAAAAGACCTGTTCGAAAGTGTCGCAACGACGAAAGGAGGCGAAACGGAAGCCGATATTTACCGCCTTTTTCAGGATAACTACAACGATTTGCTGATTGGAACAGCCAACGGCGGCGTGAAAAAAATGAATCTGATAACCAAAAAGACCGAGCCGCTGCTCACTTCGGAGGCGGGTAACCGGCTGTTTGTCAGAGATATAATCCGCAAATCCGATACGGAACTCTGTCTCGCCACCGAATCGGGCTTTTATATTTACAACACCCACAACCGAACGCTAAAAAACCTCACTCACGAGCCGTTTGACCCCTACTCGCTGTCGGATAATGCCGTTTACAGTCTCTATATCGACCGTGAGGGCGGGCTGTGGATGGGCACTTACTTTGGCGGCATCAATTATTACCCGCCTCAGCATACCCATTTTGAGCGGTTTTATCCACAAAACAAAAAGGATGCCCTCCACGGAAAGCGTGTAAGGGAGTTCCAACGCGACCACTATGGCAATTTTTGGATAGGAACGGAAGATAACGGGCTAAACTGTTACAATCCACGCACCCACACATTCAAAAATTTTATGCCTGACGGAACACCCGAAAGCATCGTCTATCACAACATCCACGGACTGCTTGCGGATGGCGACAAACTGTGGGTGGGAACGTTCACACATGGCTTAAACGTCATCGACATCCCGTCGCAAAAGGTGATTCGACACTACACAAAGACGGACGACCCGCAATCGCTAAGCGAAAACAGCGTATTCTCAATCTACAAAGACGTTTCCGGAAATATTTGGCTCGGCACAACCGGCGGATTGGCACTCTACAACCCGCAGCACGACAATTTCACCCGAATAGAATATACGGGCAACACCTTCATCTATGATATTTTTCAGTCCTACGATGGCATCCTGTGGTTTGCCTCCTACAGCAAGGGACTTTTTCGCTACAATCCGCGGACGAAAGAATGGAAGGTGTTCAAACACGACGCGAGCGATAAAAACAGTTTGGC
Organism: Bacteroidia bacterium; assembly: GCA_025996815.1. Classification (GTDB taxonomy): domain Bacteria; phylum Bacteroidota; class Bacteroidia; order Bacteroidales; family Azobacteroidaceae; genus Azobacteroides. Next base: position 26,667 of record BNTT01000001.1, read on the forward strand.
ATTCGACAAGGTGATTTCGGTCTGTGAAGACAGCAAAAAACGGTTGTGGCTCACCACCGAAGGCGGCGGCGTTTGCCGCTATAACAGTGAGGATGAGAGTTTTACGTCGTTCTCCACCAAAGACGGATTGCCCAACGATATGGTCTATAAAATTTTGGAGGACGACAAGGGCAGGCTGTGGCTCTCGACCAATAAGGGACTGTCGTGCTTCAATCCGGACAACGGTTTTATCAAAACATTCACCCTCGACAACGGACTGTTGGGCGACCAGTTTAACTACAAATCCGGCTATAAATCCCCCAACGGCAAGTTCTACTTTGGCTGCCTGAATGGTTTTATCGCTTTTGACCCGCAGGCTTTTGCCCGCAATGAGTACGTCCCGCCGGTTGTTATCACCAATTTTCCTTCAAAGGAAATCCATTTGAGTTACAAACAGTCCTCTTTCAGCATAGATTTTGCCGCGCTGAGCTATGTGGCACCCAAAAAGAACAAATATGCCTGCATCTTGGAGGGCTTTGAAGACAAATGGACACTATTGGAGGGAAAACACAGCGTCGCCTATTCCAATATCCCGCCAGGCAACTATGTGTTCCGCGTGAAGGGCACCAACAACGACGACAAATGGAACGAAACCCCGACCGAATTAGCGATTATCATACACCCGCCATTCTACAAGACACATTTAGCCTACGCGCTGTATGCCTTTCTCCTGCTGATTTCGCTTGTGTGGGCGAGCCTTTTCTACAAAAGGAGGGCGCATCAACTGCGTGATTTCCGCAAAGTGGAGCAGGCTTTCATCAATTCGCCGACAACCACCGCCGACAGCATCGCGCGGACGAAAGCCGATGAAATTTTTCTGGGCAAAGTGACGGAAGTAATCCACAAACACCTGTCGGATATATCGTTCAACGTGGACGTGTTGGCAGATGAACTGCATACGAGCCGCTCCAGCCTGCATCGCAAAATCAAGGGCATCTCCGAACTCACGCCCAACGATTTTATCCAACTCGTGAGACTGACAAAAGCGGCGGAACTCCTGAAAACAGGTTCCTACCGCATCAATGAATTATACTTATTAGTCGGATTCGGCTCGTCGTCGTATTTCTCCAAAAAATACAAAGAGCAGTTCGGCGTATCGCCGCGCGACATTGCTACACGCCACTGAAAGCACTGAAACCACCGTCAATCGGCAACACCACGCCGGTGATGAAGCCCGCGGCTTCGGAACACAGGAATTGGACGGCTCCGTTCAATTCGGTGATGTCGCCGAAGCGTTTCATTGGGGTTTTTGCCAACACCTTTTGACTCCTTTCGGTGAGACTGCCGTCGGGGTTTATCAACACCGCACGGTTTTGGTCGCCGATGAAGAAGCCCGGAGCGATGGCATTCACGCGCACCTTGTCGCCATATTTCAATGCCACTTCGCACGCCAGCCATTGGGTGAAGTTCGACACAGCGGCTTTCGCAGCCGAATAGCCCGGCACACGGGTGAGCGCGGCGAAGGCTGCCATCGACGAGATGTTGATAATGCTTCCTGCGCCCTGATTTGCCATCACTTTGCCGAACACATAACTCGGATAAACCGTGCCGTTCATATTGAGATTCGTCACTTTATCCCAATTTTGGAGGTCCATGTCAAAGAACGACTGGTCGGGGTCGAGCGTTGCGCCGGGGATGTTTCCGCCGGCGATGTTCAACAGGATGTCGATGCATCCCCACTTGTCAAGGATGTCCTTGGCAGCCTTTTGGAGGCTTTCCGTGTCCAGCACATTGCCGATGATGCCGATGGCTTCGCCGCCCAGACTGCGCAATTCTTTCACACGGCTATCCAAACTCTCCTGCCGAATATCCATCGCCACCACCTTCGCGCCGGCTTCAATAAAACTCTTGGCAATACTGCCGCCCAACACCCCTCCGGCACCGGTAATCACCGCCACCTTGTCTTTAATACTGTAATTATTCATATCTTTATTAATTATAAATTTATGGGGCAAAGGTAGTGAAATTTTTCATTGATATTGATCGTTACAGAGTTACCCCGGATTTAAAACTTGCAAGGGTATGTGTATCATTCAAGCAGGTTAAAAATACCATATTGCCGGATAGCCATTGGATTGCCTTTGTTTTATCGGATAATAGTTGTACTTTTGGGAATTAAAAACTATCAGGAATGAAAAAAAATATCTCATTAGGACTGCTATGGATACTGATGATGCCGTGTGGCATCTGTAAAAGCCATCCGTTTTATTCCCAACAGGCGGTGGAATCGCTGGCTTTGAAGACCTTTTTGAGCAATCAAAGAGAAGAAAAGTTGGCTACGGCGCATTGGGATTATGTGCCGGGATTGGTGGCACTCAGCGTGTTGCAGGCTTGGCAGCGGTATCCCGAAAAAACAGACTATTACGATACGGTGAAAGCCTTTGCCGACCATGCCTTGCAAGGGGGCGACTCCGTGAAAACAGGTGTCAGCAATCTGGATGATTTGGCTGCCGGAAAAATTTTCTTTATCCTCTACGAAACGGAACTAAGGAAGGGCAATACCGCCGATGCACAACGCTACAAACAATGTGTAACCGCTTTGCGCAACAGGTTGAAATATCATCACCAACGTATTGCCGCCCCTTTACCCGGGGCAGGCGGCTTTTTTCACAAGCAGCAATATCCCAATCAAATGTGGTTGGACGGCTTGTATATGGGTGCGCCGATGTATGCCGGCTGGCAACACTATTTCGGTACGGAAAAGGGCGAAGCCGACAATTGGGAATCGTGGACGGATATTGCCTCTCAATTCAAAACCATTCACAAATATAGTTACGATGCAGAAAAACAATTGAATTATCATGTCTGGTCGGCTGCACCCGATGATATTAATTCGTTTTGGGCGAAAAAATCCGAACCGCATTTGGGCTGCTCGCCCGAATTTTGGGGTCGGAGTATGGGGTGGTATTTCGCCGCTTTGGTGGATGTGCTGGATTGGATGCCGAAAACACATCCCGATTATCCTGCATTATGTGAGATTACGCGGGAAGTGGCAGCAGGATTAGCCCGCTGTCAGGACGCGGCATCGGGTTGTTGGTATCAGTTGTTGCAATACAACGAAACGGTGGGCAGCACTTGTAACCGTTTCAATTATTTGGAATCATCGGCTTCGTCTATGTTCACGTATGCCTATTTCAAGGGGATGCGCATCGGCGTGCTTGATAAAAAACAATACAAACTCATTGCCGAAAAAGCCTATCAGGGATTGCTCCAACAATTTATCCGCATCGATGCCGATGGAGTAATGCACATCATACAGTCGTGTGCATCCGCCGGATTAGGTCCCGCCAAAGACCCTTCGCGAAACGGCACTATCGACTATTATCTGTGCGGCAAAGATGTCGTCGTTACGCAGGATGAGGGCAAGGCGATTGGACCGTTTATTATGGCGAGTTTGGAATACGAAAAAGACTCATAAAACATTCAACAGGCGGTGGGTGTTTTCACTTCATCTTCAAACCAAGAAAAACAGCCCCATTTTCTTTTTAATGCTTCATAGTTTTCATTATCCATATCCATCCGAATTTCTTTCCAAAGGTTTTTCTTAAATAATTCATATACATCTTTTTTCTCATCGTTTTCCGGCTTAATACCTTCTATTGCTTTATTAAAAGTCTCCTCATCAAATCTGTCAAAACCTCTTATTGATTTAATGAATTTGGCAACAGGTGCAGTACCCGGTATATTGCCGCCAATTTCCAAAAGATTATCTATCGCCATATCATATTTCATTTTGCCAACTCTGTATCGAAGATAAGCGGTTAAGTTAAATTCTGCGTTGCCCTCCATTTTTCCTATTAAAAAGGCATAGCGAATGATATAAAGGTAATTCTTGGGGGCATCCTCTAAATCGGTTATGGCTTCCGCTATTTTTCGTTCCAATTCTTCTGATGTAACCCCCATTCCTTTTAACTTGTCAATATCCTCCTTTAATCCCTTAAAGACTATACTTCCCCCCTTGTTTTTTAATGCAAGCCATTTATCTGCCACTTTTATACTATCAGGTGGCAAAATTTGCTTTTCTTGCTTCTCTTTTAAAATTTCATTTAGCAATTTTTCTGTTTCAATTTTTCGTTCTGCTCTATGTATCTCTCCACGATACTGCTCACTAAACTTAAATCTTTCCCAAAATGGCAGTTCATCGCCTCCAACACACATACATTCCATATAATGAATATAATCATTAAATTGTGAAATATCTTGATTGTACTCAATTTCCCCCTTTAATTTTAATCCCTGTGTTAATTCTGCAATTTCCTTGTTTGCCAAAACGTTCAACATTATTTTTGAAAACAGATATTCGGAAGATTTTTCGAAACAATCGTTTGCCTTTATCACATCTTCATTTATAATATGCAAATGCCCCAAATAATAAAAATCTTCACTATCTGCTGCTCGTTCATTTAATTGTCGTATATTGTCTTTGATAATTGCATCGGCTTCCCAATTTATCTCTTTTGCTGCTTTTGCATAATAATAAAGTTCCTGTGCCGTCAAGTCTTCGCCATTGTCTAACTGTTCATCATAGATTATAAAAGCCGGAATATTGCCGCCTAAATAGTAATACAGCAATGCTTTTACACTTAGCATTTCTCTTTCGGGCAAATTTTTGCATTGTTGGTAATAGTTAAGCAACGAGTCAAAATCTTCTAATTGTTCATAAATCTCAATCCCTGAATTGAGATAGCTACTCCAATCTATATCCAATTTTTCATAAGTATAAAAAATATTTTGGGGATATGCCTGTAATTTGCTTAATAAATCTGGCAATCTTGTAAATTCCTGAGAATTTCTGTTTGACACCAACAAATATAAACATATAAGATGGTCTTCAATGGCTTCTTCGTTTTGTCCCAAATCACTTTTTGCAGTTCCACGATTATTATATGCATTGGCATAATTTGGATTAATCTCAATAGCCTTGTTAAAATCTTCAATAGCTTCTTCGTTTCGTCCCAAATCACCTTTTGCACCTCCACGATTATAATATGCAGGAGCAAAATTTGGGTCAATTTCAATAGCCTTGTTAAGGCAATCTATTGCTTCTTGATATTGCCTTGTTTCGCAAGCAACAAAGCCTTCGTTAAACCATTCTATTGCTGTTTTCATATTTGATGTGTTTTATTTATTGTCAATTATTGTGTATCTTCTGCATTTTTACTGTTGAATTATTTCGGCAGCAAAATTACTGTTATTTTTTCATCTATGCAATTTTTTAAATTTGGCGGCATATTCCGACGGGCTGGTGCCGTATTGCTCACGAAAACATTTGCGAAAATAGGCTAAATCGCAGAATCCAACTTGGTAGATGATTTCCGAAACATTGGCTTTGTTTTGTTCCAACAACTGCGCTGCCCGTTTGATGCGAATGTCGCGGATAAATTCTTTGACCGTCATATTGGTTAGTGCGTCCAATTTGCGGTATAGTTGCATACGGCTCACTCCTACATCGGACGAGAATGTTTGGATGTCGTAATCGGGATTGTCGATGTTTTGTTCGATGACTTTCACCGCTTTTTTCAGAAATTTTTCATCGGGCGAAATCAGGGTTACAGACGTTGGCTGAAGCAGGAAATCCTGTTTATATTTCTCGCGCAACGTGTCCCGAAGCGACAGCAAATTATCGACTTTTATCTTTAAGATATTAACATCAAATGGTTTTGTGATATAATCATCGGCTCCGGCTTTCAACGATTCTTTTTCCGAGTCTTTAGACGTAACCGCCGTCAGGAGAATGAACGGGATATGCGATGTGCGCTCGTCCATTTTGATTTTTTTGCACAGCGTGTTACCGTTCATAACCGGCATCAGCAGGTCGGAAACGATGATGTCGGGGATGTATTGGAGTGCCAATTCCTGCGCTTCCTTGCCATTGGCGGCTTCCAACACTTTGAAATCCGAACGGAAATTGGCGGCGGTGTATTCCCGCACATCGGGATTGTCTTCGGCGAGCAGTATGATTTTTTGATTTTGAGCCGCTAAAAGCAATGGGTCGGACACAGGGGTGGGCGCGTTGTCGAGCGCCACATCAACATCCTGCAACAAAGGCAGCGTAATCGTAAAAGAGGTGCCTTTGGAGTCTTCGCTTTCCACTTCAATTTCGCCGTCCATCAGTTTCACAAATTCGCGGGTGATGGATAGACCGATGCCTGAGCCTCCGGCAGTGTCTTCCTCTCGTCCCTGTGAGAAACGTTCAAAGATTTTTGTCAGGCTTTTTTGTGAAATTCCAACTCCTGTATCGCGTACAGTAATCGTGTAAAACGATTGTTTTTCCTCAAATAAAACGCTTACTTCTCCCGCCGGGTTGGTAAATTTCAAGGCATTCGACAGTAAATTATTGACGATTTTTTGGAGTTTGTCATTATCGTACAGGGCGGCTAACTGAGCCGTGTTGGAATGAAAAGTAAGTTTAATCCCCTTCTCAATAGCCATACTCTGAAACGATTCCACAATAGTGCCAATAAACAGCACGAGGTTTGCTTTTTCGTAATATACCACTTGCTTGCCGGCTTCCAATTTGCGGAAATCCAGCAGTTGGTTGATGAGTTTCAACAGTTGGTCGGCATTGCGCTTGACCAATTGCAGTTTGCTTTGAGTGTCGGGAGCAATCGTGCCCTGCTCCAACACCTGATTCAGCGGACCCAATATCAAGGTCAGCGGCGTGCGGATTTCGTGGGAGATATTGGTAAAAAAGCGCAGTTTCATAGACTCTATTTCGTGCAATTTCCGCGCTTTGGTCTTCTCAAACACTAATTCGTTGTTCAACTTGGCACGATTCCAATAAAATCGCACGATATAAACCGCAAACAAAATCAGCGCAGCAATGACAAGTAAACGAAACCACACCGTGCTCCAAAACGGCGGGTGGATGATAATTTCCAAACGTGCCTCTTGCGGCTTTCCAACACTATCAACATCGGCAATTTTGACGCGGAAAACGTATTTTCCGGAATTGAGATTCGTATAAGTGGCAGAATTGACCGTGCCCGAATAAACCCAATTTTTATCGAAACCCTCCAACATATAGGCGTATTCGTTGCGATTGGATTTGGCATACGACAGCGCGGCAAATTCAATCGAAAACACATCTTGTTGATGAGTCAATTCGATTTTGTCCATCCGGTTGATGCTTTGTGTCAAGGGTTTTTCGCCGATTTTGACGGGGATATTAAAAATCCGCAAGCCTGTGAAAACGACCGGCGCAGAAAACGTGTTTTTGCGAATTTCTGTCGGATTGAAGATATTGATGCCGTTCATTCCGCCATAAATCAGGTTGTTGCCATACACAATGGATGCGCCGTAATTGAATTGCTTGCTTTGCAGACCGTCATCGGCATCGAAATTGGTGAATTTTTGATTGTTTTCATCAAAGAGGGAAAGTCTGTTGAAGGTGCTTATCCAAATATTGCCGTTTGCATCGCGATTGAGCGATTGGATATTGTTGTTGCACAGCCCGTCCGATTCCGTCAAATACGAAACCGCACCGTGTTCCTTGTCAAACAGTGCCAAGCCGTGTCCGCGGGTGGCGAGCCAATAGCGGTTTTGGGTGGTCGGGATAAAATCGCGTGTGCGCTCGCTGTATTTTTTCAGGGCTTTCGTTTTCGGATTGTAGATGACCAATTCGTCGCCACCCATCCACAAATCGCCGTCGGCATCTTCTTTGAGCCAGAAGCAGAGTTGATTTTGAAAAAAGGCAGGGTAATGTGTGAATGCTTTTGTGCGCCCGTCATACAAATCCACGCCCTTGTTGGTAGCCACCCAAATGTTGCCCTGACGGTCTTTGTAGAGGCTCCACACGACATCGTCCGACAACGAATGGGGCGTGCCTTTTTTATGCCTCAAAATGGCTTTTACGTGGTAGGTGCGGGCATCCACCACCGAAATGCCGCCCTGATAGGTGGCAACCAACAGGTCATTGCCGTCGCGGACAAACGATTTGACACAATCGCTCGACAAACCGGTTTTGGTGGTCAAATACTTGAAACGGTGTGTAGACAGGTTATAGATATTCACACCGCCGCTTTCCGTTCCAATCAACAAATCCGAACCGTTGATATAGAAGCAGTAAATCTCGCCGTTGTTCAAAAACCGGTCATCGTTTTTCGATGCTTTGATATGAATAAAAGCCTGCTTATCGACATCGCGGTAATTGATTCCTCCCCGCGTGCCAACCCACAGATTGCCCTGTAAATCAACACATAAACTCAAAACGGAATGTAATGAACGGCTGAGATTTTCGTCTTCATCCCGCAACAATGAATGATAGATTTGCGTGGATTTATCATAAGAAACCAATCCGCCCCGCGTGCCGAACCACATAATCCCCTGACGGTCTTCTCGAATCGCCCGCACGGTTTCGGCACGCGCAAAGCGAGGAAAAGTTTCTTCTCTTTTTATCAAATGCGACCGGATATTAACGGTATAAACGCCTGAATTATAAGTTCCGAGCCACAAGACATTATCGCTGTCGAAAAAAAACGAATGGATTTCGTCGTAGGGATGCGCTGACGACGGCAAAGCGATGCGTTTCCCCGTTTTCGCTGTTTCGTCATAGACAAACAGTCCTGCGTATGTTCCAATCCACAAGTAGTTGTGCTTGTCGAAAAAGATTTTGCTCACTTCGGGATTGCCTGCCGCTTCCAGAGCCTCCACCGGGATGCGTTCCAATCGGTTGTGTGCGTTCAGGAAAGCCAAGCCTTTGTTCGTGCCCACCACCAACTGTCCCGCAGAATTACAGGCAATGCTATTGACCGAAAAAATCGAATCAATCGAAGTATCCTGAAAGTGAAAATGCGAAAATGTTTCCGTGTCGCGGTCAAAAAGATTCAACCCGCCGCGCTCCGTGCCCACCCAAATCCGATGCGCAGGGTCTTCAAAGATGCAGCGCACCAACTCGCCCCGCAAAGTGCCAAGTTCATCCACATCGCTCTTGTAAAGCGTAAATTGATAGCCATCGTAGCGATTCAAGCCCAAACTGGTGCCAATCCACATCCACCCCGCCTCTTCCTGAAAAATGCAAAGGACGTGATTGCTGGACAAACCATCCTCCTGCGTGATTTTGTCAAACCGCGTAAACGGTGCCAAATTGACCGGACAGGCGGACGAAAAGAAAACGCAAAGAAAGAAAAGACAAAGAATGCTTTTTATATTCAGATACTTGTTTTTCACGAACTTTACCCTATTGATTGGTGCAAAGATACAAAATATTATTTTAGAATCTGCAATCGTGCACCCAAAATTCAGGCAAAACTTAATGGTTGCCCTGAGAAAGTTGCAAATTATTTGCGAGTATTACGAAAATATATTACCTTTGCACCGATAATTTTATGCAAAATAAATAAATACTAATCAATATGGAACAGCAAATTGTTCAAATTCAGAGCAAGATTCGTGAAATCAAAGGTAGACGGGTCATGTTTGACTTTGATTTAGCAGAAGCGTATGGCGTAAAAACAAAGCGATTGAAAGAGCAGGTAAGGCGCAATATCGAACGCTTTCCTGAAGATTTTATGTTTGAACTAACAAAAACAGAATGGTTGGAACTGGTCGCAAATTGCGACCGGTTGCCCGCAAACATAAAACACAGCACCGTAGCCCCTTTTGTCTTCACACAAGAAGGTATCGCAATGCTATCCGGCATCTTAAATTCTCCGCTTGCTATTCAAATGAATATTTGCATTATGCGAGCTTTTGTAGCCGTGCGCCAATTTTTCTCCTTTCCGCCTGCTGAGCGGCTGGCAGTGCTTGAGCACGAAGTCAAAAGGCTTACCGCCAACATCGAAGATGCCTTTGCCGACTACAACGACATCAATGAGGACACACGAATACAGCTCGAGCTAATCAACAAATCGTTGGCAGAATTGCAAGTGCACAAACGCATCACCGCAAAGCCGCATAAGGTGATTGGATTTACAGCCGACCGCATTGTGCCAACAGTGCCTAACGGCAAAAAATCAATTATTGTTCAATAAACACATCTATATTGAGCAATAAATTTGAATTATTGCTCAGTATATTGAACAATAATTTTTGTTTATTGATTAGTGTATTGAATAATTATTTGTATCTTTGCAGCGTCAATCAAATAAATTTAGAGTATGGAAAAGCAAATTATTAAAACTATTATCGCTGAGAAGCAGGCTCAAGTAGCTGAGATAGAACTCATTAAGAGACCTCTAAAATTAGAGGCGACTGCAAATTATGTATTTGTTGGATTGCGTCGTGCGGGTAAATCTTACATGATGTATCAACATATACAGGAATTAATTCAGACAGGACTTGCATCTATCGAAGATATTCTTTATGTTAACTTTGAGGATGAGCGCATTGCCGCAATCAAAGCAGAGGAACTTGGTTTGTTGCTGGATTCTTATCGAGAAATGTATAGTGGAAAACCTCTAATATTTTTGGATGAAATTCAGAATATTGTCGGGTGGGAGAAATTTGCTCGGCGGCTTGCCGATTCCAAATATAAAGTATTTATCACAGGAAGTAATGCACAAATGCTTAGTAAAGAGATATATACAACTCTTGGTGGGCGATTTATTGCACGTGAAGTTTTTCCATTTTCATTTCAAGAATATCTGTCGTTTCATCAAGTTGTTTTGGATAAGAATTGGGAATACAATGACAAACGGCTCCAAGTGCGGAAGTTGTTTGATAACTATTTTTATTATGGTGGATTTGCTGAAACTTTTAAGATGGACGATAAGCGCAGTTGGATAAATTCGCTGTATCAAAAAATTCTGTTGGGTGATGTGATTTCCCGGAATGAAATAAGAAACGAGAATGCGATGCGATTTCTTGTCAAAAAATTGGCAGAAAGTGTGATGCAGCCGTCCTCTTTGGCACGAATAAAAAATGTGCTGGATTCAACAGGAGCAACTATTTCACGCAATACACTTGTGGATTATCTCCAATATCTAACGGATGCCTGTTTAACTTTTGGCATTTCTAATTTCTCGGATAAACTAACTCAAAAAGAGACATTAAAAAAACGGTATTTCTTTGATAATGGGCTGTTAAACAATTTCTTATTTGACCCGGAAACCAAATTGTTAGAGAACATTGTTGCGATTGATTTGAAAAAAAAATATCCCGATGATGTGTTTTTTTATAACAAAAATGTTGAAGTTGATTTCTTTATTCCAAAAGCAAATCGAGCCATACAAGTATCCTACAGCATCAATGATGCCTTGACACGAGAAAGAGAAATAAAAGCCTTGCTGAAACTTGCAGCAATTCACGACCTCAAGCAACTTGAAATTGTTACTTATGACGAAGAATCAACAATTCAGGAGAATGGCTCAACCATTCGGATTATCCCTGTTTGGAAATGGCTGCTGCCATAATGTTTATTTCTCAATGCGGAACCAATCCACCTCCACGCGCCCGCCATCGTTGTTTTTCACCGGACGGCTGCAAAACAAGCCCACTTTGGCACCAATCCATTTGCCTTCTTTGGCAGTGAACGGTTTGCCGAATGGGGTATATTTTTGTCCATCGGTGCTGTAACTGAATGTGCAATTGGCATCGGGTTGTACTTTTACTCGCAAATAAAGCGTGTTGTCGGAAAGATTGGCACTTGCATTGACTGTTTCAGAACTGCCTTTTTCGGCTTTCAAACATTCGTTTTGCGAAAGTACTAAGCCGTTTTTCGTGTTTTCCAACGACAGCAGGGCATAATCTAAACCCATAACCACCAATCCTGTACGTTCACCGGTAATTCTGTTGGACGGAACAAATGTCAGTTTAGTGGTTGCCGTAAAATCTTGCGCCGGAAATTTTTGCAAAAGCAAATTCGGCACGTCCCACAAACTCTTGTAATTTGCCGGCACCGGAACGGAATACAAACTCAATGTGCCTTTTGCGGGATTAGCGAAGTACCACCAATCTTGCGAATTAGCGTGCCATTGCCATTGCAAGCTCAAAGATTTGGATGAAAATTCATCACTTTCTGCCGGGGTTGCTATCGGATAAGTTTTTCCGACATTCGGTTTTTTGTAGGTCAAAACCGGCTCGCCGCAACCGTCACCGTCTTTGTCTTCGCCGATAACCGGAAAGTCGTTTTTCCATTGCATCGGTTGCAAATGTACTACGCGACCGAACGCAAAGCGGTCTTGAAAATGAATAAACCAATCTTCGCCGGTTTTCGTATCCACCCACGCGCCCTGATGCGGTCCGTTGATAGACGATTTCCCTTGTGCCATAACGACTTTTCGTTCGTAGGGACCAAAGATGTTTTTGGCGCGCAAAGCCACTTGCCAACCGGTGGCCACGCCACCCGCAGGAGCAAAAATATAGTAATAACCGTTGCGTTTATACAATTTCGGACCTTCGATGGTTTCATCCACATCGTGACCGTCATAAACGATAATACTCTGACCGACAGCCTGTTTGCCATCGGGCGTTAAGCGAGTGACTGCCAACAGGCTTTTGATTCCGGCGCGACTTCCGGCAAAAGCGTGAACTAAATAAGCCTGTCCGTCTTCGTCCCAAAAAGGGCAGGCATCAATCAGACCTTTTCCGGCTTTCACCAACGTCAACGGTTCCCACACACCTGCCGGATTTTTGGTTTTTGTCATAAAAATCCCCTGGTCGGGGTCGCCGTAATAAATATAAACTTCGTTGTTGTGATAGCGGATAGATGGTGCCCAAACGCCATTGCCGTGCTGAGAACGGGCAAAAATCGTATCGGGCGTGAGCGCGGGAATAGCTGCCCCGAGTAACGTCCAATTGACCAAATCCTTGGAATGCAAAATCGGCAATCCGGGTATGCAATTGAAACTGGAGGCGGTCATATAGTAGTCATCCCCCACCCGGCACACATCGGGGTCGGAATAATCCGCATTGAGAATCGGATTTTTATACTTTCCGTTGCCCAAATCCGATACCCACACTTTGGAAACGTATAAATTATTTTCTTTTAATAAAGAAGTCAGTCCTTCTACTTTTTGTTTTTGAATACCGGCAACAAAAAGCGATGCTGCGTGACGTGCTCCTGCCTCTACATAATGCGTATTGTCCGTCAAGCCATTAGGAAAATTGCGATTGGCTTTTTTCGGAATGTGCATAAAAAACTTTTTGGAAGCCTCATCGCCCACTTCATTTATCCACGCACGTGTCAATTCGGTCATATCCACCAACGTCACCTTTTTTTCTTTAGCTACTTCACACACGATGCTCGGATAAACGCCGTGAACATCGTCCACAATTTTGCCATTGTTTCCGAATTTACGACGCACTACCGGCGTTGCCAAAATAGGATTTCCGCCTTTGGCTTTTACTTCATCGACAAAACGAATCAAGTTTTTGCGATAGTCCTCCGGCGAGGTATAACGCTCTGTTTTCTCAACCGATTGGTCGTTGTGTCCAAATTGGATAACCACATAATCGCCTTTTTGCACCTTGGAAATGAGTTTATCCCACAAGCCTTCGGCAATAAACGAGCGCGTGCTCCGTCCGTTTCTGGCGTAATTTTCTATCACTATTTGGTCGGTAAAAAATTCGGGCAACAGCATTCCCCAACCTCTTTCCGGAAAAAATTCCGGACTGATTTCGCCGGTTACGGAGTCGGTCACGTTGCGATAGACATCTTTGTTTGCCATCGTGGAATCGCCTGCCATAAATAGATGAACGAGGCGTTTTTCGCCCGATGCGAACGATGCGAGAGCAAAAGCAAGCAACAGCAATGCTATTATGGGATTATTCACTTTTCTCATTTTTCGACTTTCGCTGTTTTAACATTATTCAAAAAATTACTCCCCCAAACGATTTTGCTGTTCGTCGTTTTCAAGAAAACATCGGTTGGAACGAGTTGAAACGAGTTGTTAACCAGCACATTATCGACCTTTTCCAATTCTATGACCGCTTGACTGGGCAGCGGTGCTTTGGTGCGCACATTGTCTAAAACGATGTCTTGACAATTTTTCATCGCGAGGCTCGCGCCTTGTGTTACGGCAAAATCCACGTTGTGAAATCGGATGTTTTTGGCTGTTTCAGCCGTAAAACCGGTTTGCGCCTCCATATTGATATTGGAAAATGAGATATTTTCAATCGGCATTTCTGCGATACCGGTGATGTAGCCCACTTTTTTCACGTTATAGCCGGTCACGTTGCTGATATGCACATTGCGAAACACAGGAGTGCGTTCAGAAACCGGCTCTTGCTTGGAATCACGGTCGTAAAACAAATCGAAAATGAACGCATTTTTCTGAATGTCGTCCATCACGATATTGTCCACCCTGATTTCTTCCACCACGCCGCCGCGACCGCGGGAGGCTTTCAGGCGAATGCCCGCATCGGTGCCGTTGAATACGCAGTTCGATATGGTCACTTTTCGCACGCCGCCCGACATTTCGCTGCCGATGACCACGCCACCGTGCCCTGCAAGCATCACGCAATTGGTGACGGTGATGTTCTCACACGGTTTGCCGTAGCTGCGCCCATCGGCATCGCGTCCGGATTTGATGGTCACGCAATCGTCGCCCACGTTGATGAAGCAATCGGAAATGCGCACGTTGCTGCACGACGACGGATTAATGCCGTCGGTGTTCGGACCGTCTTCCGGATTTTTAATTGTCACGCCATGCACCTGTAGATTGTTGCAACCCTCAGGATTGATTGTCCAAAACGGCGAATTATGTATCGTAATTCCCTCTATCTTAATGTTTTGACATTCCAAAAACTGAATGAACGGCGGGCGGAAAAACCGGCGTTTCAGGGAATTTTTGTAATAATCCGAAACCATTATATTCGGATTGGATTTTACCCACAATTGTTGCAATTCGTTAGGATTGGCAATATCGCCGTTTTTCCGGATTTCTCCGGTAATTCTACGTTGCTCCTCCCACCATTTTTTTCCTTGACCTTCCAGCGTTCCCCGTCCGGTAATCGTAAGATTTTCAGCATGTTGCGCATTAATCAGCGGCGCAAAGGCATTCATAAAAACACCCTCCCAGCGTACTTTCATAAGCGGCAAATAGTCGTTGAAATCATCGGAAAAGCGCAACACCGCACCCGATTCGATGTTCAGCGTGATATTGCTTTCCAAATGGATAGGACCGGTAAGATACTCTCCGGCAGGAAAATAGAGTGTCCCCCCACCCTCTTTTGCCGCTTTCTGAACGGTTTTGTTAATCAACTCCGTACATTTCTTTTTGCCGCTCACGTCGGCTCCCAACTCCTGCAAGTTGTAGGTTTTTGCGGATAGCGCCGACGCACAGCCCAAGCCCATCAACACACATACACATTTTTTAAAATTCTTCATTTTATTTCAATTTAATTTTATTTAATTTGCCAATTATCGCACCCTTTCATCACCTTTTCGAGCGTATAAGCAGCCGCCTCTTTGGCGGTCAATACCTTTGCCCATCTCGCGCGCTGATTTGTTGCCGCACCTTTGCCCGTATTGTTGTATTCCATATAGCGCGCTGTTTTTTCGTTTTCCTCATTGCGCCAATTGTCCCACCCTGCCGAATTGATGTTTTCCGGCAATTGGCAATTCATAAACAACGTCATAGCATACGGACGCCACGGGCGACCCAGATACATACTTGACACATTTTCAGCCAGCGAAATATTGCAGCGGTTGAAAATATAGCCAAACGCGATGGTTGCAGGCGTACTTGCCGCCGTGATGTACGAATTTTTCTTGCAAAAAATCTCGCACTGTTCAAACCAGCAGGTGGAGGGACCGAAAATAAAATCGGTAGTCCCCTCAATGTGGCAGTTTTCAAAATAGTGTCGGCAATTTTCGCGTCCGGTATAAACCGTGTCCTGATTACCCAGAAGCCGACAATTGCGAATAATGATGCGGTCGCCTTCGAGATGCAGGGCAACGGCTTGTCCCAACTGCTCGGCATTGTTTTCGATGGTCAGATTTTCAATCGTAATGTCGTTGCCGCGCACCAAGAAAGTGTAAGTGCGAAACGTGCCCATTTTATTGATATTCGCGTGGTCGTCGTAAGTAATAATCGTTTTATCGCGGCTTTCGCCGATGAGCCGCACATTACAAACGTGCGTCGGCAGTTCAATTTTTTCTTTATACACGCCGTTGCGAATAAAAATCGTGACCGTTCCCTTCGGGTCGAATGCGCGAACCGAATCTATTGCTGCCTGCACCGTGCGGAAATTGCCGCGTCCGGCGCGGTCAACGACAATGGCGTTTAATTCTGGCCATCCACCGACTTGTGTTTGTGAATCTATCAGTCCCTTATCGCCGTAAGTAAATGTGCCGCTGCGCACTTCATTCACTATTCGAGCATCGACCGCATCGCGAACCAAACTCGCACCTGCGTCTTTCAATACAGCCTCATAAGCCTGCTGAGCCGTATGTTGAGTTGTTATTTCGTATTCAAACGGCTGATTGACGCGAACACGCTGTTTCAACGAATCTTCCACGACAGGGAGTGCAGAACTCTTATTCAGATTTTTGTTGTCGGTAGTCGTGTAGTCCACGCCTTCCCAATTGTCGGCAGTTACTGCGGCGTTGCCTTCCATGATGTTGCCGGTGATGTAAAATTGTCCAAAATCGTGAAACCCATATCTATCTTCGCTCTGCCAGGCTTCTAAGATACGATTTTTGACCTTTTCTCGTGTGGCAGGACCGGGTTTGTAATAATTATTGACCAAGTTATAATGCCCGTTTTCGCCGGCATAACTGCTGTTGTGTCCCCAATTGTAAATCACATTGTTACGAAAATCGACTATCTCCAACTCTTTGGTCGCTTCGTGGTAGCGTGCACCACAAAAACGCGGGTTACGACTGCTGTGATGCGCCAGCAAATTGTGATGAAACGAGGCTTTCATCCCGCCCCAAATACCTCCATAACCGTGTGCGCCTTTGGTATGCACACTGTTGTTCAGGCTCTCGGAGAGGATACACCACTGCAACGTAAAATTCGTATTATCATAAAACGAACCGCACTCATCGGTGCTCCAACTCATGGAACAATGGTCGATGATGATGTCTTTTTGACGGCTACCTTTCAACGCATCGTCCTCTGCATGTCCCGCATCGCCCATCCGAAAGCGCATATACCGAATAATCACATTATTGGCACTGATGATGACAGGGAAATTAGCAATACAGATTCCCCCGTTGGGAGCCGATTGTCCATCCATCGTGATGCTGTCGTTATTAATCGTCAAGTCGGAAGCCAAAAATATTGTCCCGGATACACGAAAAACAATTATTCGGGGACCTTTTGCTTTAATCGCTTTGCGCAAACTGCCTTCGCCGTCATCGTTGAGGTTATCAACATACAACACTTTCCCGCCGCGACCGCCGGAAGTGTATTGTCCGAAACCTTCAGCACCGGGGAAAGCTAACGGCTGCGTTTTCGTTTGTCCTTGTGCAACAGTCAAAAAAGAAAGCAAAACTGTAAATAGAAACCCTATTGTTCTCATATTTTTATTATTTCTTTAATAAATTAAACAATAATTGTAGCCCCACCACATTTGCCGGATTGTCGGAAGTGGGGTTGAACGTTCCCATTGCTTCATTCATACCGTCTATATCCACGGTTTCATTCGTTTTCTTTGCCGTTTTCAGGCAAGCGGGAATATCCAAAGTCGTCAGAATGATTTTGCCTCGCCCTACGGGAATGATACTCAATGCCGAATAGACTTCTTTCCTGTGGTCGGATACGCAACCGACGAGTGTTTCGCCGCTACCTACGCGCAATCCTATGCGGCGGCGGTTGTATGCGGAAAAACATTGGTATTCCCAATTGAAAGCGCAATCGGCGGGAAGTCCATCAAAAATGGCGTGCTTGCGGTTGAAGAAATTGCCACCGTACCACGAGCGTCCCAGTTCTTTATAGCCTCTATAATCAAGCACTTCTTTATCGGCAAGAAATTCTGCCCACCGTACCGGATTATCTACGATAACCAACGAGCCGCCTTTTTGCACCCATTCGATAATATCGCTCATCCCACTACCCCACTGTTGCGGCTCAAAAGCACCAACCAACAAGAGATTTCCCTGCGGATTGCCGTGTTTATATTCCTTTATATTTAATCCGGAACGACGCATAAACTTGGTCAATACACCTGTGGTATCTGCTACGAGCATTTTTTCGGGCATACCGCTTTTGTCTAATTTTACGGCAAAAAGTCGGTCATCGCCTTTCGCCACCGGTTGCTTGCCTGAAAAAAGAGTAGCCTCAACGGTCGCATAACCGACACTTGTAGCAGGCAATTTCCATTCGGTCAATAGATTTTCGCCATAAACCGCTCCACCGCTTACTTTCACTTTTTTCGATACGGTGGACAACACATTCCCTTTTTCATCCTTTGCCGCAAGTGTCAAGAGATAGTTGCCTTGTAGATTTTTTTCATTGACAATATACACATCTACGGTTGTAGTATCGCCTACCGCCAGTACTTTCCGGTTCATTTTCACGCTGAGGAAAAGAGGCTGATTGTAGCGGGCAATCAAATCGGGGTCGCCTTTGTGATTCCGATAATTATCCACTATGCCCGAATGATTTTCCAATTTCATCGATTCCCAACCATTGACTGCATAACCGTCTATCGTGTTGTTGATGCGGATATTTTCAATGATTCTTCCCTGATAATAATAGGCTACATTGCCCATTGCCACAGTCAGGGCATCGACAGACGGAAAGGCTTTGTCAAACCCCTGTTCTTTTAAAAACCGGTTATAGGCATCGTACCAACCCAAATAGTCGGCGGCTTCCCAACCGTTCCTTTTATTTCCTTGCAAAATCGCTTCGCGAATTTTTTCCAAGCGGGGCGGCGTGCCTATCGCGCCTTCTTCTCCCCAATAGATAATTTCCGATTTATTCGCGGTATAGCGCAAATAATCCGTTGGATTGTGATAGAGAGCATCGTGATAAACACCCGGACCGCCTGCGTGGTGGCGGTCGTACCAGCCAATGTCGTAAAAAGTGGTGTCGTAAGGTGCCAAATGCAATTTGAAGCGCGTGCTGTGTTGCCCTTCCGGATTTTCGCCATTGCTGGAATTGTAATTAATCTGGCGGGTGGGGTCTAATTCGTGCGCCATACGCATTTCGCGGTAATCGGCCGCTTGCGGCGGTGCGCTGCGTTCGTTGTGCAGATTGTAAATGACCAAACTCGGATGATTGCGGTCGCGAACTATCATCCGCGCTAATTTCTCGTCACGATAGGCTAAATAAAAATTGGTTTGCAGGCTATTATCATCAAATTTGTTGGCAGAATATTGATTGCCTCCGGGTTCTTCCCAAATCAGCAAACCCAACTCATCGGCATAATCCAGCACATTTGTTTGCCCGATGGCGCGATGAAAACTCAACATATTCAGTCCGAGGCGTTTAGCGGCTAACACTTGCTTGCGAGCATATTCGTCCGTGGGCGTAATCCCGTTATCCGACCAATAGCCCCACGAGATGGCACTGCGCAACACGATGCGTTTGCCGTTCAGATAAAACTGCCGGTCGCCGTTTACCGTTCGCACTTCAAACCAGCGAAAGCCGAAACGTTCGCTCACGTTATCGTCTGCCAATGCGACGCGGAGTGTATAAAGATTGGGGGCATCCACGCTCCAGAGATGCGCCTCGGGGACGGTGATAGCATACGACAATTTCGTTTTCCCTTCGGGAATGGCTTTGATGACCGATTCTTTCGTATAGACTTTTCGTCCGGTGCTGTATTCGGAAATTTCCAAGAGTAGTTTTTTATCTTTGGCAATACTTCCTGTGAGATTACTTGCGGTCAGTTCAACGTCTATCTTTTTGGGATTGGGACCGTTTTTGATGAACACATTATCTATATGCAATTTTTCGGTTGCCTGCAAAACAGCGTTTCCGGTAATTCCGCCGAATCCGTGCGTGGGGTTGGTATCATATTCCCCCCAAGTATATACCTGTGAGTCTTTCCAATTGAAATTGCCATTGGGGTCGGTGATGCGGAAGGCTATTTCGTTTTCGCTGCCAACCACTAAATAGTTGGTAAGGTCAATATCAAAATTGGTGGAATTGACCAAATCATATCCTACTAATTTTCTATTGACAAATATCTCCGCACGGAAACGGACACTGCCCACCTTGAGCGTGAACAGCTTCCCTTCCCATTCGCGGGGAATAGTTACTTTAGTGGTAAACCACGAAACGCCGATATAATTACCGGTTACACCAAAAGTTTGTCCGTTCCATCCCCAAAGATATTCTTCCACAGTGGCGGGAATAGACACACCGGATGTATCGGGATGAGTAAAAACAGCATCCCAGCCTTGTGTCGGAGGATTAACAGGCAACGCAGTAATATCCACCGGAGGAAGATATAAGACATCGCTTTCCCACTTGGCAGCAGGGTCGAGGGTTATATTCCACGACGATTGCGACAAATCAACAATCATAGATTGTTCCTGTGCAGCAAGATTGCCGCACAGGAACACTATTGACCATATTAACAGTTTTTTTTTCATTTCCACCATCTTGGGTCTCCCACTTTGTTTATAAGATTTGCATCTGTTACCTTGAAGTTCAGATTTTCAGGGTCGGCAAAAACGCCGATAGTTGCTGCACTCAAAGGGGTCAAATCAATCGGACTTTCCGGTTCGTCGGTGGTGGCATTCAGTGTCCATGCCATATCGTTGGCGCGGAAGTTGTTCTCGACATTGATGTTCGTTGCAGCACTTCGCATACCACGAATGGTTGTGCCGCCTGCACCGACGATGCAGTTTTTAATAGTAACCCCGCCCGGAAGCGTTTGGTTGTTGTAATCAACTATGTAATTGCCTGTCCCTTTGGGAGAATAGCAAATCGTCAGATTTTCCAACGTAAGCGAATTTTGCCGGTCAACCGGTACCGCTTTTGCGCCTATAAAGATTTTTTCGGCATAAGCAATGGTCGAATTTTTAACGACAACATTTTTGAAATAGGCTTTTTCATTGTCGGCGTTGGTAACGCCATAACCTCCGATAGAATCGATGAAGCAATTGTCAATGACGATGGAGTCAATTTCAACCGCCGATTGAGCGCGGAATAGCCCACGTTTGTATCGAATATCGCAACCTAAAAGGCTCAATTTGCCAATTCGGGCACCTTCATTCGTGCCTCTGATATCAAGTGCATATTTGCCTCCGAAGTTTCCCGATTCTTTCGGGGCACTCGGATGGTCGGTAAAAATAATGCCATCGATGGTAATAAACCCAATATTGGCATCCGGTTTAATTCCAATACCCCCGTTGTGTTCGATAATGGCATTCCCTAAAAAGCTCAACCCGGTTACAAGACTGAAATTTGTGGACAAGTTCACTGTTTCAATTCCATAATGCGTGCCACCTTCCAATACCACCGTGAATCCGCCCGGATATTGCGTTGCCAATTCGTCAATATACGTTTGGGTAAGTTTGGTATAGGCGTCTGCCTCATCCAATCCGCGAAGGTCGACAAAATCGCCGTCAAACACTTGGGCGGTAGCAGTCGTGTAGTCCATTTCTCCCTCATATTTTTCGCCTTGATACGCTTGTATGGTATAAGCGGTGGCAGGTTCCAAGTCCGTAATGATGACCGTTTTTTCGGCATTGTCGTCCGCTGTCAACTCAACGGTTTTTATCAATTCCGCGCCACTATATACTTGCAAAGCATCGTAGGTTATGTCGCCCCATATTACCTTGATTTGCGTATCTATACAATCACTCGTTGCGGGCGATTGCAGTAGAGTCGGATACTTTGCTGTTTTAAGGCGGTAAACGACTGTGGTGGATTTGATGTCGTTAGCCCCTAATCCCTGTATTCGAAGATAATATTGCGTATTATACCACAAGCCTTCAAATGTGTATTCGGTATCTTGCTCTTCATTGATAGACACATTCGCCAAAATGTTCGCAAATGCCTCATCATCAGACAGTTGAAGATTATACGACAGTGTTCCCGCATAGCGGTCCCATGTTGCTTTAATCCATGTGCCGCCGATGTCCTCCGCCACAATGGGCGCAAACAGGCGCGGGGCTGTTCCCAAGTCATTATCATCACATGCCGCAAAAATCGGCATCAGTCCGATTGCCAAGAGCAATCCTTTTATTTTCAGTTTCATAGACTTTATTTTTTAATTTGTTATTTTTTAATTATTAGTAAACACATGACCGTAGCCCTCGTTGTTCAAGACTTTACTTGAACTCAGCGTGCTGGTGCCTATGGGCAATAAATACGGCACTGCCGAGTTGCCGGTTTCATCCTTGTAGCCACGCCACGACCATTGTGTATAGTCGGCAGGTTCAGCGGTAGTTTCTTTGTACAACGCTTTTGCCCAATCCTTTTTTGCATAAGTGGCTGCTACGGGCACATAGCCGTTGGCATCACTTTCTGTGATAGCGGTTCCTCCCGAAGGGTCTGTGATTTTTTCGTCCGGAGCATTAACAAACTCAATGGTTCCACCTGCTCTTGTGTAATAAATAACGTCTGCCAATGTTGCATATTTACTTACTTCCGGGTTGGATATATCCAATCCATAAGCGGCTTTTCCCATATTATTGATGATGCGTTTGGTTTCTACTATCTTTTTGCCGTAGATATTCCAGCGAACCAGGTCGAATTTACGCAGACATTCGCCGCCAAATTCCCAAGCGCGTTCATCCACAATAGCGTTGAAGAAATCCGTTTTCGATGTCAGAGCATTTACATACGCATCTACTTTGGTGCTATGGTCGGCAGCATTGAATGCCCGTTGGCGTACGGTTTTCAGCATATCTTTCGCCAAAGCGGTCGGACTGCCATTTATTTCGTTGTCGGCTTCAGCCAGCATCAGCAATATATCCGAATAGCGCATAAGCGGCCAGTTGATGCCGGTGGACTTGGACGAACCGTCGGCTTGGTCGTTTTTCATCCACAAGCGATTCCATTTGCCGACGGATAATTCGGTTGCGGATGCTATCCGTTGTTCCGTATCGCTGACGTATGAAATCTTAGAGCAAGTAATATCCCGACGAATGTCTTTCGAATCGAAAGAATAATAGTAAGTAGGAGCGAAATATACTTGAATGGTGGTGGTGCCTTTCGAGCTGCCGACGGTTACCGGAACGCCGATTGTCCAACCCACATCGCCGCGGCTATTGGTGGTGCCCGTTCCGAAAGCCACTTCGTACAATACTTCGCCATTGGAGTTAACTACTTGTTCACACTCATCGCGAAAGATTTTTGCAAAATTGCTCGCCAATGTTTTGGGACGTTCGGCAATCAACTTTTGGCAATACGCTTTCGCCAATTCGTAATATTCCGTCGAAGTGCGGGCTGTTTTCGTTTGTCCGCCAATCGTATAAGTAACCGCCAAATCCGCGTTGGTTGCCACATCCAGATAATCATCGGCACGTTTCATGACTCCCTCTTTTGTCATGCCGTAGCCTGCACGGAACAACGACAGGCGAGCAATCATGCCCAAAGCAAAGTCCCGATTCATCCGTTCCACACCATCGGCAAACTCATCCAT
This sequence comes from Bacteroidia bacterium, assembly GCA_025996815.1. Lineage (GTDB taxonomy): Bacteria > Bacteroidota > Bacteroidia > Bacteroidales > Azobacteroidaceae > Azobacteroides. The sequence continues at coordinate 50,139 of BNTT01000001.1, forward strand.
ATAATACATATCGGCTTCGCTATTGACCAAGTCCTGTATCATACCGCTATAAATAATGTTTTTGTCGGTTTTCGGACGGTCGAGTTCCTGTCCGTATTTCGCGGCTTCGCGGAAATAGGGCACATCGCCCCAAAAGTTGCAAAGGAGAAAATAGCGGTAGGCACGCAGGCAATAAGCCTCGGCAATCATCATTTTCATGTCGGGGTCATCCTTTGCGGGACTTGCCAACATGCCTTCGATACATTGATTAGCACGGTCGATAGCCTGATAATTGTTTTGCCACCGCTGGTCCATCTCACCCCAAGTTGTCAATAAACCACCTTGTAATGACCATACCGTTCGTCTGTCGGAGCCGGGGTTAGCTTCCGGGCGGGTGGCTTCCACATCTGTGTTTTGCATCCAAACATTCGACAGACGCGACGTGTAGTCATCGGTAGCAAACAGCGCATAAACGCCCAACAACGCTTTTTTCGCATCATCAGGATTTGAAAACACATAATCGGTATAAAACGATGATGGTGCCTCAGGGGCTAAAAAATCCTCGCACGCACTTGTCAATAAGGCTGCGGCGGATAAAAGCAATATGTTTTTTTTAATTTTCATACGTTTATTTTTCATATTTTTAATTTTTTAAGATGAAACATTAGAAAGTGATATTTAAGCCGAGTGTATAGGAGAAACTTTTCGGATAGCCCGAATAGTCCAACCCGGGAATCAGCTGTTTGGACGTTGAATTACGTCCGGCAGAACTGACTTCGGGGTCATAGCCCGAATAATTCGTCCACACATACACATTGTTCAACGTGCAATAGGCGCGAAGACGTTGGCAAGCAAACTTTTGAGAGATACTCTTGGGGAGGGTGTATCCCAGCGTCACGTTCTGCAAACGCAGGAACGAACCGTCTTCAATTGCCCACGAGTGTATCACGGCACGTTGCGCACTAAACGAAAGCGGCGACCAGTATTCTTTGGCATTAGCCCCTTCGTTCATCGCGGCAAGTTGTGCCAAGTCGGTTACGAGCGACCCATCTGCCACATTTATGTACGAATAGCGATTATTGCTGTTCATAAATGCCAACATATTTGGATTGTTGGTGCGGTATTGCTGCGATGAGGCTATTTTGTTGGCATTGTAGATATTGTTTCCAACCACATAAGAGAAGTTCAACATATAATCGAAACTCTTTAAGAATGTGCCGTTGAAGCCGAATCCACCGGTGAAATCGGGATTGGCGTCACCAATAATCGTGCGGTCATAATCATCTACAACTCCATCGGGCACACCATTGGGACCGCTTATATCCTTGAACTTGATGGCACCCGGACGAATACCGATTCTGCCACTGACCAAAGTCGTCGTTGGTACACCCTCTTTCGGCACATATTTTTTAGCATCGGCATCGTAGCTTGCGAAATCGTTTGTGGTATAATAACCATCGGTTATCCATCCGTAAATCTTGCCGAGCGGTTGTCCAACGCGCACTTCATATTCGTTATATCCCTGCAAGTCGGTGCTTGCCCAGCTGGTGTTGAACAATAAAAAGTTGCCGTCGCTATCCAAAGCGTCCACATTCGATTTGTTAAAACCAATATTGAAGTTGGCACCCAGCGTAAAGTCTTTGCTCTCAACGATGAAAGCGTCCAAAGTCAATTCAACCCCTCGGTTGGTCGTTTGTCCGATGTTTTTCATCATACTGCTGTAACCCGGAGCCGTAATTTTGACATCAAGCAGCAAGTCTTTGGAAGTATTCCAATAATATTCCAATGTACCTGAAAGTCGTTGCTTGAATAATCCGAAGTCCAAACCAATATTTCGGGTAACCATCGATTCCCAGCGAATATCGGGATTTGGAAGCTGACTGTTGCGCGCTTGATAATAATTATTGGATTTATCACCTAAGGCATAAGTATTGGTGGAGTTTATTCTATAATCCAATTTGTATAACCCCGAACTGATACGGTTGTTTCCTGCTTCACCGTAGCTGGCGCGCAGTTTCAAGTTTGACAGCACGTCTTGAGTGCCCGCCATAAACGATTCTTCACTGACACGCCAAGCCAAAGCCGCCGAAGGGAAGTATCCCCATTGATTGCCCGGTTTGAATTTGGAGGAGCCATCGGCACGAAACGTAACGGTTGCCAAATAGCGGTCGTTAAGATTGTAGCCGGCACGTCCGAAGTATGATGCCATGTGGTGAGGCTCTGATTCACTGCTACTCACCTCCGAGCCGCCATCACCCAATCCGATGTTCGCAAATATCTTTTCGGGCGAAAGGTCTTCATTGAATCCTTTCACGGTCATTGCATTCTGATTGCTGCCTGTTGTGGTAACTTCCTGCCCTGCCATAAGGTCGATTTTGTGGCTATCGGCAAGTTTAAAGCCATACGACAATATATTGGCTACACGCATCCTTTGCGTGTTTTCTTTAGTCCAACTCACCAAAGGCTTGCCGCCGTTATTGGCAGCGTCCACTGTGGTAGCTCCTTTATAGCTTTGATTTTCATTAAAGCCGTAAGTGTAGCCGCCCTCCAGTCGATAGTTGAGACCTTTAATAATATCCCACTTCAAAGCCGCATTGTAACTGAATGTGCGGGCTTCTCTGTGCCGCCAGTATTGATAGGCACGGTCTGCCAGCGACATATTAGCTTTTATCCATTGGTCGCGTTCGTCTTCCGACATCAAGTTAAGGTCTACCTTAACAAAATCCTCCAGCCCTTTGACCGGACCGCGCGTAACGGCTTCAAACGTTCTCACCTTGTCGGTGCCTCCGGCTGAACCATCGCCGCTTGTTTCCGTATCGGTGGTGCGGGCATCAAACTGAAAATGCAGGTTTTTGGCGATTTCCTGGTCTAATTTGAAGTTCAAATTGGTACGGCTGAAATCGGTATAGGGCATCAAACCACCATCGCTGTTGTAGGTGCCGCTAATCAGGTATTTTGTTTTGTCCGTACCGCCTGCAATGCTGACATTATGCTGCTGTGAAATCACATCGCTGCCAAACATATCGTCCTGCCAATCAACGCCTTTCTGGTATTTATACAAATCCATATCCTCATAGATTCCAAATTTGGAATGAAAATTTTTGAGGTCGGATTCGCCGCCGATAGCGGCGATTTCGTAGTTCCAGAGCACATATTCGTAGGGGTCTAACACGTCCAGATGTTTTGCCAACTGCTTGGATTGCATATAACCGTTGTACGACACCTGCGTTTTGCCGGCTTGCGCCCGCTTGGTCGTAACCAATACCACCCCGTTGGCACCCTGCGCTCCGTAGATAGCCGTAGAAGAGGCATCCTTCAAAATAGTGATGTCGGCAATATCCCCCGCAGGGATGTCGCTCAAACTGCCCACCGGAAATCCATCCACAATGTAGAGCGGCGAATTATCGCCGGTAATGGAGCCGCCACCACGCACGCGAATGATTATTTCCGCATCGGGCGAGCCATCGGTGGCTGTAACCCGCACACCGGCTAAACGACCTGCCATGGCTTCCATCGGATTGGCAACCGGCACTTGCGACAGCACATCGCCTTTAAGCATGGATACAGCACCCGTCAAGTCTTTTTTCCGGACACTTCCATAGCCGATGACCACCAGTTCGTCCAACGTGCCGGCTTCCTCCGACAAGGCAACATTGATTGTTGTTTGCCCGTTTACGGGCACTTCTTGGGTTGAATAACCCAGATACGCCACCGTGATGGTGGCACTTGGCGATACTCGGAGCGAGTATTTTCCGTCCACATCGGTCGCTACACCGTTGCCCGGATTGCCTTTTTCTACTACACTGACTCCGATGAGCGGACCATCCGCATCGGACACCACGCCTGTAACAGCGATTTTTGCCTCTTGAGGCGCGTTAGCCCGCATGGGCTGTACCCCCAATCCCATGGCAACGGCAAAGAGCACTGCTGCGGCAAAATTTACGTGTTTTTGTTTCATGTCTTTCAATTTTTTAAATTAATGATGTGCAAAGGTAGGTACTTATAAGATAAAGCACGGATGATAAATTTCCCAATTATACGGGGGAAACGTACCATCCTTAAAAAACCATGATATACAGGGCTTCTGACTCAGAGCGTTTTTCCATTTTCGTTTTGTTCGTTGCGCTGCCTATGTCGTAGCCAATACATATCTATCAATTATTTATGTCTTTTAACGCCGGAAACAGGTGCTCCCACAGCAAGCCAATCTCCTCTTTCGTCTTATCTGTGTTGGACGTAATCGCCACAACGGTGTTCTTGTCGGGAATGATGAAGATGAACTGCCCTTTGGCACCGTCTGCGCGATAGGCATTGTGCTTGCTGCGCCACATCTGATAGCCATAGCCCTGCGACCAATCCGTATCCGGCTGCTCCGCGCCATCGCCGGGCCAGCCTGCGCCATTGGCTATTTGAGGTGCCGAAGCCTGCTCTGTCCAGCCTTTCGGCAACAATTGTTTGCCCTCCCACACGCCATTTTGGAGGAACAGCAAGCCAAATTTCGCCATATCTTCCGTTTTGATAAACAAGCCCCAACCGCCTGTATTGATGCCCTGCGGATTCTTTTCCCAGTAGATATTTTCGATGTGTAGCGGCTCAAACAATCGCGGTGTGAGGTAGTCAAACAGGGTTTGCCCGCTCACTTTTTGAATAATCGCCGAGAGCATAAAAGTCCCCATTGAGTTGTAATAAAACTTGCTGCCCGGCTCAATCGTGATGGGCTTCGCAAAGAAGTCTTTAATCCAATTCTCGCCCGTGCGAGCAGGCTCACGCGCCTGTCCCACCGACATCGTGAGCAAATCCCAAACGCGGAGTTGCGCCAGATAGGGACTAACGGTGTCCGGCAATTCATCGGGGAAGAACGAACTCACTTTGTCGTCCAACTTCACCAACCCCTCATCAACGGCAAAGCCAATCGCCGTTGCCGTGAAACTCTTGCTCACGGAGTACATAATATGCAAGCTGTCAGGCGACGCGCCCGCGAACCACTGCTCGTAGGCAACTTTCCCGTTTCTGACCACCATCAGGCTATGAATCTCAATGGAGTCGGCTTTCAAAGCATTAAGGTATGCCTCAATGCCTTGCACATCAACGTTTTCTTTCTCCGGCGTACTGCGAGGCAGGGACTTTACGACCTCCCTTGTGCAACTCGCCACACTCAACAACAGCACCGACAGTGCTAAAATTCCACTTGCTTTTTTCATCTTTTTGCGTTTTCGTGATTGCTTATTTTTAATTTTATTTGTTTCAAATCGCTTAAATCGTGCACCGGACGTTCTATATCGTAGGGTATTGGCTGCTTTGCGAACTCTTGAAAGTAGAGCAAACACGCATCGCGCCACCACACGGCATCGCGCGACTGAATTTTCAGGCGGGACTGCACCGCGTGGAAGCGTTCCGTGTCGAGCGCGCCCTCCTGCCTGTCCCAAACCTTTTGAAACTCACGTGCCTGCTGCACGCCCAAATCATATTTGTAGCACAACTCCGCCCACAAACTTCGCCCGCTGTGCATCTTGTGATTCCAATCCGCGTGATGAAACCACAGCAGCAACTCTTCGGGACAAGTTTCGATGTCGTACAACCTCTCTTTTAACGGCGAATGGTACTGATTTATTGCATCGCTCCCGGTTTTTGTTCGATTAAATCCGACCCCTGCCGCATCGGCATTATGGAAATACCACGGCTGCCAATCGGGGCGACCGCCGGGGATAACTCCCCAAGGCTCAGGTCCATAGTGATGCCCCACGGCAAAGATGTGATGCAAGCCCAGCGGCATCATATAGTTGACGACGGCATCCCACGACTGCAACATCATCGCCTTCACAGGCTCCACAAAAGCATCCTTCTGCGAAAAAGTCTGTCGCAGCCATTCGTCCGCAATGGCATCTGCCGACAGTTGCGGATTCCACGCCAAGCGACCAAAAGCATACCAATTTGCCTGCGCGAAGTGATGCCCGTTCCAATTGGTTTCATCGCCGATATTCGCCACGCCCGCCATTGCCGTGATGGTGTTGGCGACCGGCGAGCCACTGCCGTTGCCGTATGTGTCGCTGTCCAAAAACTCCTTCCACATCGGTGCAAGGAACGCCAAGTGATTGGCGTGACCCAGATATTCCTGCGTGATTTGCACTTCTGCCATCACATCCGTCTTGTGCATCGCGCCAAACAGGGGACTGAATGGCTCGCGGGGCTGAAAATCAATTGGTCCGTTCTTCACTTGAATAACCACATTATCGCGAAACAGCCCGTCTAAGGGCATAAATTCCATATAAGCCTGCTTCGCACGGTCGTCGTTGGAGGGACTATAGACAAACGCACGCCACATCACAATGCCCTTGTGGGGCTTGAGCGCATCTGCCAACATATTGGCTCCCTCCGCGTGCGTACGACCAAAGTCTTGCGGACCCGGCTGCCCTTCGGAGTTGGCTTTTACCAAAAAACCGCCAAAATCGGGGATGAGTTTGTAAATTTCATTTGCTTTATCCTTCCACCATCGCTGCACAGCGGCATCCAAGGGGTCGGATGTGGGCAAGCCGCCCAAGACCGTCGGCGAAGAAAAATTGACCGATAGAAACACTTGAATGCCGTAAGGACGCAACACATCGGCAACGACTTTCGCCTTCGCCAACATATCCGATTGGAGTATTTGCGGCGAGGCATTCACATTGTTCAGCACCGTCGCATTGATGCCGATGGAGGCATTGGCACGCGCATATTCTTTGTAGCGGGGCGACACCACGGCGGGTAATTCGTCCCAACGCCAAATCGAACGACCGGCATAGCCGCGCTCCACCGTACCATCCAAATTGTCCCAATGATTGAGGATGCGCAGGTTGTATTTAGGCGACTCCTGAATATTTAACGGATATTTCAAACCATTGGTCGCTTGCAAACGTAACAAATGATATGCCCCATACAGCAGCCCTTTCTCCGAGGGCGAAGTAATTGTAATGCCCCGCTCATCCCCCGTAATGGAAAATTCCTCTTTATCGGCTTTAATGTTCTTAATCTTCAGCGACACCGCCGCCCCTCGCCATTGCGTTTGCAGTTCCTCCACGGCAATGCTGATGGTGGTGCTTTTTTTATTCGCTGTTACAACTGCTTTCGCTGTGGCATCGGCACGCAGCCAAAGGCGCGAGCCGTCTTCGGCGAAGCCCTGCAAACAGGCAAAGCATAATAAAGAAGCCGTCAGCAGATGTTTCATTCGCCTGTTCCTCCCCCTTCAATGGTTTGTATCGTGCCATCGGCATTGTATTCCAATTCCACCACTTTGAGGCTGCGCAGCCACGTTTTTCCGCTGCTCGGCACGCTGTCGTGATGAAAAAGATACCACTTGCCTTTAAATTCTACTATCGCGTGGTGGGTTGTCCAGCCCACTACGGGGGTGAGTAGCACGCCTTGGCAGGTGAATGGTCCGTAGGGATTGTCGCCTGTGGCATAGCAGAGTTGGTGTGTGTCGCCGGTTGAATAGGAATAATAATATGTCCCCTTGTATTTGTGCATCCACGAGGCTTCGAAATAGCGGTGGCTATCTCCGTGCGTGAGCGGCTTTCCGTTTTTGTCTAAAATGACGACCGGACGCGGCTCTTCGGCGAATTGAAGCATATCTTTGCTCAGTTTCACCACGCGCGACGGGATTGCAGGCTCATCGGCGGCGGGAAACACAGCGGCTTCCAATGCCTTGTTGTCGCGATAGCGTTGCAGTTGCCCGCCCCACAAGCCGCCAAAATACATATAGTATTCGCCGTTTTCTTCCAACACGGCGGGGTCGATGCTGTAACTGCCCCGAATGGGGTCGGGCTGCGGGATGAACGGACCTTCGGGCTTGTCGGCGATTGCCGTGCCGATGTGGAAGACATCGTTTTTGTCTTTTAGCGGGAAATACATATAATATTTGCCGTCTTTGTGCGCCACATCGCAATCCCACAACTGCCTGCCCGCCCAAGGGATGTCTTTCGTGTCCAAAACCACGCCGTGGTCGGTGAGCACGCCGTTTTCGATGTCATCGGTCGAAAAAACGTGGTAGTCTTTCATATCAAAATGGTCGCCGTTGTCGTTTTCTGCGATGCCACTTTCGCGGTCGTGCGACGGATAGATATAGAGCCGCCCGTTGAAAACGTGCACGGCAGGGTCTGCCATATAGTCGTTGGGGACTAAATATTTGGGTGTTTTCATTGTTGTGCTTCTTTAATTATTAAATTGACGATGGGTTTGGGCTGATGGTTGCGGTCGAAAAGCAGTGCATAGTCCGTTCTGCCGGGTATGGGCCAGCCGTTGCGCCACGAATCGCCGTCGCTCACGCCCCACAGGGTTACGCGCGTGATTTTGTCCTGATGTTTCAGGAAGAGTTTGAAAAACTCGTTGTAGCGGGCTGTCCAGGCTGCATCCACATCTTCGGGCAAACCATCGGCGTAGGGATTCATCGTTTGTTGATACTCGAAAGTGGATGCTACATCGGCTCCCACGTCCATTTTGGGGCTTGGCAACACGGTCAAATCCAGCTCGGTAATCATCACGTTCACACCCAGTTCCGCGAAAGCCAGCAGGCTCTTTTCAAACTCTTCGATAGCCGGATAATCCATGCCAATGTGCCCCTGCATACCAACGCCGTCGATGCGTAAGCCTTTCGCTTTCAACGATTTAACTAATGCCACCACGCCATTGCGTTTGCCTTCAAACGCCATCGAATAGTCGTTGTAATACAACTCGGCATCGGGGTCGGCTTCATGCGCAAATTGGAATGCCAGCGGGATAAACTCCTCACCGATAATCTTATAGAACTTGCTTTCGCGGTAAGAGCCATCGTCCAGGATAGCCTCATTGACGACATCCCAGCCCTTGATTCTGCCTTTGTAGCGGCTCACTACGGTCGTGATGTGCGCTTTCATACGTTCAATCAGCACCTCTTTGGACACCTCCTTGCCCTTAGCATCCACGAACAGCCACGGCGGCGTTTGGGAATGCCACACCAAGCAATGCCCCGTGATAAAGAGGTCGTTTGCCTCGCCGAAAGCCACGAATTGGTCGGCTTGCGTGAAGTCGTAGCGGTCTTCTTCGGGGTGTATAACCTCACTTTTCATACAGTTTTCAGGCACTACGGCACTGAACTGCTCGCGTATCACTCGGATACCTTCCGTATCGCGTCCGGAAAACTGCGCCTGATTAAGTGCAGTGCCAATATAAAACTTATCAGCCAAGGCTGACTTCAATGTAACAGGCGTTTCCGGCACCTTAGAGGCACACCCCGACAGGAGCAAACACCCAAACCCAACAAACAATAACTTCTTCATATCCATAAATTTTTAATTCGTAATTTTTAATTTTTAATTGATAACTGATTTCTATCTTCAATCTCAATCCCATATTCCACAAGTTGCTCATCCGTGAGGTCATAACGCCAAACAATGAGCGCGAGAACTGCCACCAAAAGGGCAGGCAAGGCAGCCAAAAGCAGTTTTATACCAAACAAAGCCGTATCCGTCTGCGCCGTTGCTTCGGCACTGAAATCGGTAAGCGACAGCACAATGCCGGGTACGAAGCCGCCGAGGGCAAGCCCAAACTTGAAGAAAAAGCCGATTAAGGCATTCGCAATGCCCGAAATGCGCTTGCCGGTTTGCCATTCGCCATAAGTGATGGCTTCGGGAATGAGCGACCAGATAAACGCGCCCACCACACCAAAGCCTATGGAACGGATGAATTGAAACACAAATACCGTCACAACACTACCCGCAGGGGTCAAAAACAGTCCCATAAAACCGACGAACGACACGGCAAGCGCGAGATATAGAAGTCCTTTCTTACCTAACTTCTTGCGCATCAGCGGCATAAACGGCAGAATCACCAACGCGGGAACTGCCGAAATAACCATAAAAGCACCCACCAGCCCTTCGTCGCCAAGATTGTATTTCACAAAATAGGTGCCCGCAGAGTTGCTGATTGCCATAATTGCAAACGCCGTGATGAACATAAACGAAACAATGCGAAGCGGACGGTTGCGCACCACCTCAACGAAAAGGTCGGAAAACTTCACGTTTTCCTGTTCGGCTTTCGACATCACAATGCGCTCTTTGGTGCCTTTGAAGCAAAACAGAAGTGCGCCAAGCCCGATGATGCCGTAAATGACGATGGTGAGTAGCCAGCCGTAGCGCGATTCCGTGAACAGCGCGCCGCTGCTCGATGCCGACGTGCCCAGCGAGCCTGCAAAAAAGATGACCAGCGTGGGCACCCCGTAAGTGATAGCCACCTGTGCCACGTTCACGAGCCACATTCGCGTGGAAGTGAGGATGGTAATTTCCTGTTGGTCGCGCGTGAGGGCGGCATTGATGGCACCATAAGGCACATTGACGGTGGTATAAATCATCGACAGGGCAATGTAAGTGACACAGGCATAGATGACTTTCCCCGCTTCGCCCAAATCCGGCACAATGAAACAGGCAATCATCAGCACGGTCAGAGGAGCCGCCATAATGAGCAGCCACCCTCGATACTTTCCCCAACGGGTGGTGTGCATATCAATCAACGTGCCCACAATAGGGTCCCAAATAGCATCGATGATGCGAACGCCAAGAAACATGGCACCCGCAATAGCAGGATTGAGACCATATACATTGGTGTAGAAAAACAACAGATAGGTCGTAACCGTCTGATAGATAAAATTTTGCGCCAAGTCGCCCGACCCGAAAGCAATCCGCTCGCGCCACGATAGTTTGAAAAATCCCTTGTCTTCGATTGTGCGTGTGTTCATATTTTTTAAGTATTAAATTTAAAATTTCATCATTGATTCCGGTGCACCCAGATAGGAGGGTTTTAATCCGCCAAAATCAAGCGTTATTTTTTCAAAAACGATACCGGCATTGAGGACGCGAACGTGCAATGTGTGCCTTCCTGCTGTGCCTGCGGGCATTTTTGTTGCCGTTTTGATAATTCGCTCGCCTTGCCACTTGCCCAATGAGCCATCGTAATGACCGTTGAAATTGACAATCGTTTCCTTGCCGTTATCAATTGAAAGGGCGTAACTCAGCCCCTTGTTTGCGTTGAAATTCAACGTTGGTGCAAGCCAGGTGGTTATTTCCACATCGCCGCTTGAAACTGTTTCTATTTCGTATTGCAACTCAATTTTTTCTTTTTCGGCAGGTTCCGCATTTTGCGGGAAGGTGGTTACGCCCGAACTTGTGCGCCCCAGAGAGGGGATTATTTCCCAATGTATGATTTTTCCGTCTGTCTTTTTCGAAAAATTTTCGGCTTCGAACGAGATATAGCCCTCTTTTTCGACAAAAATCTTTTCTTTCGGCAGTTCGCGATACACATATTCAACTTGTGGCATAATGCTTTTGTATGGCTGTTGCCAAGAGGTGTAGCCTATACGTATTTGGTCCATTTGATGCGCCCATTTTCCGCCCGCAATATCTTTGTTGTAATGCTCTGTCAGCACAGAATCGCGGGTAAAACACACTTTCACTTTGTCGGCATAGGCATTGGCTTTCAAATCGTGAACAGCGGCATATTTTTTATTCATAGCCACGGCAAAATACATCTCGTAGAGGTTGCAAACGGCGTTTATCGGAAACAGCACCAACTCATCGAACGCATCTTTATACTCCATCGGCATCAGATTATAGAGGCGATGCGCATCCAGCGCAAGGTTTTTATAGTCGTCCACAACGGTTGCAAACTCATCGTAATTGTCTAAACTGAACGTCTTGTCGTTAAGCAATTCAGGGGTCACGCGGCTGTTATATTTGGTATAGAGCCGCAACATTTCGGCAGCGTCTTTGGCATATTTTGCGCCAAATTGTTGCTCACACCACGTTTGGGCGTAGTCTTGCAGGTTGCTCGGATTAAATCGTTCCGGATTCCACGCCATATCCAGGAAAAAACTGATGGGGTATTCCATTGGTTTCAAATCGCCGACATTCACAACCCATAACTTGTTGATTCCGTGCGTATAGCAAAGATTCATCTGCTCGTAAGTTCGCTCATTTTGAGTTACATTGAGCCATTTATAGTTGCGCGGTCCGCCCACGTAGTCGAAATGGTAATACATCCCGTAGCCGCCCTTGCGCTTGGGTGCGTTGATGTCGGGCAGTTTGCGCACATTGCCCCAGTTGTCGTCGCAGAGCAGGAGGGTGATGTCGTCGGGCACTTTCATTCCCTTGTCGTAATAATCCTGCACTTCTTTGTATAAAGCCCACACCTGTGGCGTTTCGGCGGCTTTCTTGCCGGTCACTTTTTCGATGATAGTCCGTTGGTCGTTCACTATTTTTTCGAGCAAAGCAATGTCTGCACCTTCGCTCATCGCCTCGTCACCATCGCCACGCATACCCACAGTCACGATTTTTTCCCAATTCTTCATACGTTCCATACCGCCTTTCCAAAACTCGGTCAAAACGGCGGGGTTGGCGTTGTAGTTCCACGCCCCCTTGCCGTAACGTCGCCATTCGTCGTGGGCACGTCCCAGCGGCTCGTGGTGCGAAGTGCCGATGACAATCCCCATTTCATTGGCAAGCACGCCATTGTTTGGGTCATCGTCGTAAAAAGCATTGCCCCACATAGCGGGCCAAAGGAAATTTCCTTTCAGGCGAAGAATCAACTCAAACATATTTTCGTACATTTTTGAATTGACGCCGCCGAATTTTTCCACGCACCAACCCTGAAATGCCGGTGCCTCATCGTTGATAAAAATGCCGCGCAGTTCCACGGCAGGCTCACCATCGGTGTAAATACCCGGCTTCACATACAAATTGGCTTGTTTCACGACCGGAACATCCGCCCACCAATACCACGGCGACACGCCGATTTGTTTGGATAATTCATACACGCCGTAAATCGTTCCGCGTTTGTCGCTACCGGCAATGACCAAGGCTTTTTCTATGCCTCTTGTCGGATTATTGACGGTGGTGATAATGTATTTTTCCCGTTTGGCAATCAAAGATTTACCATCGATTTTGCCGTCTTTGAGCAATTGGTCGATGGTTGCCGATTGCCCCACGGTACCGATAATGACTGCATTGGACAAAAATCCCTGCGCCCAATAGCCGGTCACTTTTTTCATATCTTCGCGCAGGTCGTTCACAGCCCGCAAAACGCCTTTATCACTGTCGTCGCTTATGATGCTTGCCGGCATACCATCGACTGCTAATGGGAAATAGTTCGCTGTTTTTTGTGTTACGACGAAAGGCGCGGCGGCGAAGGCGGAGGTGTTGCATGCGAGAGCCATCGTGAGGCTAATTGTCAATATTATAGAACTTTTCATTGTTTATTATTGTTTAAAAGATTATCAACTGCATTTACCAAAAAGATGTAACTTGCTCCCAAATTCACCACATACTCATTTTCACCCCAGAAGTAGGGGTAGTCCTCCTTGTTTTCGGGGAAATCGGGCTTGAGGATTAGCACGCCGGGGACTATCCCGCCTGCTATGAAGGTGAAATCGGCGCGATTATTTCCGTAGGCTACCTGTTTGGAGGATGCTCCTACGGCTGAGACGAACGATATATCGCTGTCGGGGTGCGTGCCGTAGATGTAGTTTAAGCCTCGATAGACCAGTTCGGGGGCAACTAATTCCGGGAAATGTTGGTGCAACAGGTAGCAGGTGATTGAGGTTTGGATGATGCCGCCGTTGCCTGCCCAGCCGCCGGTGGAGATGAATACGCCGAACGGATTTTGGTTGAACGTTGCCAAATTATCCATATACGTTTTTACCTGCGGCTCTACTTGTGCTTTGAAATTTTCGTCCATCAAGGGAATGGCTTGTGCAATTGTTCCGGCAAGCCAGCCGAATTTTTTGCTTATTTCGGGATACATTTCGCGGATGCGCTGTTTGTAGCGGTCATCGCCGGTGGCTTGCAATAATTCTACTGCTGCGCGAAATTCTTCCGCATCCAATGCGCCTCCGATGGTGTTCAGATAACCTTTCGTGAATACGAAGATGTCCGGCTCGTGGCGGTGCTCTTCCGTCCAGATTTTTTGCGCATAGTGCAAACATTCGGCTGCCAAATTGGCATTGTAGCCTTTCAGGGCGCGACTTGCGGATGCCAATGCGGCGGCAGAGCCGTAATTCAGGGGCGTGGATTTGTTGGTAAACGCCCAGCGGTCGTCGGTGTTGCCGCTGATGTTGTCCGTCTTATTTACGGCATCGCCCAAATGGCGGTATTGCTCTATGTGAGATTCCACGATGCCATTCACGGCATAGCCTACGGCTTTTTGTTGTGCCAGCAGTTGAATCACGCCGTGCTCAATCTGTTGGAGGATGTCGGGCAGTCCGTCGGGCACGTGAATTTCCACCGAGCGGCTCTTTGGGTTGATGGTGGTTTCGTCGCGCATAATTCCAAAATGCTCGAATGAACGCACCAAATCCATAATTACGGCATTTTGCGTTTGCGTGCGAATGTCGAAATCGCCCGCATCATACCAGCCGCCCACATTCAGTCCGGGAATGTGTTGCAGTGGTTTATACTTGTTGCCGGTAGTTGCTCCTTGTGCATACAAATCAAAATGATGGTGATTGATGGGTGCTTGCAAAGCATCGTCCCGATGGGAGTCGCCATGCCATACGCGATAAGCCTCGCGCACAAACATGTGATCCATCTGCACCGGATAATACACATCAAGCGTGGGCTGCCAAGCATTTTGATACACGTTGTCATCTATGCGGAAACTTGCCGTTACTACATCGCCGTATTGCAAACGATAAACGCCTTTTTCTTTGATGGAAGAAAAATCGAATGTCAAATAATTATACCGCAAATATCTGCCCCAGGTTTTGGGTTTTTCGTTCAATACTTTAGTGGTACTGCCATCGTTGTTTATTTTGAGTAATTGCACCTTGCTTGTGCGTGTATCGTTTTTATCCAATTCGATAACCGCAACTTTCTGTTGTGCAGGATGATAGCCCACCTGCGAATGGGCAATCACAGGCTTGCGCGTCCAATTTTTCAGTGTTTCGGCAGTAATAAACCATTCAATAATCTTCCCCGATTTATTGGCGGGCAACAGGCTGCGCACGACAAACCAGCCGTTTTGTGCCTTGTTTCTGCCATCGAAGAGTTGCAACTCATTGTCGGCACTCGCAACGGTAATATGCCTCTCTGCATCGTCCGGCGCAAGGTCAATCCGTTTGCCCGAAGCAAGCGGCGCAGGCTCCGTTTCGCCGTTGATGCTTGTCATACTGCTGCTCGGATACAGCGGGAAAACGCCGTTTGCAGTGTCCGTAATGAACGATTTGCCCCAATAGGCGGACGGCAGAAATTCGAGATTAAAACCGGCAATGCCAACCAAGCCATCAGGAATGGGTCGGTCGGAATGTACGCTCACATACACACCGCCGTCGCGGGCTTCACCCCGCACGCTGTATTGAAAATCATACTTGGAATACCGCAAAACGGCTTCGATACCGTCTTTACCTACATTACGCGACACAAATTCGGGAATAGCATCCCACTGTCCGGGGGTCGGGTTGAGGCGCACATCGCCGTTTGTAACCGTGCGCACGCCGTGATGAATCATCTCCACACCGGCAATCTTGGCATCGTCGAACGAGCCGTCATACCAATTGCTGAAAATCATCACGTTCAGCCCCCGCGCTTCAAAATAGCCGGAGTCGTTGAGCACTAACTCTTGATTGACACGCGCTACACCCTGCCGTTGGCAGTCTGTGAAGCAGATACCGGCGATTGTCGCCAAACAAATTAACACTACATTATTCCTTTTCATACTTATTTATTTTGTTTCAAAAGGCGATGCAGGTAGCCCTTCCTTGTTATACAAATTCGCGCCTTCGGGATTGTTTGCCCACGCATAGCGGACTTTTACCGGTTGGGATATTTCTTCATTGCTCACTATTACCTGATTGCCTTTTATCGTTGCTTGCGCCAGTTTAAAAATGCCATCGGTGCCCGCTACGGCAAAGCCTTTGAGTTCATCCACCGCTGCCAAATTGTTGGTGCCTTCTTTGAATGAAACGACGACCTTATTTCCTTCTATTTTAGACGATTGATAGATTGGACCATCGGCGATGATTTTTTCGCCGTAAGCCAATTTTCGGGCTTGGAGAGCCAGCCGCTTGCCCACTTCTTTCTTGTTGAGCGGGTGAATATCGTTCCATTCGCCCACGTCAATGGTAACCGCCAAACCTGTGTTGGGGATGGTTTTGGCGAGTTGCAACTGCACGTCGCGCAACTCCGCCCAACCGCTATTCTGTTGCAACAGAGCCGGTGCCATAAAATTCGCCAACTGAACGATTAAGAACGGCGATTCTGCGTGCCACAGACCGCGCCAATCGCTGATAAGTGCCGACATCAAGTGGTAATATTCATCCGCTCTGCCGGTATTTGATTCGCCCTGATACCAGAGAACGCCCTTATTTGCAAAGTTTTTTAAGGGCGAAATCATTGCATTGTAAAGTCCTGTCGGCTTGTATTGGAACGTGATGCCTCCCCCACTCGCTGCGGGCATCAAGGCACCGGTTTTATATTTCCATTGCCCTTCGAGGCTGATTTCCTGATTGTTGAGTACTAACTTGTAGGGCTTGTTTTTCACAAATTCGGGATAACCTCCTTGGCTCACTAATCGCACCGTAACGAGATTTTTACCCACTTTGAGCGTGCCTGCCGGAACAGAATAGTTGCGCGGCGGATATTGATAGCCGGTGGTGCCGACACACACGCCGTTCACAAACACCGAATCGGCATCCACGATACGTCCCATAAACAACAGCGCGGCTTGACCTGCCCAATTCGCAGGAATTTCCACTTCTTTCCGAAACCAAAAAACGCCATTTGCCGGATAGCGACCATTTTTGCCCCAACTGTTGTCCAACAAATCGGTGGTAGCCCAATCTTGGTCATTATAAGCCGGCGAAGACCACCTCACCGCTTCATTCAAACCTTTATCCTGTTCATTTAATATCGTTTGCCAGCGGCGACCGGGCAATGAGCCGAGCCGTTGCATCTCGGCAACAAATTCGTCCGATTGACAGATGCGCATATCGTTCAACAGGGTAGGGAAAGGCTGCAACGCCTCTTCGCTAATCCACGCTTCGGCAGGCGAACCACCCACGCTCGAATTAATCAATCCAACGGGCACCCCTGTTTTTTCGTACATTTCCTTTGCAAAAAAATAAGCCACAGCCGAATAATCCTGCGCCGTTTCGGGCGTAACATCCACCCATTTGCACGGCGGCACATCGGCTTGCGGTACATGGAAATTATACGTGAGCGGAATTTTTACATAATGAATGTTGGGATTGGAATATTGGTTAATCTCATCGCCGAACATCGACATCACGCGAGAAATGGGCGTTTCCATATTCGACTGTCCCGAACAAATCCACACGTCGCCCACCAAAATATCCTTGACGGTAAGGGTGTTACTTGCCTGAATAGTCATTGAATAGGGTCCGCCGGCAGGCAATTCTTTCAACGTAACTTCCCATTCGCCCTTTTCGTTGGCAGTGGTTGCCTGCTTTGCCTTCAAAAATTGAACGCTCACCTTTTCCTGCGGGGCAGCCCATCCCCAAATTTTCACAGGAGCATTGCGCTGCAACACCATTCCGTCGCTCACGAGTTGCGGTAAGCGGACTTCCGCCATCATGGATAGCGAAAATGCCAAGCACAACATTATGACTGTATTCATTATTTTCATGGGGCAAAGGTAGCAAAGTCTTTTCAAAAACAACCATCCAAATGTAACAAATGCTTTCGTCAATGTAACATTTTTTGGATAAAAGGCTAAATTCCAGTGAAAATTACCGTCACATAACCATCACATAAGATATTGCTGATTATCAATGGTTTAACTTAAAAAAATAGCCCCACCATTACATAACCGTTACATAAGATATTGCTGATTATCAATGGCTTAACTTTTTAAAATAGCCTCACAGTTACATAACCATTACATAAGATTATCCCCAAAAAGGGATGTAGCGAGAATATTTTTTTGAAATATTATCAGGGTCTTCGTTTTTAATAAATCCGGCATTTATTGTTTCTTTTATAATTTTGGAAACCGTTGGATAATTCTTTTCTTCCACCTCAAACCGTTCACGCAGACTCTGATTTGTCATCTTTTCATTTTGCGTATAGCGCAGGCAACAGTGTTGATAACACGCATTTATCTTGTCCTTGCGACTCATTTCCGACAGTTTTTGATACGCATATATTGTTACTGTTGTTCTGAGTTCATCAACCAAAATATTGATTGGCGGCAAGTGGTATAGTTCGTTATTTGATATGGCTTTATCCATGCCACTCCCTTTTTCTTCACAGAGGTTGGCTCGACGCATCAAGTCTGCCATTTTTTCGTTTCGGGAGACATATTCGTCTATAAACCGTTCGGGAACAATCAGCGGTTGCCCCGGGTTGGATATGGCAACGCGGTCGGCATAAATTTCTACCATCGGAAAACCTTTTTCTTCCGGATTTTGATGGATAATGCAGTTGGCTGTCAACTCGCGAATGGAAATTTCGGGATAGCTGCGTTGGTTCTCCCGCAAGGCTCTGCCTATGACTTCATTCGCAGGCAACTGTCCGTTTATCCAATCCATCATACTCTCAAAGCCTACACAATAGCCTTTTGTAAAACTTTGTTCCCTTTCCGTTTCAGTTTTGCCTTTTCCTTTGTAAACAATTACTCGGACGGCTTTTCGGTAAAGGTCCTCAAAATCGTTCAGGTTTTTAGCAAACAGCAAAGCACCCAATTTCGTGATGGAGTAACCCGAATTTTCTTTCACTATCAACTGTTCGGAAATAAATTTTTCAATCACACCCGCTTGATTGCTTGGATATGGAATTTTTAGCAGTTCAAAGTAAGTTTGTGTGCTTAACAAATCTATCACTTCGGATGCGGAAAGTTTGGATTTGGCAATTTCATTTTCCAATTGGTAATCGGGATTTTGCCAAATCTTGCGCTCTTTTTCCTCAAAATCAATCAACTTCCTCGTAATACTTCCCACTCGGATGTAGGCTTGGTGCAAAAACAAGACAGGGCGATTTTTAGCGGCAGGAACAATAAACAGGGAAATATGCTTACCTTCTTCATAATCAAATTCCTCTATTGTGAAATCAATACGTGGATTCAATCGTGATGCAAGCCAATTTTCCAATTCTTCGTTGCCCTTTTTATGGCTTTTTGCTTTGAAGTCAGTACCTAAAACACGATGCGTTTCATTTTCAATGCCGAAAACCAAATAGCCTAATGTTTGGCTATGAATCCGTGCCGTATTGGACAATGCCGAAATCCGTTCCCCGATTTCTTCCGGGGAATGAAAATTATGTTTGAACTCAATCCATTCATTTTCTTTTGGTTGAGATGTCAAATCATTGACTAACGAAATCAATTGTTCTGTCTCCATTGCAAAATTATTTAACAGCACAAAGGTAGGTTATTTTTGGCAAGCGACAAAATTTCAAAATGTTATGTGTACAAAGCGTTCGATATTGCGCCTTACCTGCTCTTTCAATCGCTTTGTTTTTACGCCATACGCTTCTGCTAAATCAAAGTCAAACATGACCCGTCTACCTTTGATTTCACGAATCTTGCTCTGAATTTGAACAATTTGCTGTTCCATATTGATTAGTATTTATTTATTTTGCATAAAATCATCGGTGCAAAGGTAATATATATTCGTAATACTCGCAAATTATTTGCGATTTTATCGGGGAAACCGCATCAAAATAGAGCAATGTTCTACAATACTGGCAAAATATTTTGAACTTGCCACCCCTATTTGTTATTAATTATTTATAATCATACAGTTTCACATGCTGAATACTCCATCCGTCCACAGGGATTCGCAGGTGGCGTCCTTGGTGGTCTTGGTCGCCGTTTAGCCTGCGCAGGGGAAGCATTTTACCGTCTTGCAATTCAACTTCATCAATAGAACTGATACCTGTAATTGTTCCGTCTTTTCGCGTATTACCGAAAGTAACAACAACACCCGAACCGGCTACGATAAATTCCTTTTCAGACAATTGAATCAAAATTGCTCCGGTTTCATTCCAAGTAGAGACATCTTTATTGTTCTCCCATGGCAACGAAAAAAAATGAGTAAATGTAAATGTGTAATTTCCACGATTAACAACCTTTTCTTTTGTTTCTCCGGTCAATATTATGCTGTTGGTTTGCCCCTTTCCCTGTATTTTTGCTAATAAGGGGGATAGTTGTTGCAGCATATTGTAACTATGCGTTAAGGGGTATTTTTCCGGTTCGGCTACGTCTTCGATAGAAAAAGGCGAAAACCCCATGGCATCATGTTCGCCAAAAGCATACAACGCGCGAATGGCATTAGCGTTATGAAATCGGATTTCGGGAACAAACAGCGGATTACCATTGACGTGATATTGTGCAAGCCAGTCTTCAAATCCGGGGTCGTAAATATCGGGCGAGAGGAAATCAATTGCCGGTGCGGCTGCTCGCCAAATATCCAACAAATGCGCCAGAGGTCCGGCACTGGGATATTGACCGGCTTTTCGCCCGCGGCTGTTGAGGGCTGCGTTGAGATACATCGGCAGTGGATAAACCTGTTTCCCTGCTTGTGCAATTTCCTGAACATAAAGACCATAATGCCAAGCCATAAAAAATTCTTCCGTTTCCAAACCTTCTCCAAAAATGGAAGTCCAATTACCCTTTGTTTTAAATCCGTTTGTTTCCCATTGTTTGAAAAGTTGAGGACGCAGTGTTTTTTTGTTTTTCAACAAATAGTCAATAAGCGGCTTGGGTACATCTGCTTTGAACAGTTTGTTTGCTTCAGGCGTATATTCTCTGGCACTGCCCAACATGCCGATTTCGTTTTCCACTTGCACCATAATGACAGTTTGTTGCTCTTTATCTGTCGTTGCTATGTGTTTCATCAATTGTACGAAAGCGCGTTTATCTGCCTCCAAATTGTTTTGGTTGAATGCCGACATAATTTCAAGTGGTTTACCCGATTCGGTAACCGCTCGCGGATAGTTTTTATAATTTTCTTTTACCCACGCAGGCGCATAACATGACATGCTGTTTTTCCACGAACCAAACCATAGAAAAACAATTTTCAAATTGTGAGTGCGAGCTGCATTTATAGCCGCATCAATAGACGTAAAATCGAATTTCCCTTCTTCCGGTTCTATTAGTTCCCAATAGGCAGGTGTGAGCACGGTATTGAGATTTATTTGTTGGAGTTTGGCAAAAACATTGTCCAATTCCGCCAAAGCAGAAGCCGTAGAGTTGCCCAATTCACCACCAAGCATCAAAAACGGTTTATCCGCTACCATCAACTGCGTTGCAGCACCTTGTTTGGCAAGGTAGGGAATGCGAGGTTGCCCCTGCAAAGAAGAGTAACACCCGAAGAGTGCAATGATGCACCATAATGCAATAGTTCGTTTCATATAATTGTTTATTTAATTGTTCATTATTGTTAAATGGGGAGTTGTGAAATCATAACTTTCACAACTCCTCCTTTTGAAAATCTTTTAATTATAGCCCGGATTTTGATACGTTTTCTTTTCGGCATCCGTCATTTCCATTCCGTCCATTTGCCCTAAGGGAATAGGACGCAAGTAATGATGATTTTCGATAGTGCGATTGTATGTTACCGGCGTATGGTCGCCTTTTGCTGTGCCGCAGATAGTGTAAGAGCCTGCAAGTTCCACCAATTTTTGGGTGCGCACCAAATCATTCCACCGGTAGCCTTCGCCGAAAAATTCTCGCGAACGTTCAGCCAAAATGTAGTTGACATCTATCGTTGCCGGCGTGGAGGCAATCACTGCTGCACTATTGTCTGCGATTTTTTCAGTATTTCCGGCATGGTCCCAACGCCATTTACCGGCACGTTCGCGAAGCACATTGACAAGTTCTCTTGCACTGTAACCTGCTGTTGCTGCAGCACCTTTCACGGCTGCTTCGGCTGCAACCAGATACAGTTCCGAAAATTTGAGAATGTTGTAAGGACGGGGATTGGCACCATTCGGGCTACCTAATCCTGCGCCATTGTCTGTGCGATGACCATTCAATTTCCATAAACCGGGATAGATAATCCTGCTGATACCGTTAGGCGACACCACAAAATCGGCTCTGTCGGGCAATATTCCTGCGCCGACATTGGAGTTGTAATCTGCATTCGAGTAATCAATAGTTCCCGCAGGTTCTTCGTTCAAGAAAGTGAGAATTGCATCATCCGGGCTAACCGGCAAGCCGTTTGCATTATACAGAACTGCTGCTGCTTCTCCTCCTTTGGGCCAATTGCCGCGATAAACGGTAACAAAAGTGCCATCGTAGCGCGAATCGTTGGTCTTGTCGGCAAATGTTTCTGTAAACACTTCGATAGGAGGAGCTACACTTGTCCATGGACGTCCATATTCTTGTATGGCTTCCCGTTGAACAGAACTAACAGCAGCACCTTTCCAATCAGCGGTTCGATTACTTCTAATTTCCGTATAATTCCATTGTGTCATCCAACCGGTAAAGTTATCGGGTGCGCCTCCGGTTGCGTAACCAAAATCAACTCCTCCGTTGTAATATTGGCTTGACTGTGTATGGTCGGCATAGAGCAAAATTTCGTTGTTGCGGTCATTTGAAGCCAAATTTACGTCATAGAATGTGGATTGTAAGCCGAAATCACCCGGATTTTTGATTGCTTCAACGGCTATATCATAAGCCTGCTGAAAATACCATGCTGCAGTTTGTCCATCAGGGTCAGTGCGTGGCGTTTCGGGATAAGTAGGGATATTGTTCGGATTTTCCAACCACCATCCATACGTCAGGTATGCCTTGGCAAGCGTTAGTCGTGCTGCCGTCTTAGTTGCACCACCAACTATACGCCCTTTATCCGGCACGTCGGCTATTGCTTGTTTCAAGTCGGGAAACACACATCTTGTGTAAACCTCCGGCACGGTGTTGCGCACAGAAAAACGGGTGGTGGAGGTGTTGAACTTCAACTCTCCGGCTCCTAAATCCAAAGGCACGCCACCGAAAGTCTGCACCAATTGAAAATAGTCGTATGCGCGAAAGAACAAGGCTTCGGCAATCAACGCACTCGACATACCTGCTTCAGTAGCATTTTCAACAATGCCGTTTGCAGTATTGATGTAAGGAAATGCTGCATTCCAAACTACATCGGAGCGACTTGAGGCGGGAGTAAGTGTTCCTGCACCGGTAAAATCAATGTCTTTTTGATTCGCATTGGCATTTTGCCCATACGTTCCTTCGTCGGTGCCCACCTCGTTTGCGGTATGGTGGTAGCCTTGCCCATAGATGTCGCGCAAGTGGGAGTAGAGTGCCGTCAGTCCACCCTGAACACCTTTTTCGGTTTTGAAATAACCGGGCTCGTAAATACTGCGTGGCTGTTCGTCCAAAACATCGGAACACGCTACGGCGAGAAACATCCATGCCATGACGGACATTCCCAATACTGTTTTTATATTTATACGTTTCATAATTTGTATTTTTAAAATGTTAAACTAATGCCAAATAAATAATTGCGTGTTGTAGGCGTGTTGGTTCCTATCACTAACAAGCGGTCGGTAACATTCGATTCTATTGCAATATTTTCGTCACCTTTTGAGTTAGTTTCCGGGTCCATTCCTGATTCGTCATTGAAAGGCGAGAACAGCACAAATGGGTTTTGAACAGTCGCATAAAGCCTCAAATTTTGAATGCCTAAATTTTTAACAGCGGGTTGATTGAACGTGTAACCCAAAGTAATAGTGCGCACTTTCAAGTATGAAGCATCAAAATAGCCCAAAGTGCTACCATATTTGGGGTCTTCACCACTCCATACGCCATTCGGTTTAGGATATTTGGCACCGGTATTGTCCGGTGTCCAATAGTCCACTTTTATGTTTCCGCGTCGTCCTCGCAGACAATTGAGCTGGCCAGCCTGTGAATGGATGGTACTGAGAAGTGTGCCGCCGTTTTTGAAAGCACCGACCATGCCCAAGTCAAATCCTTTGTAACTTACCTGCGTGTTGAAACCGCCTTGAAAATTAGGTTCTATGTTCAAGACTTGCCTGTCGTCGGAACTGATTGCCCTTGCAGGCGTACCATCGGCATTGTATTCGCCGGTATATTCCACCTTAATCATGCCTGCTTGTCCGGCTGCACCTTCCAGAATATCCAAGTAGGGGTCGCCTTCCTGCCAAAGACCTATCTTCTTGTAGTCATAAATAACGTCGATGGGGGAACCCACAAACCATGTATTGCTCACATCCTTATCCTTCCCGGAGGCAAGTTTCAAGAGTTTGTTGCGGTTGGCATACAAGTTGATACCGGCAGTCCATGTAAAACCGTTGAGGTTGTTTAAAATCACTCCGTTAAGTGCCAATTCTAATCCCTTATTCTCTGTTTCACCGATATTTGCCATATAACTACCCACACCGGATGTTGGAGGAAGGTCAACGGACAACAGAATATCTTTGGTGTGCTGCGAATAATATTCTATGGTACCGGACAGGCGATTATTCAGTACAGAGAAGTCTAAGCCGTAGTTCCATGTGGTAGAGTATTCCCATCCTAAATTAGGATTGGGCAATGTGGATACATAGAAACCGGTGGCGTATCCGTCCGGTCCGAAGTTCTGGGCACGGGTGCTTAATCGTCCAAGCGTAGCATAAGGGTCAACGGATTGGTTGGAGGTTTCGCCGTAGCCTACTCTCAGTTTTAGGTTGCCGAGCCAATCAACCGCATCCATAAAACTTTCTCTTTTGATGTTCCAGCCCGCAGAAACGGCAGGATAGGTATGCCATTGATGTCCGGGAGCCAATCTTGAAGACGCATCAGAGCGCACGGTAGCCGATAGCATATAGCGACTGTCGTAAGAATACATCACACGACCCATATACGACAACAAACCACTCAACCGGTACTCTTGGTCGTCGGGCGCAATTGTTTTTTCTCCTTCCGCATGTCCGAGATTGTAAAACTGAAATTGTTCGGAAGGAATATCCTTTGCTGCCATACGCGACCGATTGTATTGGGTTTGCTCAGCAGAATACATCGCTACGGCATTTATTTGATGCACATCAGCAAAGGTTTTATCGTAGGTCAACAGGTTTTCAACCGCCCAGTTGGTGGTAAGCGAGTTGCTGACGGACGCTGTGGAAGGATTAGTAGCATTACTGTTGTTTATTCCTTCTCCTGTATAAGCACCGCCATTGCTCATGCGGAAGTTCAAACCTACGTTGAGGCGATACTTCAAACCATCAACACCGGGTATTTTAATTTCTCCGTATAGCGTATTGTAAGACCCTAATGCCTTCGTTTGGTCCACCCATGTATCTTTCAAGTCATTCAATCCTTCTTCTGTAAAAACCCACTGTTCATCCGCTGCCATTCTCACTGTTCTTTTAAATGAGCCATCGGCGTTATATGGGTCGGCAAGAGGCGACATACTTAAAACTCCGAACATTCCTATGTTATTGCCCATGTTAATAGAATAGTTGCTGGTAGAGGAGAGACCGAAGCGGAAAATACCCACTTCCTGGTCAATATTTGCCCGCAGTGATATACGGCTGTAATCTTGCAACGGAATAATGGCTTCATCTTTATAATAGCCTACACCAAAACTATAACTACCGTGCTCGGTACCTCCTGATATGCCTAAATCATGGTTGGTCACCATAGCCGGACGATAGAATAAGTCCTGCCAGTCGGTGTTTACATCATCGGCTTCGTCCAATCCGTTGGTGTACTGGTTGGCAAATTTACGAAGTTTGGCAAATTCCTCACCATCCATCATCGGATATTTGGCAAAGACTGTCTTTGCTCCATAATATCCATTGTAAGATACTTGCGCTTTTGCCCCTTTGACCCCCTTTAAGGTAGAAACAAGAATGACACCGTTGGCACCGCGCGAACCGTAGATGGCGGTTGCCGACGCATCTTTCAGGATGTCGATACTCTTAATGTTGTTGGGGTCGATGTCGCCGATTGACCCTGCAAAGGGAATGCCGTCGAGCACCACTAACGGGTCGTTGCTTGCCGTGAGCGAGCGCGTTCCGCGGATACGAATCTGCATCTCGGCTCCCGGTTTGGAAGACGATTGCGCCATTTCCACACCTGCAACCCGTCCTTGCAATGCCTGCGAGATGTTACTTGCAGGAACATTCCTCATCACATCCCCATTGATGGAAGCAACCGAACCGGTTACTGCCTCCTTTCGCTGCACACCATAGCCGATAACAACCACCTCTTCCAAGGCTTTGCTGTCTTCCGATAGCGTGATGTTGATACTTGTCCGTCCGGTTACGGGCACTTCTTGGCTGGCGTAACCAAGATAAGCCACTGCGAGCGTGGCGTTGGATGGCACCCGCAGGGTGTACTTTCCGTCCACATCGGTGGCTGTGCCATTACTTGGATTACCACGCTCAACGACGCTTGCGCCGATGACGGGTCCGTCGGCATCAGATACAATACCCGATACGGCGATTTTAACGTCCTGTGGGGATTCAGCACGCAAACGCTGTACCCCCCCCCCTGCGAAGTCCATGGCTGCCACTATAAGCAGCCCTGTTGCAAATTTTCTTAACTTGTGTTTCATACTCCAAAAATTTAAGTTTTTAAAAAATTGTTTGTTTTTTATGAATTGTCACTACAACAATTCGGGGACAAAGGTAGCAACCTTTTTTGTAACACACACTATCCAAATGTTACAAATGTTTGCGTCCACGTTACATTTCAAAATTTCATGCCATTTTTGTTATGAATTTGCATTACGCCTCATCATCCGTTGTTGGCACAAAGCGGTTGGCTGTAAATCCAACCACCTTATGTGGCTTCGCGGTGATGCGTTTGTGCACTTGCAATTCTGCCAACGATTTGTTGATTAGCTCGAGCTGCATACGTGTGTCCTCATTGATGTCGTTGTAGTCGGCAAAGGCATCTTCGATGTTGGCAGTAAGTCTTTTGACTTCGTGCTCAAGCACTGCCAGCCGCTCAGCAGGCGGAAAGGAGAAAAATTGGCGCACGGCTACGAAGGCACGCATGATGCCTCTGTTTATTTCAATTGCCTTTGAAGAGTTGAGAACACTGCTCAACATGGCCACCCCCAATTCCGTGAACGCAAACGGGGTATATTTTATATTATAACCGCGACCTTTGTTCAAGGTCGCAATTTGCGACCTTGAAGATTCTGCCACTTCTTCAGTAGTCAACTGAAACATAAAATCATCCCCGGCAAACCGCTCAATATTGCGCCTCACCTGTTCTTTCAAACGTTTCGTTTCCACTCCATACGCCTCTGCTAAATCAGAATCCAGCATTACCCGCATGCCTCTAATCTCCTGAATCTTGCTCTGAATTTGAACAATTTGCTGTTCCATATCGATTAGTATTTATTTATTTTGCATAAAATTATCGGTGCAAAGGTAATATATTTTCGTAATACTCGCAAATAATTTGTACTTTTTCGGGGCAACCGCATCAAAATAGAGCAATGTTCCTGAATTATGAATTTTCCGCGAGATATTCCGTGGGCGACACGCCGTGGAAATCTTTGAAACTGCTGGAGAAGTGTGACAGGGTGGAAAATCCGACGCGATATGCCACCTCGGATATGGACATGTTTTTGCTTTTCAGCAGTTCGGCGGCTTGCTTGAGGCGGATGGACTTGATGAAATCACCCGCCGATTGGTTGGTCAGTTCTTTCAGTTTGCGGTGCAGGTGCACGCGGCTCATCCCCACGCGGTCGCTGAGCATATTGACGCTGAAATCGGACTTGTTGAGGTTTTCATTGATGATTCGCATCACTCGTGCCATCAGCAATTCGTCAGGGGTTTTGAGTTCAATCTTATCCACCTTGCCTTTCGTCTGCTTTTGGTGCTTGCCTTTCAGTCGCTCGCGGTTGCCCAAAAGGTTGGCAATGGTTTTTTTGAGGATTTTGGGGTTGAATGGTTTCACAATATACGCATCCGCGCCGATGCTTAGCCCTTCGGAGAGGTCTTCTTCGTTGGATTTCGCCGTCAGCAGTGCCACGGGGATGTGCTCGGTGTTGATGTTGGACTTGATTTTTTTGCACAGGCTGATGCCGTCCATTAGCGGCATCATAATGTCGCTCACGACAAGGTCGGGCTTTGTTTTCAGGATATATTCCAGTGCTTCCTTGCCGTTGGAGCATTGGTGGATGCGATACAGGGGTGCCAATTCGCTTTTGATGTAGTTGTTGATTTCCATATCGTCTTCCACGAGCAGGACGTGGTATTTTGTTTTGGCTTTCGCCTGTGGCATAACATTCTCTATTTCAACCATTTCCGTATCGAGCCAATCATCCTTTTTGGAATAGGCGAAAGTGGCGAAGGGGGCTTCTTCGGGGATGCGGACGATTTCGTCCTCTTTCAGATGGGCATTGCCTAAGGGCATTCTCACGATGAACGAACTGCCCTGTCCGTCGGGGCAATTCTCGGCGTGGATGTTTCCGCGCATCAGTTCCACCAATGAGCGCGTGAGGTGCAAGCCCACGCCCGTGCCATAGTTGGTGTCTGACAATTCGCTGTCTATCTGATAGAACCGCTCAAATATCTTGTCAATCTTGTTTTTGTCGATTCCAATGCCTGTGTCGCTGATTTTGATGGTAAATTCGGGCGTTCCGGTTGTCAGTTCAACGGTGATTGTGCCGTTGTCGGGCGTAAATTTGAAGGCGTTGGAAAAGATGTTGAAGAGCACCTTGTCGAAGTTGTTTAAGTCCACCCACACCTTCAAAAGGGGTTGGTCGTGCACAAATTGAAAGGCGATATTCTTTTTCTTCGCCGTGTAGTCGAACGCCTGCATAATGTCTTTGATGAAGCCCACCATATCCGTTTCGCGAAATTTCAGGTGCATCTGTCCCTTGTCAATCTTGCGCACGTCCATCAACTGATTGATTAGGCGTAAGATACGTTGCGCATTGCGATAAATGAGCACGTAGGTGTTGTGTATTTCAGCGTTTTTGTTGTTCATCATCAGTTTTTCCAATGGTCCCATAATGAGGGTCATCGGCGTGCGAATTTCGTGTGAGATGTTGATGAAGAACTGCAATTTTGCCTCGTTGAGTTGCTCTGTGTGTTCAAAACGCAGTATTTCGTTGCGCTGCCGGATGCGCGACAGGGCGTAGCGATAGGCTCCCAGCAGCACGAGGGCGACAAGCAGGGCATAGCCAGTCTTTGCCCACCGGGAGAGATACCGGGGCTGAAGGATGGTAATTTGCAGGGATTTGATTTCCGACCTGTTTTCTTTGTCGGTTGCCTGAATGAGCAGTTTGTAGGTGCCCGGCTGAATATTCGTGTAGCTGATGCGATTATTGCCCGGCGGGGTTGTGAGCCACGTGCCGTCGAAGTTTTCCAAGTGATAGCGATACGTTACGCCCTTTGGATTGTCGTATTCGAGAGTGGAAAATTCCAGACTGAACACATTGGCGTTGGCAGGCAACTCAATCGCCTGCGTTTCCATCAGCGGCTGAGCAAAATGCACCGGCTTTCCAAAGAGATAAAAATCTGTGAAATAGACGTTTAACGTTTTTTCGTTGGGTCGAATATCAGCAGGATAGAAACTTGTGATGCCATTCACGCCGCCGAAAAACAGTTCGCCGTCGGCAGCCTTGAACACCGCACCGCGACTAAATTCATTGCCCTGCAACCCGTCGGAGGCATAGTAGTTGGTAAACACGCCGTCCACGCTCAACTTCGAGATGCCCGAAAGCGTGCTGAACCAGATGTTTCCCTGCGCATCGTCCTCAATCGCGCAAATGGTGTTGTCTGACAATCCCTGCGCGGTGGTATAAACCGTCATCGTGTCCGTACGCAGGTTGAGGCTCGCCAAGCCGCCATCGCTGCCTATCCAGATGTCGCCTGCACGGTCTTTCTTCACGGCATAAACGATATTGCTTGGCAGTTGTGAATTTTCCTGCTTGTAGGTGCGGAACGTTTTCGTCTTGGTATCCAAGCCGTTAAGCCCCTTGTAGGTGCCAATCCACAGCAAGCCGTCTTCGAGCAGCAGTGTATTTATCCAGTTGTTCGACAGCCCCTCGTCGCCCTCGTGCTGCTGATAGTAGTGTTCGGTAATCGTTTGAGTCGCTATATTGATTTTGTATAAACCGCCTCCGTGCGTGCCCACCCACAGATTGCCGTGCTTATCGTCCGTCATACAATAGACCTTTTCGTTGAGGAGCAGCCGGTGTCGTTCGCCAAAGAGGAGCATCCCGTTGAGGTAGGAGCCGAGCCACAACTTGCCGTTCTGCTCCTGAATGCACATAATCGTGTTTGGCACCGAGGCGGGGTCTTTGCTGTTTTCATAGTGGCGCACCCGCTGCGTTGCCTCGTTGATGGCATACAGCCCGTCGTTGTCTGTCCCCACCCAAATAATCCCGCCGGTATCTTTATAAATCGCCATCACGCAATTGGAGCCGATGCTGTTTTGGCGAAACGATTTATAGCCATAATATTTGAAGCCGTTGGGATTGCCCGGAATAAAAAATACGCCCTTCTGATATAGCCCAACCCAGATATTACCGTCTTTGTCTTCCAAAAGGCTGTGCACCTTGGCTTTGGAGAAGTCAAACGCCGCCGCCGCCGGTTCAAAGTCGTCTAAGACCTGCGTTTGGGGGTTATAGATTTTCATCCCGAAGCCGTCTGTGCCCACCAGCAAGTGCTTTTGCCGGTCGTAGATAAGCGTTTTGACAGGCAAATTTCGATTGCCGCCCGCGTCAAATACCGGTGCAATCTTCATCGAGGGCAGGTCAAATTTATTTAAGCCGCCGTTGAGCATCCCCACGAAAATCGCATTGTCGTTGCCCTCTGCGATAGCCGTAATAGCGTTGCTATTGATATTCGGCGCGGTAAAAGTCAGCAATGTGTCGGTGTTCGGCGAATAGATATTAAGCCCGCTATTCTCAGAGCCAATCCAGAGGCGTTGCTGACGGTCTTCGTAGAGCACGGTCAGGAAGCGGCTGCACAGGCGTTCGTTCAACTGCCGCATCTGCTCGCATTGCGTGCTGCCCTTTTTGAGCAAAAACAAGCCGTCGCCCGAAGAGGCAAACCACAAATCGCCATTCGCCCGCTCAATAATCGCCTTGATATTGGGATTCAAATGCCCGCCATCGGCACCGCTCACCACGACCTCGTGAAACACATCATCACAACGGTCGTATTTCATCAACCCATCTATCGTCGTAACCCAAAAATTGCCTTGCGAATCTTCAAAAAGCGTTCGGTTGTGATTGTTTTTCAGCGCAGTAGAATCGCCCTGCAACTTGCGATAAACCACAAATTTATTGCCGTCAAACCGATTAAGCCCGCTCTCGGTGGTAATCCACACAAAGCCCTTGCGGTCTTGATACACCTGATTGATGAGGCTGTTAGACAAGCCGCTTTCGGTGGTATAAAACTTCGTGGTCTGCGCCTGCAAAGCAGGACAAAGGCAGGCAAAAAACAGGAACGCAACAATTTTTAATGTTTTCACAATATAAAAATGAAATGGCTTAAAGCGTTACCCCGGATTTAAAAATCGCAATTTCTTTGAATCCAATTTTTTCTTGCTTCAATAGATTTCCATTGACTGCTTCGAGCGCAAAATCGATGAATTGGGATAAAAGTTCGTCCATCGTTTTGCCTTCCAGCAGGGTGCCTGCGTTGAAATCTATCCAATTTTGTTTGAAATTGTATAGCCGCGAATTGGTGGCTATTTTCATTGTGGGTACGAAACTGCCGAAGGGCGTGCCGCGTCCTGTGGTGAACAGGACTATTTGGCAGCCGGAGAGTGCCAATGCTGAGGCGGCTACCAAATCGTTTCCGGGAGCATTCAGTAGATTCAAGCCGGTCTGTCGGATGGGTTCGGCATATTCCAATACGTCAACGACCTCTGCCGAGCCGCCTTTTTGGGTGCAGCCCAGCGACTTGTCTTCCAAGGTTGTGATTCCGCCGGCTTTGTTTCCGGGTGAGGGATTTTCGTAAATCGGCTGGTCGTATTTTCTGAAATAGGCTTTGAAATTGTTGATTAGGCTCACTGTTTTGTCGAACACGGCTTTGTCTTTGGCGCGGTTCATCAGGATTGTTTCGGCGCCGAACATTTCGGGGACTTCCGTCAATACCGCTGTGCCGCCCTGTGCTATCAGCCAGTCGGAAAATCTGCCTACCAACGGATTGGCTGTGATGCCGGAAAAGCCGTCGCTGCCGCCGCATTTCAAGCCCACTTTCAGCAACGAGAGCGGCAGCAATTCGCGTTTGTCGCGGCGCGTGTAATCGACAAGTTCTTTCAGCAGTTGAAAGCCGGTTTCAATCTCATCTTCTACGTCTTGGGCGATGAGAAAACGGACGCGATGTTCGTCCCACTTGCCCATCACTTTTTTGAAATCGGCTTGTTGGTTGTTTTCGCAGCCCAAACTCAGCACCAGCACGCCTCCGGCGTTGGGATGTTTGGCTAAAGCCGCCAGGGCTTTTTGCGTGTTGAGGTGGTCGTCGCCCAACTGCGAGCAGCCGTAATTGTGGGTATAAACGCGCACATCATCTAAATGCGCAACGTCTAACTCGGCTTTCACGCGATTGGCGATAGCCTGCGCTTGACCGTTCACACAGCCCACCGTTGGCACTATCCACAGTTCGTTGCGGATGCCCATATCGCCGTTGTAACGCAAATAACCCTTGATTTTCAGGTTGCTTGGCGGAATGTTCAGGGTGCACTTTTGCGGATTGTAAGCATATTGCAGGTCGTCGCGCAAGTTGGTTTTCAGGTTATGCACGTGAACGTATTCGCCGGCTTGAATATCCGTCAATGCGTGACCGATTGGGAAGCCGTATTTAATCACGTTTTCCCCTGCACGGATGAGTTTCAGGGCGTATTTGTGACCGTCTTCCAAATTGATTTGGACGTTGTCTGCGGGATTGATTTGAAAGAAATTGCTCATAACTTATTACACGATTTCTTGTAATGCGTTTTTCATCCCTTTTTCAAGGATAAGTTTTGCATATTTCGAGGCATTTTCTGCAAAATTTTGGACGGCACTTAAATCGACTGTCCACAATTTTTTGTTGCCGATGATGCCCTTTACCCAGCCTTCAATGTCGCTTTTGTTGAATGTGCGTTGGATAAATTCCACAAATTCGGGGGTGTCGTTGGGCGTGAAAGCCACTTCCGATTGTCCGCTGTAGAGCACCAAAAGGGCGGCAAAAGAAAATGTTGTAAGTTTCGCGTCCCGGTTCAAAGTTGCGGCATTGTCTTTCAACGTCGGGAAATTGCGGGCTTCCCATTTTGAAATCGAATTTAAAGATATATCTTTCAAATAGTGTTTGATAAACGGATTGTAGAAACGCTCCAAGATTTTCGCGGCGAACTGCTTCAATTCTTCCGGAGCTTCGTTAATCGCGGGAAGCACTTCTTCGTCCACCATTCTGTTGATAAATTTTTCGACCAACGGCATTTTAAAGGCATCCATCACCGTTTCGCAGCCCAATTGCAAGGCAATCTGAACCATCGCGGTGTGCGAGCCGTTCAATATCCGTACTTTCTTGGCTCTGAACGGTTTGATGTCGTCCATAAACAGGACGTTCAATCCGGCTTTGTCTAATGGCAGTTTTTCTTTGATAATCGAATCGCCGCCAATCGCCCAAACGTGAAAATACTCGCCTTTCACCACCAGATTGTCGTCGAAACCGATTTCTGCCTTGATGTCGTTGATGGTTTCGCGTGGAAATCCCGGCACAATGCGGTCGACCAGCGTATCATAAAAATGACAAGATGTTTTCACCCAGGCAATAAAATCATCGCCCAGATGGTTGTATGCCGCGTGTTTCAAAACATATTCGCGAAGCGTGGAGCCATTGTCTTCAATCAGTTCGCAACAAATAATGAGCAAGCCTTTGTTGGCGGCACCTCCGAATTTTTGAAAACGTTGATGCAGCAGGGCGGTCATCTTTGCCGGATAGGATTTCGGCGGCAGCGCGCTCAAATCATCGCCTTCTTCGTAGCGGATACCGGCTTCGGTGGTGTTGGAAATGATGATTTCCAGGTCAGGGCTGAGAAACAGTTCCTTGTACGCCTCGTATTCGGAATATGGATTCAGCACCTTGTTGAGGCTTTTGACCAGAGTTATTTCTTTGACCGGTTGCTTGTCTTTGATGCCTTCGAGATAGACGTGGTAAAGCCCATCCTGCGTGTTAATCATCTCAGCCATACCCTGCGCAATAGGCTGTACTGCCACCACACCGTGATTCATCACCCCCGCTTCGTTGGCTTTGTGGAGCATCCAATCGACAAAGGCGCGAAGAAAATTGCCTTCGCCGAATTGCAGAATTTTCACCGGCAGTTCCGGTTTATTCACTGTTTTTTTACTTAATTCGTTCATATTTATAGTGTATATTTAAAATTCAGTCGATTCAGCACTTCATTGATGCACCGGACGAAGTCGTCCTTGGTCACTACCGGTTCCCAATCCAATTCCCACGTGGGCATAAAATAGTAGTCCACGTAACTGTTGGGATTGAGGATAACTACGTGATTTCGCGTGTCTTCCGTCAGTTCCTTGATTTGTTTGGTTCTTACAAAAAGAGCCAAGCCCATATTGTCGTCGTTCAAACTTTGTTTGCCGAAGGTGGCGATATATGACCACTCTTCGTTTTTGTTGATTTGAGAGAAAAACGCGGCATTTTTATCCTTGTTGATGCCGACAGCCAAATTTTCGATAGGTTTGTCTAATAGCAATTCCATACGGGAGGCACGGCTTCCGGCATCAATGCTGATGAGGGATTGCAGATGGCATTTGGTGCCGTTGGCATCCCAACCGTAATAGGTGGTCATCACCTGCGAGCGAACTTTCCCGTCAGCCGGAATGTAACTAATCACGCTGTCGGTTTTCTCCACGCGGACGGCTCGTTCACCGTCCCAAACCGCGATAGAACCGATGCCCAAAGCCTCGCCCACTTTCATATTGTCCATCCCCCAATCGCTCAGATGGTGGTAGGATTCGTAATCATCGACCCCGACAAAAGGCAACACAATTCCGGGCGTTTTTTTCCCATACACATCAATCGCATTGCGCTGGTCGATATAAAAGCGGAAGCCAACCTTATCGCTTTCCCAACCCGGACCCTCATACTTAATATAATACGCATGGTCTTTGAAATTGTCGGGCACACGAATGTAATTGGGTTTGACCCACGAGAAGCCGCCCACATAATTCTGCCCTTCAAAATGTCCGCCGATTTTATGCGCAATTTCGGCATACGTCCGCTTGGGATATTGCACCGCCTGCCCCGCAACAATTTTCACCTGTTTGGTTTCATTGGGATGAAACAC
>BNTT01000002.1 GCA_025996815.1 Bacteroidia bacterium
CGGGATACATGGCATCATTTTCGCGTTTGGTTGCCCACCCGCCGACAGCCCACAATCCCCAGTCGATGAACATGCCGAATTTCATATCCTGTATCCATTCGGGCGCATTGTGCATATCAAGCGAGGCGCCGCTCGCTTTCCATTTACCGGTTGCATTGGTGTTCAGCACGCGGTTGTATTCCTTTGCAGCATCCTGCATCATTTGAGCGGAATACCGGTCTTTCAACTCCGTCAGGGAATATTTGTAGCGATGCTCAACAGGGTTATACCCTTCCGGGCGACGGTATTCTTTGGGAGCGTTTGGGACTTCCTTCAGGTCTTTGTTGCCATAAACAATATTGGCATCCTGAGCGTTACATAAACTGCTTAGACCAAATAAAGTGCTAAGCGTTACATTTTTGATGTTCTTTTTGATGTTCATATTTATTTAATTATATTTTGATGATTTTTAAACTTGTTTCTTCAAATCCTATTTCGGATTGCAATTTGATGAGATATATGCCCGGATACCAGCCGGCAACGGAGATATTCTCTGTATCCTGTAAACGATTCTTTTCGAAGATTGTTTGTCCGCTGACAGAATAGATGATAAGATGCCGTTCTTTGGCATGTTCAATAGTCAAGATGTCACGAACGGGATTAGGAAATATTTTTATGGGAGTTGCTTTGATTGCTTCAACTCCGGTTTGCGTTTTCTCGTAAGGCATATCCGGTTCTTCGTCATCAGGACCCGGTAACTTGCCTCGCTCCAAAATCGGCAGAGAGCCTGTGTAGAATTTTACTACATTATCTCCTGCTTGCAGGTTGTCAAAGGGTCCCGGATAACTGCTGTCTTCCGTCAATCCATAAATGGTTTTATAGGGTGTGTCCCAACGGTTGTTCAGTCGTTTGTTCACTGCTTGCGGAAGGTGCAGTTTCACCGATTGTGTTTCGGGCAGATATTCGGCTGTGATGCCGGGCATCACCTGTGCATCGCTGTCGTAATGCTCTGTAGATGTGTGTGCTGCCCAGAAATGCTGCCATTCGGTTAAATTTAACTTCACCGATTGTGATTTTGCGTAGTCCAATGCGTTTGCGGCTTGCAGGGCGGCAACGCTGGTTCCCGCATCTTCCGCCACGCTGCTAAAAAACTGACTATCGGTGAGAGGACTGGTCTGCCATTGGTCGGTGTGATTATTAATATACATCTTTCTGTCGGTTACATCGTAGAGGTTTCCGAGAAAACGCTGTTCGCCCGCCTGCGCAACAGGATAAGGGACACT
The DNA here is from genome assembly GCA_025996815.1 of Bacteroidia bacterium. Classification (GTDB taxonomy): domain Bacteria; phylum Bacteroidota; class Bacteroidia; order Bacteroidales; family Azobacteroidaceae; genus Azobacteroides. The sequence goes on from BNTT01000002.1 coordinate 1,263, forward strand.
GATGTCGGATTCTGTGTGGTTGCAGAAAATATTGTTATAGAAAGCGTTGTTGTCGCTTCTTCTGTCCACTCCTCCGTAAATTTGGGTTACTAAAGCACCCCGTTTGTCGCCTGCTATCAGATTGTTGACAACCAAACAGCCGGAGGCATCCATAATATCAAGTTGCATATCCGGGTGATTATCCATGATTACGTTATGGTCTATCATGGCTCCTTCTCCAAATTGATATTCGCCCATCTCAACGGATACGCCGCGATTGTAATTGCCTGTAAAAATATTGCGGGCTACACGGGTGCGCGGATATTGGTTGTCTAACCATATCCCGAAAGCGAAATTATCTACAACGTAGTTCCCGGAAATGTCTCCGTTTTTGCAACCATGAAATTTCAATCCTGCCTGCTCGGCATTCTCCATTGGGATACCTTGCGTGTGGTTCCACATCACTACATTGTTGCGGCAAATCATCTGATAGGTGCCTGTTCCGGTAATTCCCACGCTGCCATTGTCTATGAAATAATTATTTTCAATGAGATTACCTGTTACGCCCGGAGCTGGCCAACCCCAATCGGATTGAAGATTTCGCTCGTTAGTGTTATGTAAAAAACCGCAATCAACGCCGGCATTGGCTGCATAGCGTACCACATTGTTGCGCACTACCCAATGATGACCGCTTTGCAAACCCAATGCGCCTGCCTGCATGGTTTCCCGTTCCCACTTGGGAAACTGGTTGCCGCAGTGTTCGATAATGAAGTTCTCGACATTGATATACCCCAAGCCCATTTGTGTAGCATGAGGTGCGAAAACACGGCGGCGGGTGGTAAATTCTACTGTATTATTGGGCGAATGTTGCTGCCGAAAATGCACATACACCTTGTTGGTTGTGGCTTCGTACCACCAACTGCCTGCCATGGCGGTCATTTTTGATTTGCTCGTTACTTGTTGGTATGGTTTACTTTTCACAAAGACCTGCCCAAGAGTAGCGCCTGCCATATTACCGGGGGTATCAAGTATAAATTTTACTTTGAAAGGATTTGCGTTGTCCACATAGCAATCATCTGTAAATTCCATCAGATTGAGGTTGGCGACAAAAATGCTGTCGGATGCCTTTTCCCACTCTCCATCATACACATCCGAGCCTTTGATATATACGCGCTTGCCCGGCTCGCCATAGTAAACGATGGGCTTTCCGGCCTCGCCGCCACGCGGCGGACTCACCCGCTCGCGGTAAATGCCAGCCAGCACATAAACCGTGTCGCCGGGTTGCGCCATTTCCGCTCCCTTGGATATGGTTAGAAACGGTTGATTACTACTTCCCGAATGCTCATCCGACCCGGTGTTGGAAACATACCATGTCTCCGCTCTAAGGGAAGTTTGCCCCCACCATGCAAAGAAAACGCTACTTAATAGAAAAGTTCGTGCAAAACTTTTGAATGTTTTTCGCATATTTTTTAAAAATTTAAATTGTTTATCAAAAATTTTTGTTGCTCCTCTCTACCATGTAAATTGATATTTGAACTGACTGCCGTCATGCGGTGCTTCCACCACCCAATCCGGCAGAAAAGGGATGTCCTCGAGGCAGTTCCAGCGGTTGATTGTTACATTGCCGTTGGTGGCGTCCACCTGCACAATGAGACCCTGTCCGCGGATTTCGTTGCTGCCGGGTCCGGGTCCATCTCCATCCGTGTTGCAACCGTCATTGACCACCGTGTAGTCTTTTTGATAGATACTACGCTCATCCTCAATGGTGTAATGCGAATGCCCGGCAAACACAATGGCTTGCGGATAGGGAAGCAGTGCTTCAAAGAACTGTGTTTCATTGGAACCCCATAGGTCCGAACCGTAAACGGTGCGAAAGGGCGGCGAGTGCATGAACACAAAGATGGGCTTCGCGGGGTCGTCTGCTTTGGCAGCAGCCAGGGCAGCGGCTAAAAACGCTTTTGCCTCCTGCGTGTAGCCGGTGTTGCTGGAGCCTAACAGACTGATGGTGATAAAATGATGCCCTTTCATATATATATGCTGATGCAAATGATACAGGTCGCCTTCCGTGCCCAAAAACTGCGGATAGTTCTTCGGGCTACCCCAGTAATCGTGATTTCCCATCATATAATATATAGGTACATTTGCCGGAATATTCGCCGGATTGTTGAAAACGGAGAACATGGCGGTGTATTGAGCCGAACCGCCATTGTGCGTCAAGTCGCCAACCACGAAAAGGGCTTCGGGCAGAGGTGCCTTCGAGAACAGATTTTGCAACGATACCGGCACGTCCGTCAGCGCATAAGACCGTCCGAAATGCGTATCCGAGATAACCACAAAGCGGGGCAATGCGCTGATATGCTTGTCGGTAACAGAAACCGAAACATAATCTTTTTTCACCTCATTAAATTTGGCGGCTTCTACCGATGCGGCGGTGATATGAGCCGAACCAACGCCCACCGCCGTGATGACACCATCGGAAGAAACGGTGGCAACCGCCGAATTGCTCGTTGTCCACGTTACAGCCGTATTAGCGTCGCCGGTGACCGAGGCACTGACGGTATGTGTTTCGCCCTTAGCGAGAAAAACGCCATTGGGCGCAACCGCCACCTCTATCGGAGAGGTTACCGTAATGGGAAGCATCCCTTTCTGACTTTTGTCGAACAGCGAGGTAGCCGTAATATCGACCGTCCCCAAGCCCGTCGCCGTCACCAAACCTGTTTCACTCACCGTGGCGACTGCCGGATTGGCACTCTCAAACGTCACTTCCGCTCGTGCCATGCTCGGTGCCACCATCACCTGCAACTGCTGCGTATGATTGAGCACAAGCACAAGGTCTTCCGGCATAAGCATCACATTAATTATCGGAGCACTTACCTCCACGTCCACCGCAGCCGTCTTGGTCTCATCGGCAACAGAACTCACCGTAATGGTGGCAGCCCCCGCTTTGACCGCAGAAACAACCCCCGCCGCATCAACCGTAGCAAAGGCAGGGTCGCTGCTCGCATATTTCACTTCCTGCGAAACAGTAGCCGGATTGACAACAGCGGTCAATTCCTGCGTTTTGCCCACAACGAAAAGAATTTTCTCCGGCGTAACGGTAATCCCATCAACAGGGATAACAGGCTCTTCGGGCTGTTTCTCGTCCCCGCAGGAAAACAAGATGGTACTGACAATGGCCATAGCCATTGCGTAACTGAAAAAATACTTGTTAAACTTTGTTCTTGGGGTTGATACCCCGAGGAGAACGTCGCTTAAAAGTGACTTAAATGCGTTATTTTTGAACTCGTGTTTCATAAGAAATACTTTTAAATTATTTATAAATTATCATCGGCGACAAAGATACAACAATAAAAAATGATATACATTGTAAAAAAGCGACTTTCTTTTGTAAGAAAACGACTTTTTCTGAAATAAAACTCATTTTTAATATTACCTTAAATCCGCAGATGTTTTACATTGAAACTGTGTTTCCCCGAACCAACCCGACAGGTTTTATCCCCAAACGGCAACACAACAGTTGCTTCCGTATTTGCCGGAACGGTTACTTCCAGCGTAAAGGTATTATCCTTGTTTGTCCAAGCCACTTCGATATTTCCGGTGATGGCGTGATAACTGCCTTTCGCCCATTCCAAATCGGCACCCGGAACGGGTTTGATGTAGAAATGACGATACCCGGGTTGACTTTCGTCTAATTGGATACCCAGAATATGGCTGTACATCCATTCTCCCACGGCTCCAATGGCTACGTGATTGAATGAGTTCATGCCTGCATTCTGAAATCCGCGTCCGGCAACATAACCGTCCCAACGTTCCCAAATCGTAGTTGCGCCTTGGTCTATCGAATAGAACCAAGAGGGGAAACGGCGGCTAATCAGTAAGCGGTAAGCAACATCGGAATAGCCGTATTCGCTCAACTGGTTCATCAGCCAAATGGTGGCGTGAATACCGGTAGATATGCGATAATCGTAGGCTTTAATCGCTTCTACCATATTGGCGGCCGCTTGAGTACGCAGATTTTCGGGCAGCAAATTTAATTGCAGTGCCATGGCATATCCTGCTTGCGTGTCGCCTTTGATTTTTCCGTCGGCAGAAACAAAATGGGCGACAAAGGCTTTCCGGATAGAAGCCGCTAATTGGTCGTAATACCGGTAATCTTTCGTTTTTCCCAACAACTTTGCCGAGTTTGCCAACAATTGGGTAGAATAGGCGAAATAAGCCGTTGCAAACACATCGTTAGGAACAGCACCTCCGGTTTTAGGGTAATCGTCGGAAATGATTGTATTGCCGTTCAGCCAGTCGCCATTCATCGCACCTACTAAATTCTTCCATAAAAAGTCGGGATTGTACTGGTATATGCAATCAATGTATTTTTTCATTGCGGCATATTGTTGCGATAAAATAGTTGTATCGTCGTAATTCTCATACATCCGCCAAGGAATGACTACTCCGGCATCCGACCAGCCCGGAGAATTGAAGAAACCCTCAACGCCATCGTGCGGAACAATATCGGGGAAACGACCGTCTTCACGTTGAGAATCGCGAATGTCGCGCGCCCATTTGGTATAAAAACCGGCCATATCCAGATTGTAAATCGCCGTTTGTGAGAAAACTTGTGCATCCGCCATCCAGCCTTCGCGCTCGTCGCGTTGCGGACAGTCGGTGGGGATGGAGGTCAAGTTGCCCCATTGCGTCCAGCGGATATTTTCCCACAGTTTATTGACGTCTTTGTTGGAACAGGCAAACGAACCGGTAATGGGCGATGACGATGCGATTACTTTGCCCAACAGGATGTCGAGTTCGGGTTTTTGCGTTAAGCCTTCAATTTCCACGTAGCGAAATCCGTGATAGGTGAAACGGGGTTCATAACTGATGCTTCGTTCGTTGCCCGGAATATATTGGTCTATTTGTTTGGCTCCGCGAAGGTTATCTACATAGAGCGAACCATCGGCATACAGCATTTCACCGTAACGGAAACGGATGAGATTATCGGGATTGTAGGGCAAATTCAATTTACACCAGCCTACCATGTTTTGTCCCATATCGAAAATATAGGTGTTGTGTCCGATTTTGTGAACGGAAACCGGTTTGAGTTCATGGATAACAGCAACCGGCTCGTTCATCTGTGCAACGAGATTGACTTTTTCATTCGGAAAAGCGGTCATATTCAGCCATTTACTATCGTTATATCCGGGTTTATCCCAGCCTTGACATTCATTGCGGGCATCATAAATCTCGCCGGTAAAAAAGGCGGCTTCCGTAATCGGACCATTGGGGTTGTATTTCCATGTATCGTCTGTCCCGATGATTTCCGAAGTGCCGTCTTCGTAATGAATCAATAATTGACCGATAAATTTGCGGTAAAAGCCATAACCTCCGCGCAAGTTATGCGACCAACGCGCACCGGCATACCAACCATCCGCCAGCATGGCTCCCAAGGCATTTTTCCCCGGTTGCAATAAATCCGTCACTTCGTAAGTTTGGAACTGATGATGGCTGTCGTAATCCGTAAATTCGGGTGCAAGAACACCGATGCCCACTTTTTTGCCGTTGATATACGCTTCGTAAACGCCCAACGCCGAAGTAGAGTAAAAAGCACTTTTAACTTTTTTGTTGATTGAAATTTCCTTGCGCAGCAAAGGCGACGGCGGAATTTTATCGCTGTAGGAAGGGCGGTTGTTGGCTTTGAAAAACCCGTCGGTCAGCAATTTGCCTCTGGTCATATATTCGGGCAACCAATTATATTCCATTTGTTCCGGGTCTGAAATCCTTACCGGCTGATGTAAAGCCACATTTTCCTTGTCGCAAAGCACTTCCCATTCGGCTAATCCGTATTCATATTTGTCATTACCCACAGAAGCCATTTTTAGAACATTCAACCGGATATATCTGCCTGTAACAGGAGTAGATAAGGCTTTATAATAAAAATCGCTCGGAGCGATTTTTATGTCTTTTTTCTTTTCATCGACAATCGTTTGAGAGGACGAAAAATCGGGAGAAGAGGCTATTTCGATACTGAAATACAGCGGAAAAGAGGTTTCCCTGCGATGTGCCGGATACAGTTTCACGGCATCTATTTTTTGTTCTTTGCCCAAGTCAATGATTGCCCATTTTTTTACATCGGGATTCGTTTCCTGCGCGGAACGAAAACCGGAATGTTTGTAATAGATGTCTTCCACAGGAATAGAGTATTCCTTATCGCCAATCCATTGTGCTTTCCAGTCGGCTACCGTGAGCGGACCTACCAGAAATCGGGCAACGGGGCTCCATGCCGTGGGTTTTCCTTTTTCGTCCCAAACGCGCACTTTCCAATAATAGAGCGTATTGGCTTGCAATGCGTTTCCTTGGTAAGCAATCTGATTGGTGCGGTTGCCGCTTGTTTTTTTACTGTCCCAAGCATTTGCCTTGTCTTTTTCGAGCAAAGCAACATCGGACGACACTAAGATTTGATACGCTTTTTGAGACTTGTTTTTCTCAACAGAGGCGATTTCCCAACTTAACCTCGGATGGAGCATATCAATGCCCAGCGGGTTATTCATGTACTCACAACGCAGGTTTTCTACCAAAACAGCGTTTTGTGCAGGACTATATCCCGTGAAAAACAAAAGGGATAAAAGAGATACGAGATTTTTTTTCATTTTTTTCATTTTTATTTAAATTGAAACAATTCATTTTCCTTTAAGCCGCTTTATCGTCTTTTCGGACATTTACCAGGGCTTCATTATCCGAAGATGATAGCACATCGAAATCCGATGAGCAGTAATAATCCGGATTTTCATCGCGCGAACCATCTATAACAATCATCTTGATATGGTTGACTTTGCGTGGTTTGCCTTGCATTTTTATGCCCTCGTCAGGCTCTACCGGCACAAGATTCATATCAATATAACTGAATGTTGCTGCAAAGGTACACATTTTTTGTTAGGTGTGCAATACAATTTTGGTTCCTGTTAGAACTTCAAACATTTCTACCTCCATTACCAAGTTTTTGCGCCCATGATGATGTTTTTGAACGTCGCCCGTTTCGGGAAATGCACCGGTATAACTTTTGTAGACAGCACCAAAATCAGCGTTTGCCGCAACAAACGGATTTTTAATAACAAAGTTTTTAACGGACCTGCAAAACACTATGAATTTCAAAAATAATTTGTACCTTTGCAGCACTAAAAAGAGGAATAGGAAATTATGGAAAGAACTTGGAGATGGTTTGGCAAAAAAGACCAAATCACGTTGGAAATGCTGCGGCAGATTGGTGTGGAGGGGATTGTTACCGCTCTTCACGATGTGCCCAATGGCGAAGTTTGGTCGCCCGAAGCCATTGAGGACTTGAAAGATTATATCGAAAAAGCGGGGCTTCGCTGGTCGGTGGTCGAGAGTTTGCCCGTGTCTGAAAGCATCAAATATGGCGGTGCCGACCGTGCTCAATTGATTGAGAATTACAAGATAAGTCTGAAAAATCTTGGCGAGGCAGGCGTGAAAACCGTTTGCTACAACTTTATGCCCGTCATCGACTGGATTCGCACCGATTTGAAAAAGCGCAATGCCGACGGCAGTTTTTCGCTCTATTTCGACCGTGTGCAATTTGCCTATTTCGATGTTTACATCCTGAAACGCGCGGGTGCCGAGAAAGACTATTCCGCCGACGAACTGACCCGTGCCGCCGAATGGGACAAAACCATCACGGAAGCCGAAAAAGACCAACTGATTGAGGCGATTATCATTAAGACTCAGGGCTTTGTGAATGGGAACATCAAGGAGGGCGACAAAAATCCGGTGGTGCTGTTCAAAAAATTGCTCGCGCTCTACGACGGCATCAACAAAGAACAGTTGCGTGCCAATATGAAATATTTCCTCGAGGCGATTATGCCGACGTGCGAAAAATATGGGGTCAATATGTGCGTACACCCCGACGACCCTCCGTTTGCGGTGCTCGGATTGCCGCGCATCGTTACCAATGCCGACGACATCGACTGGTTTTTGAAGGCGGTGGACAACCCTCACAACGGCTTGACGTTCTGCGCCGGGTCGCTCAGCGCAGGCATCCACAACGACGTTCCCGCAATGGCTCGCCGCTTCGCCGGGCGCACCCATTTCGTCCATTTGCGCAGCACGCAGGTGGAGCCTAACGGCAACGTGCTGGAAACCAGTCACTTGGCAGGTCGCGGACACATTGTCGAACTCGTCCGCATCTTTGAAAAAGAAAATCCCACACTGCCGATGCGCGTCGACCACGCCCAACTGATGCTCGACGACATCCACAAGACCTATAACCCGGGCTATTCCTTCCTCGGACGGATGCAAGCCCTTGCACAGGTCATGGGCATCATGGCGGCAGTAAAAACAGAGAAATAACAGATATGCTTAATCCGGTAATATCAAAAGAAAGTATTCAGCAGGCTAAAAGGCTGATAGACAAGGCTCAACGAATTGTTCTCGTGGCGCACGTTTCGCCCGATGGCGACGCAATCGGCTCATCCTTAGCACTTTGGCACGTTCTCAAGCAATTGGGCAAACAGGCGGATGTGATTGTTCCCAACAACTATCCGGGCTTTTTGAAGTGGATGGACGGCGTCAAAGACATTGTGGTTGCCGAGTGGAAAGATGCCCTTGCCGCGCGGATGCTTCACAATGCAGAATTGATATTTTGCATGGATTTTAACATTCCGAAGCGTGTGCAGCAGTTGTCCGGTTTGCTCGAAAAAGTGCCGGCACGGAAAATCATGATTGACCACCATCCGCAGCCCGCGAATTTTTGCGATGTTACGATTTCGCACCCCGAAATGTCGTCTACGAGCGAGTTGCTCTACCGATTTATCAACGACATCGGATTGGATGGGCTGATAAACAAAAGCAGTGCAGAATGCCTCTACGCGGGGATGATGACCGACACGGGCGCATTCTCCTACAATTCCAATACCCCTGAAATCTATTATATTATCAGCAAATTGCTGGAAAAAGGTATCAATAAGGATATTATTTATCAGAAGGTGTATAACCACTATTCGGAGTCGCGCATCCGCTTGGAGGGCTATGTGCTTTACAAAAAAATGCGCATTTTTGAGGAATACAATGCCGCCCTGATTACGCTTTCTTTCGAGGAGCAAAAGAAATTTCAGTGGAAAAAAGGCGATACGGAGGGCTTTGTAAACATCCCGTTGAGCATCGAGAACATCTGTTTTTCGGTGTTTATCCGCGAAGAGGAAGACATTGTAAAAATTTCGCTCCGGTCGCAGGGCGGCTTCCCCGCCAACGAGTTTGCGAGCGACGTCTATACCGGCGGAGGGCACCTGAACGCCGCCGGAGGCGAATTTTCCGGCTCATTAGACAACGCCGTCCGCCTGTTTGAGGAGGCTTTGCCGAGATATAAAGAACAATTAACAATTAAAAATTAAGAATTAAAAATTATGGAAAAGGGTCAATATGTCCCGCAGGGACAACACTTTATTAACCGTAGGCTTCAGCCTACGGGCATTATGAAACTGGTCATTTCGCTTGTTGCAACTGTCTTTGCGACAATGTCTTGCGATACTTCAAAAACATTGCAGGAATACATTGATGAAGAAAAGGATGCCATTAAAAGATACATCAGTGCGCAAGGGATTGTGCCGCTGGCAGAATTTCCTACCGACACCATATTTGAAGAAAATGAGTATTTTCGGACATCTGACGGACTTTATTTCCGCGTAAACAAGAAAGGTACCGGACGGAAATACAAATATCTGGACGAGGTGCTCGTGCGCTTCGACTATTTCTATTATGTCAAGTCATTTGTGTCTAAGGAGGGTGCCGACACGATTTTTGCGTCCACTTTTGCCAACTATTTTCCAATGGAATTTAACTATGGCAATCCTTACAGTTATGGCAAAAGCACTTACGACTTGTCGTGCAATGGCTGGGCGGTTCCGTTGAGTTATGTGAACGAGGGGACGGTTATTGACCTGCTTGTGCCGTCGGCTTTGGGCACGTCGTCGGACAATAGCGGCTTCAGTCCGGTGTTTTACAAAAATTTGACATACAGAATGCAACCCTGATAAATAAAATCTATAAAATATGTCGTTAATAAAATCTATTTCCGGAATACGCGGAACCATCGGCGGACAAGCCGGTGAGGGGCTTTCCCCACTTGATGTGGTAAAATTCACGGCGGCTTATGCCACGCTGATTAAGTCTGCCGACCCGTCGGCACGCACGATTGTGGTGGGCAGAGATGCCCGCATTTCGGGCGAGATGGTGCGCAACATGGTGGTGGGCACCCTTATGGGTATGGGTCTGGACGTGGTGGACATCGGTTTGGCAACCACCCCAACGACCGAATTGGCAGTTACGATGGAACACGCCGCAGGCGGCATCATCCTCACCGCTTCGCACAATCCCAAACAGTGGAACGCCCTGAAACTGCTCAACGCCAAAGGCGAATTTCTCAACGCCGCCGAAGGCAACGAAATCCTGCAAATCGCTGAACGCGAGTCGTTTACCTTCGCCGAAGTGGATAAATTGGGCAAAGTGAAAACGGACAATTCCTATACGAAAAAGCATATCGACCATGTGTTGGCATTGAAATTGGTGGACGCGGCAACCATCAAAAAAGCCGATTTCACGGTGGCGATTGACACGGTCAATTCCGTTGGCGGCATCGTGCTGCCCGAACTACTGCGCGCACTTGGGGTGAACAAAATCATCGAACTGAACACCGCTCCGACAGGCGTTTTCGCCCACAATCCGGAGCCGTTGCCGCAGCATTTGACGGAAATAGCCGACCTCATCAAAAACAAAAAAGCCGATGTGGGCTTTGTGGTTGACCCCGATGTAGACCGTTTGGCGATTATCACAGAAAAAGGCGAGATGTTTGGCGAAGAATACACGCTCGTGTCTGTTGCGGATTATGTGCTGTCGCACACGCCCGGCAACACGGTTTCCAATATGAGTTCGACACGCGCCCTGCGCGACGTTACCGAACGTCGCGGGGGAAAATACACCGCCTCCGCCGTTGGCGAAGTCAATGTGGTGAAGCAAATGAAAGACTCCAACGCCGTCATCGGCGGCGAAGGCAACGGCGGGGTCATCTACCCGGCTTCGCACTACGGTCGCGACGCGCTGGTAGGCATCGGCTTGTTCCTCACGCACCTGGCAAAGACGGGCAAGACGGTGAGCGAACTCCGCGCCACCTATCCAAGCTATTTTATGGCAAAAGAACGGCTCGATTTAAGCCCGACAACGGACGTGGACGCACTTCTCGCATCCGTGAAAAAGAAATACGCCGACTATCCGGTGAATGATATCGACGGCGTGAAAGTCGATTTCCCCGACCGCTGGGTGCATTTTCGCAAGTCCAACACCGAGCCAATCGTCCGCATCTACACCGAAGCCCCCACGCAACGCGAGGCGGAGGAGTTGGCAAAATCGGTGATGAGCATCATATAAAAATACTGAATCTGATAAGTTGTAGAAACATAGTGAAAAATTTTGGCACGCTGAATGTGCTGAAAGGCATTACCCTCACGATTGAAAAAGGCGAGGTGGTTTCTATTGTCGGTCCGAGCGGTGCGGGGAAAACCACTTTGCTGCAAATTCTCGGCACATTAGACAAGCCCGATATGGGGGCGGTCTTTTACGGCGATGTGAACGTTAATGAACTGAAAGAGAAGGAATTAGCGGCGTTTCGCAATAAAAATATCGGCTTTGTTTTTCAATTTCATCAGTTGTTGCCGGAGTTTACCGCTTTGGAAAATGTGATGATTCCGACTTTGATTGGGTCGGCGCGCCCGTCTGATGCCGAGAAAAAGGCGAAAGACATCCTTAATTTTTTGGGATTGTCTGACCGCATCTCGCACAAGCCTGCCGAACTGAGCGGGGGCGAAAAGCAGCGCGTGGCGGTTGCTCGCGCGTTGGTGAATCAGCCCGAAGTGATTTTTGCCGACGAGCCGTCCGGCAGTTTGGATACCAAAAACAAGGAGGAATTGCATCAACTTTTTTTTGACCTGCGTGCCGAATTTCACCAGACATTCGTCATCGTTACCCACGATGAGGACTTGGCACGATTGACCGACCGCACCCTTTATATGACCGACGGAGCCGTTGAAATCAGCAGGGGCAGGCGAATCAAGGGCAAGAAACCCGCCGCGCCGGTACAATTATCGCTTTTTTAAACATATATAATATAGTATAACTGAAATGTGGAAAACCTTTTTTTATTTCTCGAAGCGGGAACGCCAAGGGATTGTGCTCTTAGCCGTGCTCATTGCGGGCGTGTTGTTGGGAAAATGGTTCTTTCGGGTGCCTCCGGCGGAGGTGTTGGAGGAAAGTCTGGACGTGGAAGTGCTCAATGGCGACGACGGCAAGCCGACACGGACGTATGTGCCTCTGCCGCAGCGGGATGCACCGTCAAAGGCATCGCCAAGGGCATCGCAGGAGCGGGAATTGCGCGACAAGGAGTTGCGCGACAAGCCTGCGCCGGTTAAAACCCGCACGTTTTATGCCAAAGACCGCGACACCATCGTGCGCCCTGCGCCGCGAGCCGATGTGCCGAGGCAGGATAAGTTTGCCAAGGGCGAAACGCTCCAACTGAATGCCGCCGACACGCTGGAATTGAAGAAAATCCCCGGCGTGGGGTCGTCCTTTGCCAAGCGCATCGTGGCGTATCGCAACATTTTGGGAGGCTATCACCGCGTGGAGCAGTTGCAAGAGGTGTATGGGATGTATGTCGAACTGTTTGAGCAGATTACGCCCTACATTCGGGTGGATGACACCGACATCGTGCGCATTGAGGTGAACAAAGCCGGCATCGACAAGTTGCGAAACCACCCGTATCTCAATTTTTATCAGGCAAAAGCCATCATTGAAACGCGCAAAAAACTCGGAAAGTTGCAGGGTATCAGCGATTTGCAACTGCTCGAAGAATTTACCGCCAACGATTGGACGCGCGTTGCGCCCTATTTGGATTTTCAATAGTCCGGTTCTGATTTTACCCGTTTCATCACCCGCAGCCCCACGTCGGTGATGCCCCGCAGCGGATTTTCGCTCATCTCCTGCCTGATGGTATAAACGTAAATGCCGGAATCGGGATACTGTATGTTGGTTTGAACGGGGATTTCCGTGTCGTAGATACTGATGCCGTTGCCATACCATCTGCCGTTTCGGTCGGCTAAAGTGGCGTGGATGGTGTCCGTTTGGAGGCTGCCGTCGGTGTTGAGGATGTCTACGACCAACCAGATGTTGCGGAAATTATATTCGTTGGTGTTGCGCAATTCGAGGAAGACATTATATAACTGTCGAATGCTTTGTACGGGCACTTCAAAGCGAATCTCTTCCTGCGCATCCCACGCTCCGGACGAAAACGAGCGAAACTGATAATAGTGTTCTTCCACCGGCGAACAGGCAGTGAAGACAAGCATTAAACCGGCGATAATCAAGCATTTACTATTCATTAGTTGAAGTTTTTTTTATGAGTAACTTGGGTGCCGAAGATGCCGGAGGCGTTGCGGGTGGTGCCTGACGGTTGTTGTTATTATTATTATTATTATTGTTGTTGCGGTTACGGTTGTTGTTGTTGCGCTTATTCTTTTTCGCTCGGTCGAAGCGCGACACGCTGCCTTCCAAAATGTCTTTATACTCCCTTGGCGGCGGCGTTCCCTTGGCGGCGGCGGTGTCCAAAGTAGCCGGTTTTTGCCCATTTTGGTTCATCTGAAGCACTTCAAAGGCACGTTCTCCCGAGATTGTTACCAAATTCGCCGCAAAACGTTTGTCCGTCGAATATTGCATTATACCTTTGAAAACATCGGTTTTGAAATGATAATACGTTGCATCCAGCGTTTCCAACTGCGCTTCGTAGGGCGGAAATTGCTTGCGCGCCTCCATATAGGCATCCACCTCGAAGTTGAAACAGCATTTGAGTTTGGCGCACTGCCCCGCCAATTTTTGCGGATTGAGCGAAATATCCTGCAAGCGTGCCGCCCCCGTGCCCACCGACACGAAATTTTGCATCCAGCCCGAACAGCACAATTCGCGCCCACAGGGACCCATACCGCCGATACGCCCCGCCTCCTGACGCGCACCAATCTGTTTCATTTCGATGCGCACCCTGAAAGCCTCCGCCAAATCCTTAATCAGTTGGCGAAAATCGACCCGCCCATCGGCGATGTAATAAAAAATTGCCTTGCCGCCATCGCCCTGATACTCCACGTCGCCGATTTTCATTTGCAACCGCAGAACTTCGGCGATTTTGCGCGCGCGAATCATCGTGTCGTGCTCCTTCGCCTTCGCCTCCTCGTATTTTTCCATATCCGCCGATTTTGCGATGCGATAGACCCGTCGAATGTCCTCATCGGGCTTTATGCGGTTCTTTTTCATCTGCAAGAGCACCAGTTGACCGGTCAGTGTAACCGTCCCGATGTCGTGTCCGGGGGAGGCTTCCACCGCAACGACATCGCCTTTGGTCAGTTCCAGATTGTCGCTGTTGAGGTAGTAGCCCTTGCGCGTGTTTTTGAATTGCACCTCCACATAGTTGGTCGCGTTTTGCGCCTCGCTGATGTCGCCCAACCAGTCGAACGTTTCGAGTTTGCCGCACGGTTTGATGCAACTGCCGCCCCTTTTCGGGCATTTGGGGCAACTTTGCCCGTTGTATAATCTATATTCCATTGTTTATCTTTTTAATAATACTGCTATTTTCATTGATAAGTCGAAAAAAACCATCTTCGCATTGACGTTCGATTCGATATGTCGCTCCGCTAATTCGAGTTCGCCCACAAAGTCGAACACATTGCGCTCGTTGACGAATGTGTGAAACTTGACGGCAAAATCCGCCTCATTTTCGTTCATATAATTGATTTGGGGCTGATTCAGAATGTTCAGGAAATTTTCCCGCACTTGCCGCTGGGCATACGCCAGAAAGGCTTTTTGCTTGTCGCGCCCCAAAGCGTGAAAGTCCTCCGACTTCGCCTTCATCCCGCGCAGGTTGTGCGACACCGAGTTGCGCATAATGGACTTGAACAATTCCAAAAACATATCTGTTTCGTCGGTCGATTGGCGCACATTTTCGTCCGAAAGCAGCGGCACAATCAGCTGCTGACACCGCGAGCGGATGGTTGTGATGATTTTGTCAGGCTCTTCCGCCACCAGCAAAAAGACCGTCTTGTCGGGCGGCTCTTCCAGCAGTTTCAGCAATTTATTGGCAGCCGCCTCCTGCATTTTTTCGGGCAGCCAGATAATCATCACTTTATAGTCCGATTCATAACTTTTGAAATTCAATTTGCGCACAATCTCGTTGCTCTCGCGGGCATAAATAGTGCCCTGAGCATTGCCTGCCTGTATCTTTTCGAGCCAGCCACTAAGATTGGAATTGGGCGTTTTCATCAAAAACTCCCGCCATTCAGGCAAAAAATCGTCGCAAAAAGCATCGCGACTACTTATTTTATTGATAATCGGGAACACGAAATGCAAATCGGGATGCGCCAACTTGTTGATTTTCTGACAACTCGGACACGCCCCGCAAGCATCATCCGCCGCCCGCCCGGTGCACAACAAATAGCGCGCATAAGCAACCGCCAACGGCAAAGCACCCGCGCCCTCCGGTCCCGAAAGGAGCCGGGCGTGGGGGATAACGCCCTCCTGAACGGACTGTATCAGTCGCGCCCTAAGGTCTGTATGTCCTTTTATGTCCTTGAAATATAGCATCCGCCATTAAAATCATTAAAGGGCAAAGGTACTACTTTTTTTTCAAATAGCAAATTCGGGATAACCGAGGTTTGGCTAAATCTTTTTTTGTACCTTTGTGCCCAAATTTCAAAAACAAAGGACGATGTTAACGGTAGAAAAAATTGGCGGCACGAGTATGTCGCAGTTTGGGGAGTGCTTGAAGAATATTGTCAAGCGCAATCGCACGGCGGAAACGATGTATAATCGTATTTTTGTGGTGTCGGCGTATAATAATGTGACGAATTGGCTGCTGGAGCACAAAAAAACGGGCGAACAGGGCGTGTATGCCCGGTTTCAAAAAAACGAGGACTACGAAATGGTTTTGGACGAGCTGTATGAGAAGTTACTCGCTATCAATCAGGGGTTTGATGGCATCGGGTTGAATCTCTCCGAGGCAAACAGTTTCATCAAATACCGCATCAAGCAGGCGAAAACCTATTTGTCGTCGATGAACCAGGTGCTGACTTCCGGCTATGTCGAAAAAAGCAGTATCTACTTGGCTGTCAGAGAGATACTCGCCTCCATCGGCGAAGCCCACTCGGCTTGGAACTCGGTGAATATCCTCAACAACAACGGCATCAACGCCACGTTTATCGACCTCTGCGGGTTCAACGATTCGGAAGAACTGACGATTGACGAGCGCATCCACAAGGCTTTTGAAGGCATCGACTTTGCCAAAACGCTCTGTGTGGCAACAGGTTACACGAAGGGAACAGAGGGCATCATGCGCGCCTTCGACCGGGGCTATTCGGAGGTGACGTTCAGCAAAATCGCCGTCGAAGTGAAGGCTGCCGAGGCGATTATCCACAAGGAATTTCACCTGTCGAGTGCCGACCCCAAACTGGTGGGCAAAGACAAATCCATCCCCGTGGGCAACACCAACTACGTCGTTGCCGACCAATTGGCGGACGTGGGCATGGAAGCCATCCACCCCAAAGCCGCGAAGCCGCTGGAACTCGCCGGCGTGAAAATCCGCATCAAAAACACCTTTGAGCCTGACCACGCGGGCACTCTGATTTCCAACGACTACATCTCCCCCACCCCAAAGGTTGAAATAGTGTCGGGCACCGACCGCGTGATTGCCTTTGAAGTGCACGACCCGCTGATGGTGGGCGAAGTGGGCTACGACCTCAAAATCATGCAGTTGATGCAAAAACACGACATCAGTTACATCCTGAAATCGACAAACGCCAACAGCATCACAATGGTGGTGTGGGACAATGCCGCCGCGCACAGGATGCTGAGCGAGATGGAAAAAACGGTGTACAGCCTCACCGTGAAGCCCGTAGCAATAGTCTGCGCGATGGGTACCAACATCGCCTATCCGGGCTTTTTGGCGCGCGGGGCAAAGGCTCTGTTCGACGAAAACATCAACATCGAATGCTTCGGGCAGTCGCTGAAGCAGGTGAACATGCAATTTGTAATCGCCCGCGACCGCTACGTGGATGCCGTGAAGGCACTAAACAATGCCCTTTGTGCCAATCAATAATTTTTTTTGCATTTTTTGCTTGTCATTCAAAAAAAATGCGTACCTTTGACGCAATTTTTATTAAAAGTTTTAAAATTATGAAAACATAAAAAGACATAATGTGCGAATGAGCACACTGTAAAGGACATATACATAGCGTTTGCTATTATTCGAGATGCTGTGAAACCTCGTAAATTTCAAAAAGTATCTCCCACAATAAGTCGCGAATGCCTATGCGTTAGCATGGGTACGACTTTTCTGGAGATACAAGGTTTTACGAGGACCACACAGCATGGAGAATCTATCCATGCTTTTTTAATGTCCAAAAATGAAGTTTAGAAAATATTAATAATTTAGAAAATAAAGAAAAATGAAAAAGATTTGTATTTTATCAGTCACAGCATTATTGCTGAGTGTCAGTTTTAGTGGAATGTATGCACAGACTAAAACGGCTATTGACGATGCGAAACGTGCGCAACTGAAAGCAAAAATAGCAGAAATGGAAGCGCAAGAGGAGCAGGCGGCAAAAAAAGAAGCCGAGCGGAAGGCTTTGGAAGCAGAGGCAGCCAAAGAAGCCGTCAAAGAAGCGGCTAAGCGGCAAGCACAAGCGGAGTATGAAAGCTCCGATGCCATTACTATCAAACGAAATATAAAAAGAGCGTTTGAACAATGGAGTAAAAAGGGGGAGTTTGAAAAACAGTCGGATTATGAAGAAAGAGTATCGACCAATCTCCAAGAGGTATTTGAGCAAATTTGCGTTAAAGAAATACACGCAAGAATACATTCTATTTATGAAGCACAGTGGACGAGAATATTGAAGAAAGAATCTTCTTATGATGCTGAAACAGAAACCTTTACTGTTTCGTCTGCTTTCAACGGAATAACATGTCAGGCAACAATAAATATTCCTGTTGCAAATGCTGAACAGTTCAAAAACTATTGGTTTGATGATTTGACTAGCAAAATAGATGAGTATGATTGGTGTTTTGTTGGAAAGAGTTTGCATCCAACAAAACTAACATTAGTCGGAAATGATTACAGAGATAAGTCGAAATATGAAGTTAATTTTCCATTGAAAAATCAATCGGTAATCACGTGTTCATTCGATGAGTTGGGGATAAATAATCCATATCTCAAAGGGTATGTTTTTAATTATTCAGAGGAAAGAGTACGGGAAAAAGAAAGACACGCGGCAAACGAAAAGAAGGAACGAGAGGAAGCCGCCACAAAAGCAGAAGAAAGAGCAAAAGCAGAAGCGCAGGAAAAAGAAAGGCAAGCGGCTGAAGATGCAAAAAAAAGAGAAGAGGCGGCAGCACTGGAATTTAACAAGATTCATTTTGCCAATCGGGTGGACGAAGCACCTGCTTTCCCCGGCGGACATGATAAAATTTTTCCGTGGATAGAGTCGCAACTCGTGTTTCCTGCCGAGGCTGCCCAAAAAGGCTTACACGGTCAGGTAAACTTGCGATTTGTGGTTGAAAGGGACGGCTCTATTGGCGATGTTGTGGTGCTCACTTCGCCTGATGCCGGTTTTGAAAAGGAGGCTATCCGCATTATCAAAAAGATGCCACGCTGGTCGCCGGGCAAAAAAGGTGGGCAGCCTGTGCGCACATGGGTGGATGAAGTTGTTCGATTTAGACCTAAAAGAGCAAGTTCTTATTAACGTATAGGCAAGCCCTACAAAGCCGTAAGAGTAGGAAAACATAAATAAATAAAAAATATGAAAAATGTGAAATTTAGTCCTTGGGTTGGCACAAAATATGCCACAAAAGGGTACAACGGGAAGAAAATTCTCGTTCTGGGGGAAAGTCATTATGGTGGTGATTACACCAAGTCTGACCTTACTCAGGCTGTGCTAACACACTTCTTGGATTACAAGCGAGGAACTTATCCTCATCATTCATCAATGAAATCTCCCACAACATTCGCAAATGTTTTGATTGGCAAACAGGTTGATAACGCAACCATGATTGACTTTTGGGAGTCTGTGGTTTTCTACAACTTTATTCAAAAAGTAATGCCGGACATAAAAATTCGTCCAAGTAAGGAGGATTTCAAAAACAGTTATTCTGCCTTTTTTGAAGTGCTCGAAGAGTACAAACCCGACTTGATTATTGCATGGGGCAAAGGATTATGGGATAATTTACCTGATAATGGAATCCGAAAAGAAAATAAGAACGGCAAAAGTTTTTACTTTTATAAAGCAGGCGACAGAGAAATTCCTGCATATTGGGTATATCATCCTGCATCAAGTGCTTTTGGATATAAATACACGGAAGACTTGCAAGAAGCAATAAAATTAGCATAAATAAAAATTATAAATTCTAAAAAATAAAAAAAATGAAAACAAAATTAATGAGTTTAGTGGTATTCGCTACCACGTTAGTATCTTGTGAGGGAAGTTCTATTAGTGCTCTTCATGACTCACTTGTCGATGACTTTAAGATGCTTGTCTTGTATCAAGAATTTCCAAAGCAGACATCATCTCTAAATGATATAGTCAAGATGAATAGGCATAGAGGAGACCCCACTTACATAAGTACAATTAACGAAGTGTGTCTTTTCCTCGGTGATAAAGATTTAGTAGAACTAATAGATAAATTTAAAAAAGCTGATTACTACTCCCCGGAACAAGATGCTCTACGAAGGAAAATAGAATTGTTTGGGGACTTATCTAAAGAAACTTTAGGAGTGCCGATAAATCCGTTCTCTATCTCTATTTTTGAAAAATATAAATCTGCCTATGAATCTACAGAGGTTAAGTTAGAAGAAGAGTATCAAGGAAAAACGGAATCGGGCAAAGAACTTTATATAGTGAAAGATATAATCCATAATATCAAAGCTAAAGTAATCATTGATACTGAAAATAATACATACGAAATAGAATAAATATCATGGAAACAACAAAGAAATGCCCCTACTGCGGGGAAGAAATCAAGATGAAAGCGATTAAATGCCGACATTGCAAAACAATGTTGGTAAACAATCCAGATGTGCCGTTGTCCGAAGAAGAAAAAATTCATGCAGGGTCTGAGGTGGAATTTATACCGGGCGCAATTCCTCTTTTGGAAAAATTTGCATTCTTATGGATTTTTCCTAAAAAATGGACATTGGAATTATTCAAAGTAAAAGACGGCATTTTAACTATCCGAGTTAAAAATGGCACTTTTATAGAAACGCCTCTTGCAAAAACTTCAACTACCCTCAATAAGAGCGAGTTTTATACCGATTATAAGGTAAAAACGGAGGATGGGGGAAAAATTTATTTTAGAAGTTATGGACATTTAGAAAAGGAAGATTGGGAAAAAATCTCTAAAATTCTTCACGCACAAGAAGGAGGACTCTCTAAAAAGATGGGAGTCGTGAGTAAAATATTGGGTTGGATAAGGGATTTAATAAAATAAAAATGTAAAAAACATTATGGAAGCAAATAAAAAAATAGTGGAATGTCCGTTTTGTGCGGAAGACATTGAAGAGGGGTTAGAAATTTGTCCAATGTGCGACGAAAAACTTGTAATAAAGGAGGAATCTAAGCTCAAAAAAATATGGGGTGTTGCAGTCGGTATTGTGTGTCTTTTACTCTACATCGCCATTGAAGCAGGTTTATTGGATACTACGTTTGATAACTTTGGTGAGAGCGTTGGTACTGCGTTAGAGAACCTTATAGAAACATTATCTACGTCTCAAACGGATGAATCTCAAACACCGGAAACAATTGCAACAGCAAAAACAGAGGAAACCACAAAGTATTCTGATAATGCGACGGCAGATATTGAAAGTCCCTCACTACCCTCCGGCGAATGTTACAGATGGGCACCTGCGGACGTTGATATTTGCGACACGGAGATAGAAACGGATTGTGGCATTGGGAATATATACCTTGATGAAAATGGCGTTGTCATTTTGTCGGAGGATTGCGTGGATAGTCCGACAACCTACTATATCGGAACATATTCGGCAAAAAATGAGGAATATCATTTCAGATTCACTCAATATTGTAACTCTCACAGGAAAGAAATAACCCCATTGGACGAGGATTGGCTTGTGGTTTTGGAACCTCTGAATTGCATTGATTGGGCATACAAATGGGAAAATGATAACCATATTTTTGTTTGCAAACCATTAGAAGCAACCTATTTCATCAATGAAATCAAGCGAATCTTCAAATAAGCGACTTGTGGAGGCAAAATAAAAATTGCTGAAATATGATTTTCAACCGCCCGAAAGATTGCGCTTTCGGGCGGTTTTTGCTTTGAAACCTAAAAAAATGAGGTAATGAGATGCTCTTTCTTAAAAAAGTCAAGCGTATTCCAAAACTCTTTCTTGCTGCCGCACCCGCTTCAAAGGCGACCGACTGCGCACGGTAAGATATTCAAACTGAATTTTTGTGTCTTCGTAATCGGCACATAAGTTTCCCACACGACCAATTTCACGTATATATTCATTATCAGCCTCAGGATTATCTAAATAGCCATTTTCCCCTGCCTCATCAATCAATGCCTTCACATAAGCCATTGCGCGGTCATAATCAGCCCTCGTCTGCAATTCCTGCGTGTATTCAAACATTTTTTTCATATCACTTATCTTTAAATTTTTAAACAATCTATTTTATCATATTCAGCATGTGTACCTATAAAAAGAACGTATGCGATGCCGCTCACAAACGATATTGTAACCAACAAACGATAGTCATTGCCTTTTATGTTCAACACATACCTGCTCCGTCCAATGTAATCAGCAGTCGGGAACAACAATCTCAACTCATTAAGGTTTAAAATGCGTTCCTTTTCAAGAATATCAACCACCCGACCAATAGCATTGACCGAATCGGCATGTTTCTTCATAAATTTATCTAACAACTCTTTATTTAATACCCTCATTCGTTTTATGTTATAATTTTACGGGACAAAGGTAATATAAATATTTCTAATTGCAAAATGTTTTTGCGGCAGTTTTTAATTCAAAATTTATTTCGTACCTTTGCACCTCAATTTCAAAAACAAAGCAGAATAATGAATGTTACACAAACAAACAGCGATTCGGTTAGCGCAACGCTGACCATCACCGTTGAACGGGCGGATTATCAACCAAAAGTTGAAAAAACGCTGAAGAGTTATCAGCAAAAAGCCGTGGTTGACGGCTTCCGCAAGGGGATGGTACCTTTGGGGCGTATCAAAGCGATGTACGGCAAGGCGGTGCTGGTCGAGGAGATTAATTCGTTGGTTTCCGGCGGATTGAATGATTATGTCCGTGACAACAACTTGCCCATTTTGGGCGAGCCATTGCCTTCAAAGGACGAAATCGCGGCATTGGATTTCGACAAACAGGACGATTACACATTCACGTTTGATATCGGTATAGCACCGGAAATCAAGGCAAAGCTGACGAAAAACGACAAGTTGCCTTACTATACGATTCAGGTGGCTGATGATATGGTTGAAAAGCAAATCAACAACTATAAAGCCACTTACGGCACCTACGCAGAGGTAGACGAGGTGCAAGGCAAGGATATGGTCAAGGGCACGCTATCAGAAACGGAAACGGACGGACTGGTGGTTGAAAATGCCGTTTTGATGCCCGCCTTCATCAAAGATGCTGCCGAAAAAGCCAAATTCGACGGCGCAAAAAAGGGCGACACCATCACGTTTAACCCCCACAAGGCGTTTGAAGGACACGAAGGCGAACTCGCTTCGCTGCTGAAAATCACCCGGGAGGAAGTGAAAAATCACACGGGCGAGGCTTCCATTAAAATAGAAGAAATCACGCGCTACACCGAGGGCGAACTCAATCAGGAACTGTTCGACAAAATTTACGAGCCGGGCACAGTAACCTCTGAAGCCCAATTGCGCGACAAAATCAAGGAAACGCTCGCCGCTCAATTCACCCCCGAAAGCGATTACCGCTTCCTGCTCGATGCCAAAAAAGCATTGGAAGACAAGGCGACGGACGTGCAATTCCCCGATGCGTTTCTGAAACGCTGGCTGCTCGAAAGCAATCCCAGCCGCACGCCGGAATCCATTGAGGCGGATTACGACAAAATTGTTGCCGACCTGAAATTTCAGTTGATTCGGAACGAAATTGTGAAAGAAAACAAGGTCGAAATCACCAACGAAGATGTCGTGAAAGCAGCACAAAATGCCGCACGCGTCCAATTTGCGCAATACGGGATGAGCAACGTGCCCGACAATATGCTCGACAACTATGTGGGCGAGATGCTGAAAAAGCAGGAAACGGTGCGCGGGCTTGCCGATAAAGTGTATGAAAACAAGCTCATCGCCATTTTGAAGGAGCAAGCCACCCTGCAACCCAAAGAGATTTCAATAGAAGATTTTCAAAAATTATTCAACAATTAAATGACAAACGATTTCAGAAATTACGCAACAAAGCACCTTGGCATCAATTCCAATGTGCTCGACAAGTACGCGACCGTCACCGCGAGCATGACCCCCTACATCTTGGAGGAACGCCAATTGAACGTGTCGCAAATGGACGTGTTTTCACGATTGATGATGGACAGAATCATCTTTCTGGGCACGCAGATTGATGAATACACCGCCAATGTGATTCAGGCGCAACTCCTGTATCTCGAATCTGCCGAGGCGGGTAAAGACATTATGCTCTACATCAATTCGCCGGGAGGCTCGGTCTATGCCTGCTATGGTATGTACGACACGATGCAGTACATAAGTAGCAAAGTATCAACGATTTGCACGGGGATGGCGGCTTCTGCGGCGGCTGTGCTGTTGGTTGCCGGAGAAAAAGGGCTGCGCTATGTGCTTCCCCACTCCCGCGTGTTGATTCATCAGCCGCTTGGAGGCACTCAGGGGCAGGCTTCGGACATCGAAATTCAGGCGCGCGAAATCATCAAAATCAAAAAGGAAATTTACACCATCATCTCCGAACATTCGGGGCAACCCTACGAAAAAGTGGAGCACGACGGCGACCGCGATTTCTGGATGAACGCGCAGGAAGCCCTCGAATATGGTATGGTGGATGAAATTTTGAGGAGTAAAGTGAAGCAACAATGAAAAAACCCATTCAGCATTGCAGTTTTTGCGGACGCTCCGAACGTGAGGTAAGTTACTTGCTGACAGGACATAGCGGCTTGATTTGTGGCGATTGTGTGGTTGCGGCAAATAAAATTGTTTCGGAGGCGCAAAAAGAGGTAGAAGGCGCAAAGTCGGAACAGCCTGCATCACAGGGGATTGCGGGTCAAGCCCGCAATGACAGTGGCAGTGGAAATGCCGGGGATAATGAGAAATTGCCCTCTCCGCGCGATATAAAGGCGTTTTTAGACCAATACGTGATTGGTCAGGACGATGCCAAACGCTTTTTGGCGGTGGCGGTTTACAACCACTACAAACGTCTGAAGCAGGCGCAAACGAACGATGATGTGGAGATTGAAAAATCCAACATCATTATGGTGGGTGCCACCGGAACGGGCAAAACGCTGATGGCAAAAACCATCGCACGGATGCTGAAAGTGCCCTTTGCCATCGTCGATGCCACCGTTTTGACGGAAGCCGGCTATGTGGGCGAAGATGTGGAGAGCATCCTCACCCGCTTGCTGCAAGTGGCTGATTACAAGGTGGAAGAAGCCGAGCGCGGCATCCTGTTTATCGACGAAATAGACAAAATCGCCCGCAAAGCAGACAATCCGTCCATCACGCGCGACGTGAGCGGCGAAGGTGTGCAGCAAGGTCTCCTAAAACTCCTCGAAGGCTCCATCGTGAACGTGCCGCCCCAAGGCGGTCGCAAGCACCCCGACCAAAAAATGATTGCCATCGACACAAAAAACATCCTCTTCGTGTGCGGAGGTGCCTTCGACGGCATCGAGCGAAAAATATCGCAACGGCTTAACACACAAGTGGTTGGCTACACTTCGCCCGCCCACAACACGCGCCTGGACAAAAACAATATGCTGCAATACATCGCCCCGCAAGACCTCAAATCGTTCGGCTTAATCCCCGAAATAATCGGTCGCCTGCCGGTGCTGACCTACCTGAAACCCTTGGACAGACCCGCTCTGCGAGCCATCCTCACCGAGCCAAAAAATTCCATCATCAAGCAATACATCAAAATGTTTGAAATGGACGGCGTGAAACTGACTTTCGACGAGGACGTGCTGGAATACGTGGTGGACAAAGCCATTGAGTTCAAACTGGGCGCACGCGGGCTGCGCTCCATCACCGAAAATATGATGATTGATGCGATGTTTGAAATCCCCTCCACCAACCAAAAAGAGCTGCACGTGACGCTGGATTATGCGAAAAGCCACGTTGAGAGAAGTGCGCTGCAATATGCTGTGGCGTGAATATCTGTTTTTAATGCTAACCCTGTTTACGATATGAAAATTATAGAGAAAGTTGCTGATTTGCAAGGTGTTTTGGCGCGAGCCCGACAAAGTCATAAATCGCTTGGGCTGGTGCCTACGATGGGCGCGCTACACGACGGACACATTGCTCTGGTCAAGCGGGCGGTGGCTGAAAACGGCGTGACGGTGGTCAGCGTGTTCGTCAATCCCACGCAGTTTAACGACAAAAACGACCTGTGCAATTACCCGCGCACGCCCGAAGCCGATTGCCAACTGCTGGAAAAAGCCGGTGCGACCATCGTGTTTATGCCCTCCGTAGAAGAGGTCTATCCCGAGCCTGACACCCGCCAATTTGCCTTCGGGGCATTGGAATCGGTGATGGAGGGCGCGTTTCGCCCCGGACATTTCAATGGCGTGGCGCAAATCGTGAGCCGATTGTTCGACATCGTAAAACCCGACCGCGCTTATTTTGGCGAAAAAGATTTCCAACAGTTGGCAATCATCCGCGAAATGGTGAAACAACTGCACCTCGACGTGACCATCGAGGCGTGCCCCATCGTCCGCGAAGCAGACGGGCTGGCAAAAAGTTCGCGCAACACACGCCTGAATGCCACTCAGCGGCAGGCGGCGGTCAATATCTCACGCGTCCTGAAAGAAAGCGCAGGGGTGCGCGTTGCGCCCGCAATGCCCCCCGCGATGACAATTGAATGGGTCGTCGCACAAATCAACGCCGTCCCCGAATTGCAGGTCGAATATTTCTCCATCGTGGACGGACACACGCTGCAACCCATCCAAAAATGGGACGACACCACGTTCCCGGTAGGCTGCATCGCCGTTTTTGACGGCGATGTGCGGCTGATTGATAACATTTTTTATTGATAAATAATATGAAACAAGCAATTTCAAGTAAAAACGCGCCGGCGGCAATCGGACCGTATTCACAGGCGATTAAAACAGGCAATCTGGTGTTTTGTTCAGGACAGTTGGGGCTTGACCCCGCGACCGGCACATTTGTAGCCGGCGGCGTGGTCGAACAGACCGAGCAGGCATTCAAAAACATCAAGGCAGTGCTGGCAGAGGCAGGTCTGACATTGGCAAATGTCGTGAAAACGACCGTATTTTTGGCAGACATCGCCGATTTCACAGCGATGAACGAAGTCTATGGCAAGCATTTCAGCGAACCATTCCCCGCCCGCTCGGCTGTGGCAGTGAAAACCCTCCCCAAAAATGGGCTGGTGGAAATCGAGGTCATCGCCACCATCTAACTTTCAAAAAAAATGCTACCTTTGCAAGGTCAAAAACATAAAATTATGACGGAACTTATTTTAAAAAACAGAATTTCTCGCCCAAAAATGGATGCCCTGCTAACATTTTTGGTCACTTGGGGCATTGATGCGGAAGTGAAGCGCAATATTCGCAAGCCAACAGCAAGAGAAAAGCACATTGCAGAGTTTAAGGAAGCCATTCGGGAAACCGAAGCGATGGCAAAGCACATTCGCCAAAATGGCACGAAAGGCTACAAAACTTTGGATGAATTATTAGCAGAAGATTGACGATGGGAACTGAATTTTTAGTAACTTCAACGTTTGATAAGTCGTATAAAACGTTGAAAAAGAAGTATCCATCTATTCCATCCGATGTGGAACAATTCAAAAAAGATTTTTCCGAAAATCACACGTTAGGCGACGATTTGGGCGGCGGCTATCGCAAAGTGCGTATGGCAGCAGTACGCCTCCCAAATGGCATTGGGATAAGGCGTTTGCAAAAAATCATATTGACTGAACTTTCCGGCGAATAATGGCTTTTCTCAGCCCCGGTTCTTTCCCCCGTCCCCAATAAAAGAATCCATCGGTAAATTCGGATTCAAAATGATTGTCAGACAACGTTTTGTGAATTTCTTCCGCATCATTGGGATAGTGGTAGGTACAAATCGAATAATCAAGGTCGCGAACTTCTTTCAATGTGTTTGCAGCCCCGCGCAGAGCGGCTTGCTCATAGCCCTCAATATCCATTTTCAGGAAAAGGTTGCTCTTATCTTTCCCCTCCAAAAACCGGTCTATGGTGATGTTGGATTCATCATTGATGTCGCTCACATACTTTTCTACGATAGTAATTTTATCTTTCCAAGGCGCAAAAGTGGCATTCAGAGCCGCTGTCCAATCTTTGTCGCACTCAAACAAATAAACATGCTGCACAAATTCAATCACATCTAACGAAAAAATCCCCTCTGCCGCCCCAATGTCAAGCAGCGTTTTCCCCTTCAGACGACTGTAATCATCGACATAGCGATGAGGCGCACGAATATCTTGTTCAATACGCAATGACTGATAAAGAGAAACAATATCTTTTGGCGTATCTCCCTTGAAATACAATTTTTTGCCGTTGTGCACAACATAATACAGTTTTTGCGAATTGTCATAGATGCACTCAACAGGCAGATTTCTATATTCCCACATAAATAAGTACGGGAAGGGTACTATCCCATACCTCCCCATGAACGCATAGCATTGGTTTTGGGGCGTTTTGGGCAAAAAGCGATGGAAAAAATAGATGAATAAACTTTTCGCGTTTTCGGATGGGTGCTGCATAAAAGAAATTATTCGAGGATGTATCTTTCTTTTGTAAAATACCGCTAACTTGTTGGCACCAATTTCTTGTACCCCCCCCCCCCCATTTTTACGGGTACTTGTAGCCCTGATTTTTCAAGACTTACAGGCTGTGCATGCTGAATGCTATTTTCCATTTTTTATTATTTTATTAAACGCCGCAAAGGTAAAACAAAAATTTCAAACAAACAAATATGCGGTGGTATTTTCAAAAAAAATGCTACCTTTGCACACTTTTCAAAACACAATGGACGAATTTTTAAACGAACTCAACGAAGGGCAGCGCGCCGCCGTGCTCTACAACGATGGTCCGTTGCTCGTGATTGCGGGTGCCGGGTCGGGTAAGACGCGCGTCATCACTTACAAATTGGCGTATCTTTTGCAGCAGGGTGTTTCGCCGTATAACCTTTTGGCACTGACGTTTACGAACAAGGCGGCGCGGGAGATGAAGTCGCGCATCGGGCAGATTGTGGGTGAGGACACAGCGCGGCGGATTTGGATGGGGACGTTCCACTCGGTGTTTGCGAGCATCCTTCGCCGCCACGCGGAGGCGATTGGCTTTCGAGCGGATTTTTCCATCTATGACGCGCAGGATTCGGGCAATCTCATTCGTGCCATCATCAAGGAGATGGCGTTGGACGACAAGATTTATAAGGCAGGTGCTATTCAGGCGCAGATTTCCAGAGCCAAAAACGCGCTGATTACGCCCGAAAAATATGCCCGCAGCGCGGAGTTAATCGAGCACGACAATTACGTGAAACGCCCTGCCACCGCCGAGATTTATCAGACCTATTGGAATCGCTGCCGGACGGCTAACACCTTGGATTTCGACGATTTGCTGCTCCACACCTACACCCTGTTTAAAAAGAACCCCGACGTTTTGGCGCGCTATCAAAATCAGTTTCAGTTTATTTTGGTCGATGAGTATCAGGACACCAACCCCGTGCAGCACGAGATTATCCTGCAACTTGCTGCTGCACACCACCGTATATGCGTGGTGGGCGACGATGCACAGAGCATCTATTCGTTTCGCGGAGCCACGATTGGCAACATTCTGAATTTTCAAAAGACTTATTCCGAATGCAAACTGTTCAAATTGGAGCAAAACTATCGCTCGACGCAAAACATTGTCAATGCCGCTAACTCGCTGATTAAGAAGAATCAAGAACAGATTGCCAAGACGGTTTTTTCCAAAAAAGCGGTGGGCGAAAAAATCGCCGTCCTCAGCGCGTTCAACGACCACGAGGAGGGCTATCACGTTGCCAGCCTGATTAAGCAGATGCAGATGCGCCAAAATTATGCGTTCAAAGATTTTGCTATTTTGTACCGCACCAATGCCCAGAGCCGCATTTTTGAGGAGTCGCTGCGCAAATTGAACATCCCCTACAGGGTCTATGGCGGGCTGTCGTTTTACCAGCGCAAGGAAGTCAAGGACGTGATTGCCTACATGCGACTGATTGCCAATCCGCAGGACGAGCAGGCACTCCGGCGCATCATCAACTACCCCACGCGCGGCATTGGCGACACCACTGTGAATAAAATCGTCGCCGCCGCCAACGCTCAGGGCATCAGTCCGTGGGAGGTGTTGTCCGCCCCCGCGCACCACCAAGTGGACATCAACCAGGGCACTGCCAAAAAATTAGCCGATTTCAAGGCTCTTATTGAGGGTTTCCGGAAAGACAACGAAACGATGAACGCCTACGAACTGAGCACCGAACTCATCCGCAACACGGGCTTGATTGCCGATTTAAATGAAGACAAATCGCCCGAAGGATTAAGTAAGGTGCAGAATATGAACGAGTTAAGCAACAGCCTCTACTCATTCGTGAGCCGGCGGATGGAGGAGGGCAACGAAGCCGTGAAATTGCAGGATTTCTTAGCCGAAGTGTCGCTCTTGACCGACCAGGACAAGGAAACGGAAGCCGATATGAACCACGTTGTGATGACCACAGTGCATTCTGCAAAGGGTTTGGAGTTCAAAAACGTGTTCGTCGTGGGCTTGGAAGAAAACCTTTTCCCATCGGGACGCATCTACGACAACCCGCGAGAATTGGAAGAGGAACGCCGCCTGTTTTACGTTGCCGTAACCCGCGCCGAAGAAAACCTGACGCTGAGTTTCGCCAAAAATCGCTTCCTCAACGGCACCACCACCGACTGCCGCCCCAGCCGCTTCATCAAAGACATCGACCCCTGCTTTCTGCAACTGCCGGCGTCGTTTGCGGCAGAAAAAAGTGTCGCCCCGCGCTGGATGCAGAAACCCCTGAAAGACGAGGGGATGGCGGGTCAAGCCTCCGACAGAGAACTTAAACGCATCCCCACCGCGTCCGGCACCACCCACCAAAGCATCGGCAACCTGAAAATCGGGCTGGCTGTTCGCCACGAACGCTTCGGCAAAGGCATCATCGCCGAATTGCTGGGTGATGGCGACGATGCCAAAGCCGTCGTCGAATTTGACGACAATGGGCGCAAGCAGTTACTTCTGAAATTTGCGAAATTTGAGGTTGAGTAGCCGTTTGTTCAAAAAATTTCACTAACTTTGCACACATAAAACAAATGCAAGAAACAATATGAATTTATTTGACACAGTCAGCAATGACATCAAAACGGCAATGCTCGCCCAAGACAAGTTGAGGTTGGAAGCATTGCGAGGCGTTAAAAAGGAGTTTTTGGAAGCAAAAACAGCCAAAGGTGCCGATGGCGAACTGTCGGACGATGCGGCGGTAAAAATCCTCCAAAAGATGGTGAAGCAGCGCAAAGACAGCGCGGTGATTTACGCCGAACAAAACCGCCCCGAATTGGCAGCAAAAGAAATCGCCGAAGTGGCTGTTTTGGAAGCCTACCTGCCTCAGCAACTCTCACAGGCGGAATTGGACGCGGCAATCAAAGCCGTCATCGCCCAAACCGGAGCCACCTCCGCCCAAGATATGGGCAAAGTGATGGGCATTGCCACCAAATCGCTGGCAGGAAAAGCCGAAGGACGCGCCATCTCGGAGGCAGTCAAGCGACTGCTGGGATAGTCGACGGATTTCTAAGGTCGAAAAATTCGACCTTAGAGATTGGGCGAGGAAAATATTCAAAATACTTGCCATTCGTTTTCACAGAGCATGGCGTTGTTATGCTGTCGTCTGTTGCCGACTACAACGACATCAATGAAGATTCGCGAATGCAGTTTGAACTAATCTCGGATTTTTTTTCATTCCCCTTGCACAATCAAAAAAAAAGTTGTACATTGCACCCCGAATTAGAAACGTTTTTTTTATTGATATGGGATACCTTAAGTTTGACAAGACGCTGCTCATCAATTTGGAAGAGTCGCTGCAACGGGAGATTTTGCGCACCAATCGCGGGGGCGCGTATCATTCGACGACCATCACTGACTGCAATACGCGGAAAAGTCACGGTCTGCTGGTTTGTCCGGTGCCACAATTGGATGCCGAAAATCATGTGCTCATCTCGTCTTTGGACGAAACGGTGATTCAGCACGGTGCGCCGTTCAACCTCGGCGTGCATCAGCATGAGGGCGACAATTTTAGCCCGAATGGCAACAAATACATCCGCGAATTTGAGTTCGAGAGCATTCCGAAGACCATCTACCGCGTCGGCGGCGTGATTCTGTCGAAGGAAAAAGTGTTTACCGCCTACGAAAATCGCATCCTGATAAAATATACCCTGCTGGATGCGCATTCGCCGACAACTTTGCAACTGCGCCCATTTTTGGCGTTTCGCAAAGCCAACGAACTGACCCACGCCAATCCCGTTGCCAACCGCAACTATTCGGAGGTGGAAAATGGCATAAAGACCTGTATGTATGCCGGTTATCCCGATTTGCATCTGCAATTCAGCAAGCCGGTGGAGTTCGTTTATCAGCCCGACTGGTGGAAAGGCATCGAATATACCAAGGAGCGGGAGCGCGGATTTGCCTATCAGGAGGATTTGTATGTGCCCGGCTATTTTGAAATGACCATCGAGAAGGGCGAATCCATCTATTTTTCGGGCGGCGACACGTTTATCGACCCGCCGCTCATTCAGGAAAAATATGAAGGGGAATCGACCACGCGCACCCCACGGACAAGTTTTTTCAACTGTCTGAAAAATTCGGCGCAGCAATTTTATTATCGCCCCACCGAAAACGATGCCTATCTTTTGGCGGGTTATCTGTGGTTTAAGGTGCGTGCGCGCGACCTGTTTATCGCGATGCCCGGCTGTTCGTTGGCGATTGACGACCCTGTGCGGTTTGAAAAGTTGATGGACACCGCCATTCCTGCGCTGCGCCACTTTATGAAAGACGGCAGTTTGGACAGCGTGATTCAAGAGATTGACCTGCCTGACATCCTCCTGTGGGCGATTTGGGCTATCCAACAATATGCGAAAGCCACGTCTTTGGAGCAATGCAACACGCGCTACGGTGCGCTGGTGCACGAAATCATCGCCTATATCCGCACTAACAAGCATCCCAACGTGAAACTCGACAATCGCGGGCTGCTGTATGCCGATGGCGGTCGGGAAAAACCCATCACGTGGATGAGTTCGACGGTGGACGGTCGCCCGATTGTGCCGCGCACAGGCTATATCGTCGAGTTTAATGCCCTGTGGTACAACGACTTGAAATTTGCATCGGAACTGTTGAAATCCACCGTAGAGACGCGGCGCGCCACGTCTCTACAAAAGCAAATCACCGCCTTGGAAGATGTCGCCGCCAACACGGCAATCGCGTTTCTTTCGACATTCGTGAACCCGCACGGCTATCTGTATGACTATGTTGATGGCAAATACTCCGATTTGAGCGTGCGCCCCAATATGCTTTTTGCGGTCGCGCTGGACTATTCGCCGCTCAACCGCACGCAAAAACGGTCGGTGTTGAACTTCGTGACGAAAGAACTGCTGACCCCGAAAGGCATCCGCTCACTGAGTCCAAACAGCAGCGGATACAATCCCTACTGCATTGGAACGCACGCGGAGCGCAACTGGGCGTATCATCAGGGCACGGCGTGGCCCTGGCTACTGGGATTTTATTTGGAAGCCTACCTGAATCTGTACCAAAAGGGCGGCGTGTCGTTCGCAGAGCGTATGCTGATTGGCTTGGAAGAGGAGATGAGCACGCACTGCATCAGCTCGCTCTCCGAACTTTTCGACGGCAACCCACCGTTCCAAAGCCGCGGCGCGATTTCCTTTGCAATGAATGTGTCGGCGGTGTTGAGAGTGTTGAATTTGATAATGTCTGAATCAGGATTTGCCGGATTAAAGGATTGACAGGATAACGAAACCCGCCAGCTTGAATTGCTTCAGGGGCTGACGGGAATAATTTCAGGTGCAAAGGTAAAACAAATTATTGAATAATGCAAATAAAAAATAAATAAAAATGAAATATAGTGATTTTGAATACATAATGTCTGCTACGCGTATGAATCGTTACTTGCTTGCATCGAATAATAATTCAAAGAAAGCAATGACTTTGTACCGTAAAAACCTGCACCTTTCGCAGGAGTTATTCACTGTTATCAGTTGTTTTGAAGTTGCTTTTCGTAACGCAATTAATATGTATAATCACACGTTTGTATTCAATCAATTAGAAAAAACAAACAATTTACGAAATCGAATAGCGCACCATGAGCCTATCTGTTTTTTACCCAACCAATCGGTAATAGACACAACATACGCCCGACAGCACTACAATCTTATCTTGCAGTTATTTCAATGGATGAATATTGACGAATTGTCTTTGTTGTACGGACTTGACCATATCACAACAGTTTGTAATGAAATAGATGCATTATAATGAAAAAACTTGAAATTATGCTCGAAAAGCAAAATATAGAATACAAATCCATCAGGAAAGATGATTAAAGATAGTTTGAAAATATGAAAGCATTAATGTATGGCTGGGAGTTCCCCCCGCATATTTTGGGGGGGCTGGGGACAGCGAGTTATGGGCTGACTAAGGGGATGTCGTTGCAGCCCGATATGGACATCACGTTTGTGATGCCGAAGCCTTGGGGCGATGAGGATACGAGTTTTCTGCGCCTGATTGGTATGTGCAACACGCCTGTGGCTTGGCGCGATGTGAATATGGAGTTTGTGAACGAGCGCGTTGGCAAGTTCATGGAGCCGCAGTTGTATTTTGACCTGCGCGACCATATCTATGCCGATTTCAACTACATGAATCCCAATGAGTTAGGCTGCATCGGCTTTTCCGGTCGCTATCCCGACAATTTGTTGGACGAAATCAATAATTATTCGGTGGTGGCGGGCGTGATTGCCCGCACGATACCCTGCGACGTGATTCATTCGCACGACTGGCTCACCTATCCGGCGGGGATTCACTCGAAGCAGATTACCGGCAAGCCGCTGGTGGTGCACGTACACGCGACGGATTTCGACCGCAGTCGCGGAAACGTCAACCCCACCGTTTACGGCATCGAAAAAGACGGCATGGACAACGCCGACCATATCATTACGGTGAGCAATCTGACGCGCAACACGGTGATTGACAAATACCACCAAGACCCGCGCAAGGTGACCACGGTGCACAATGCGGTGGAGCCGATGAGTTCGACCATCACTGCCATCCAGTCGAAAAAAGGCACCAAAGACAAGGTCGTAACGTTTTTGGGGCGCATCACGATGCAAAAAGGTCCCGAATATTTTGTGGAAGCCGCCGCGCGTGTGCTGTCGAAGACGAAAAATGTGCGTTTCGTGATGGCAGGCAACGGCGATATGATGAACCAGATGATTCGTTTGGCAGCCCGGCGAGGCATTTCCGACCGCTTCCACTTCACCGGATTTATGAAAGGTACGCAGGTGTATGAAGTGTTGAAATCCAGCGACGTATATGTAATGCCCTCAGTGTCAGAGCCTTTCGGCATCTCGCCCCTCGAAGCGATGCAATGCGGCGTGCCCACCATCATATCCAAGCAGTCGGGCTGTGCCGAAATCTTGGAAAAAGCCATCAAAACCGACTACTGGGACATCGATGCGATGGCAGACGCGATGTATTCCATCATCACCTATCCCGCCATGTATGAATACCTGAAAGTGGAAGGCAAAAATGAAGTCGACCAAATCACTTGGGAGAAGGCGGGGTTGAAAGTGCGGAATATTTACAATCAGTTGATAAATAAATAAAATAATATGAATACAATTGAATTGATGAATCAGGCAGCGGATAACATCCGAATATTGGCTGCCTCTATGGTTGAGAAAGCGAAGTCGGGGCATCCGGGCGGTGCTATGGGTGGTGCCGACTTTGTGAATGTGCTTTACAGCGAGTTTTTGGTCTATGACCCGCTCAATCCTGCTTGGCAGGGCAGAGACAGGTTTTTTCTCGACCCCGGGCACATGTCGCCGATGCTATATTCCGCGTTGGCTTTGACGGGTAAATACAGTTTGGACGACCTCAAAGGTTTTCGTCAGTGGGGTAGCATCACACCCGGACATCCCGAAGTGGATGTGCAACACGGCGTTGAAAACACGTCCGGTCCGTTGGGGCAAGGGCATACCTACGCCGTGGGTGCTGCTATCGCGGCGAAATTTCTTCAGGCAAAAACAAATCGGACATCCGAGCAGAAAATCTATGCCTACATTTCCGACGGCGGTGTGCAGGAAGAAATCTCGCAGGGAGCCGGTCGGCTGGCGGGGCATTTGGGGCTGAACAACCTCATCATG
Source organism: Bacteroidia bacterium (assembly GCA_025996815.1). GTDB lineage: Bacteria > Bacteroidota > Bacteroidia > Bacteroidales > Azobacteroidaceae > Azobacteroides. Next base: position 36,979 of record BNTT01000002.1, read on the forward strand.
TATTACGATGCCAACGATATTCAGTTGTCCACTTCGGTGGGCGACGTGACGAGCGAAAACACCGCGATGAAATACGAGGCGTGGGGTTGGAAAGTGGTTACCATCGACGGACACAACGTTCCGCAAATTCGGAAAGCCCTGTCGGAAGCGCAAAACGAACAGCAACGACCGACGCTTATCATCGGCAAAACCATCATGGGCAAAGGTGCCGTGGCGGCTGACGGCTCCTCGTTTGAACGCAAATGTGCCACGCACGGGATGCCTCTGGGCGAATGTGGGGCAGATTACAAAAAGACGATTGTCAATTTGGGAGGAAATCCCGAAGACCCGTTCCAAATTTTCCCGGAAGTAGCAAAACTATATGCCGACAGAAAATCTGAATTGCGCAAAATTGTGGATAAACAATTAGACGAAGAGAAAACATGGGCAAAAACAAATCCGGAATTAGCCGCGAAATACAATTATTGGTTGAGTGGCAAAACGCCTGCAATTGATTGGGCGGCTATCCAACAAAAACCCGACCAAGCAACCCGTGCAGCATCCGCCACGGTGTTGGGCTACCTGGCGCAGCACGTAGAAAACATGATTGTGTCGAGTGCCGACCTGTCGAACTCCGACAAGACCGACGGCTTCCTCAAACAAACCCATGCCATCACGCGCGACGATTTTTCCGGCTCGTTCTTGCAGGCGGGCGTTTCGGAACTGACGATGGCGTGCGTCTGCATCGGAATGTCGCTCTATGGCGGCGTGATACCCGCCTGTGCCACCTTTTTCGTGTTCTCCGACTATATGAAACCTGCAATCCGTATGGCTGCCCTCATGGAGCAGCCTGTGAAATTTGTCTGGACGCACGATGCTTTTCGCGTGGGCGAAGACGGTCCCACGCACGAGCCGGTGGAGCAGGAGGCGCAAATCCGCCTGATGGAAAAACTGAAAAATCACAAGGGGCAAAATTCGATGCTGGTGCTTCGCCCCGCCGACGTGCAGGAGACCACCGTGGCGTGGCAATTGGCGATGGAAAACACCCACACGCCGAGTGCCCTGATACTTTCCCGCCAAAACATCAAAGACCTTCCTGCTAAAACAACTCGCTACGCCGAAGCATTGCAAGCCGCCAAAGGAGGGTATATTGTGGAAGACGACGGCAACGCGGATGTCATTTTGTTAGCCTCCGGCTCGGAAGTCGCCACTCTGGTGGAGGGTGCGGCGTTGCTGCGCAAAGACGGCATCAAGGTGCGCATCGTGTCGGTGCCCTCGGAAGGGCTGTTCAGAAGCCAGCCGCAAGCATGGCAGGACGCGGTTATCACGCCCAATGCAAAAATTTTCGGGCTTACAGCCGGTCTGCCGGTCAATCTGCTCGGCTTGACAGGCACCAACGGCAAAATCTGGGGCTTGGAAAGTTTCGGCTACTCGGCACCCTACAAAGTGCTGGACGAAAAACTTGGCTTCACGGCGGAGAATGTCTATCAACAGGTAAAAAATTGGCTCTTATGAAAATACTTTTTATCGGCGGCACAGGCACTATCAGCACCGCCATTTCCAAATTGTTGATTGCTCAGGGGCACGAATTGTACCTCATTAACAGGGGGACGCGCAATGATGTTTTGCCCGCAGGGGCGCATCCGCTCGTTGCCGACATTCACGACGAGGCGAAGGTGGCTTCGCTCATTGCTGATTTGTCGTTCGATTGCGTGGCGGATTTTATCGCCTACACGCCGCCGGATGTGGAGCGCGATGTGCGGTTGTTTACGGGAAAAACCCGCCAATACATCTTTATCAGTTCGGCATCAGCCTATCAAAAGCCGCTCTCGAACTATCGTGTGACGGAAGCTACGCCCTTAGCCAATCCCTATTGGCAGTATTCGCGCGATAAGATTGCGTGCGAAAATTTTCTGATGGATGCCTATCGCAACGAGCAGTTTCCCGTAACGATTGTGCGCCCAAGTTATACCTACGACGAGCGCAAAGTGCCGCTGGGTGTGCACGGCACAAACGGCTCGTGGCAAGTCCTGAAGCGTATGCTCGACGGCAAACCGGTGATTATCCACGGCGACGGCACGGCTCTGTGGACGATGACGCACAGCAGCGATTTCGCCAAAGGCTTTGTCGGCTTGATGGGCAATATCCACGCCGTCGGCGAGGCGGTGCATATCACGTCGGACGAGGTGCTGACGTGGAATCAGATATACGAATGTATCGCGCGGGCACTGAACGTGCCCCTGAAAGCTGTGCACATAGCCTCCGAATACCTCGCCGCCCACAGCAACAGCGATTACCACTTCTACGGCGGGTTGCTGGGCGACAAAGCCGTGTCGGTGGTCTTCGACAACACCAAATTGAAGACCCTCGTGCCGGATTTCGTGGCAACAAAGCGTTTCGACCAGGGCGTGAAAGAAACCATCGACCACATCCTGACGCATCCGGAGTTGCAACGGGCGGATGCCGATTTTGATGCGTGGAGCGATGCGCTCGTTGTGAAATTTAATACCGCGGCGCAATGAACACAAAATATCTGATTGTGCTGCTCCTCATGGCGACGGGCGTTGAGGCTTCGGCGCAGAAGACCTTTCGGGCAATGTTTTACAATGTGGAAAATTTGTTTGACACGCTCGACGAGGCGCACAAGAGCGACAATGAGTTTTTGCCGGAGGGTGCGCGCCATTGGAATAACTCGCGCTATTACAGCAAGTTAAACAATCTGGCAAAAGTTATCACGTCGATTGGCGAGTGGGACACGCCCGTGCTCATCGGGCTGTGCGAGGTGGAGAACGACCGGACGATGCAGGACTTGACGCAACATTCGCTGCTCAAACAGATGCAATACCGCTATTTGATTACCGAATCGCCCGATGTGCGCGGCATCGACGTTGCGTTGCTCTATCAGCGCGACAGGTTTAAGTATCTGTACCACAACGGCATACGGGTCACTTTCCCCGACCGTCCGCGCTCCAAGACCCGCGACATCCTGCACGTTACCGGCATCGTGGCGACGGGCGACACGCTGGACGTTTTCGTCTGCCATTTTCCCTCGCGACGTGGCGGACAGACACAATCGGAGCCGCTCCGCCTGCGTGTGGCATCCATCCTGCGCGCGACAACGGACAGTCTGACCGCCGTGCGCCGGAATGCGCACATCCTCGTGATGGGCGATTTCAACGACGAGCCGTCCGACAAGTCTATGCAGTCGCTCTCCCGCGCACGCACCAACAAGGCGGGCGAGCCGCTGCATTTGCACAACCTGTGGCTGCCGCTGGAGCGCACAAGCAAGGTGGGCAGTTATAAATTCGGCAAGCAATGGAATTTTTTAGACCAAATGTTTGTGTCCGACAAACTGATGAATCAGAGCCACCCGCTCCACATAAATCCGCAAAGTGCAACAATTTTTCAGGCAGATTTTCTGCAGACCGAAGACAAGACCAACGGCGGCGTCCGCCCCAAAAAAACCTTCCACGGGCGCAAATACGAGGGCGGCTACAGCGACCACCTCCCCATTTTTGTGGATTTCGTTATGCCGTAAATATTTTGCAGTCGGGCGAATGTTTGAATTGCCACGTTAAATCTTTTTTAATGATTATCCGCAATCATACCACTTTAAATCCGAATGGCACCCATCATCTGTTTATAAAACTAAACTTCCAAATGCTGTTTAAATTCCAAGATAGTCAATGTAGATAGTTTCGGAAAATCTATTTTTTCAAGTACTTTAAAATGATTGTCATTGGTTACGATGTACCTTGCACCAACACTAATGGCACAATCTACGAATTTATTGTCATCAGGGTCAACGTTTATTAGTTGCCATTTGAAATATATGGTTACTTGTTCTGTATTTTCGGCATTCAAAATTTCATCTATGACACTTTCGGCAAACGATTGAGAATAAAACTGAGATAGAATTTCTGTATATTCTTGCAAAATTTCGGTGGTATAACATAGTGTAAACCGTTTATTGCGGAATGCTTCCCACAGCCAATAATAGACCGAGCGTTTCGGTAAAGCAACTAACAAACAATTTGTATCCAATACGATTTTCATCTATTCGTAGGGGGTTCGTTTATGCGAATACAACATTGCTTCGATTTTTTCATCGCTCAGATTTTTATCGTCCCAAACCTTAGCCGCCTCTTCGTCCACTTTTGCCCGATAAAATTTGAGCAACATAGATTTTAATTCACTCAAATTTTCCTCCTGTTTGTTAAACGCAAACATCTTTAATAGATGAATTTGCACCGAATTTAACGGTGACTGTGCTACCAATACCTGTTCCATAACCGATTCTCTTTATTTTTTTATTAATTTTTTACGGAAGCACAAAGGTACAATTTTTTTTTTGAAACTTCATACAATTCTTTTTTTGAGGAGATATTTCCGGCAATCCGGAGGATTGCTTTTCCTACCGAACGACCCATTCCTAAAGGAATGGCAAAGACACCAAAAAACTCCCGAAAGATTGCGCTTTCGGGAGGCTTTTGCTGCTCGTATGCAAGGCTGGAGCCTTGCGTCTGACTCCGATGCAGCGCGGACGCTATGCCGAACAAGGATAAGCGTACTCCCAGCAGTCGGGCGAATTTTTTATTTTCTTAAATATTCTTTAATACGATGATTCCACTGCGCCAATATCCACTGTACCGCCTTGCACGCGCACATTGCCGTTCACATCCTTTGAGGTGCTCACGAGCGAGTTGTCGCCTGCATTAACCGCAGGAGAACCCGACTGTGGGTTATAGTCGCTATCCAACATATAATCATCAATGCTTGTTACCGTCACGTTGCCTGTCCCTGTGGCAAAGGTATTGGCGGAGATGGTGTTGGATACATACAAGGTTGCTGAATTATTCACTATTGAAGCACTTGAACTGCCTTTGGGATAAACAATACTGTTAATAATGCGAACATCACCAGTATTTGTATAAATTTCACTGTACCTACCTGAATAGTTTGGTACTGCATTATTAATTGTGCAGTTATAAATGTTCACTCTTGTGCCTATATTAGCTCCTATAAATATTCCATAATACCAAACATCAGCACTATTTCCCGTTATCAAACAGCCTACAATGCTGCCACCACCAGAACTTACATTTACCCCCAATGTATTACCCTGAATTTTACAATTCGTCAAACTACCACTATTCAAGCTCACGCCAGAGATGGTGTTGTTAGTTATTGTACTGTTATTGATTTCACCATTACTTACAAGCAAAAAAACGTTGTGATTCATCGTACTGCTATTTATCGTCGTTCCAGAAAGCACAATATAATCATTAGTATTATCCGAAATAGTGGAATTTGAAACCGTGCAGCCGGTAAGACTGATTTGTTTGGTATTGTTCGTGAGCGAGCAATTAGTCAGCGTGCTGTTTGTGATACCTATCGTATTAGTGCAACTGCTGAATGCCACATTGTTCAACGTAAGCCCGCCGCTCATACTCATGGCTGTGCTTACCGTACTAACCGTAAATCCATCAACCACCGTATTCGTAGAGAAACTTGCACCTTGTATAAATCGGCTGCCGAGCAAGGTGGTTTTGCTGCCTGCTGTTCTTTCACCAACGCTTGATTCCGTGCCGCTAAATCCGCCATAAACATCAACACCTTCTTTCAGAGTAACGTTTTCTTCATACGTGCCTGTCCTTACCCAGACCTGATAGCCGCTTGTAGCCGCAGTCATAGCCGCCGCGATGGTCTTTTTTGCACTTTCCCACGAGCGACCATCGTTGCTATTGTCGCCGTTATACGAAACGAATATCACGTTGGTAGGTGGCGTAATGGTAGTGAAATTATTTTCATCGCTGTAACTCGTGCCTTTGCTATTGATAGCGTAGGAGCGCACATAGTAGGTGGTGGCACTATTCAGCCCTGTCAATGTGTAGGACAATGTGGTGGTGCTACTACTTGCCTGCTTGCTGTCGTAAATGGTGGGATATGGATTTACCGACCAACAAAAGCCCGCCTCCGTTACGTCTGCATTGCCGTTGCTTGTTACGCTGCTTTGCAGAGTGGCACTGGTTGTGCCTACGGCAGAAACTGTAACGGTTGCCAAAGTTGGAATGTTAATAGCAGTGGTGGTAAATGTAACTTCTGTGCCATACGCTGTGCCCATTGCGTTGGTGGCATACGCCCGCACGTAGTAAGTGGTGCCCTCCGTGAGGGTGGTTACACTTTTGCCAAAAGAAGTGGTGCCCGTTCCGCAACTTTCTTTGTTGGCAGCATCTATGGTGGGGTTTTGCCAGGTGGCATAAACAAAGCCGCAATCGGTGATGGGGCTATTGCCATCGCCGGTAATAGAACTCTGCAAGGTGGCGCGTGTTGAGGTAATATTGCTCACCGTTGTAGTAGCCGCTGTGGGCAGTGAAACTACCTGCGTGGTGGTAAATGGTTGATTATCTCCATAATATACAGCCCCTGTCTGTGTTTTCACGTAGGCACGGGCGTGGTAGGAGGTGGTGGTCGCCAACCCCGTGATGCGACACGAAAATGTGTTGGCAACAGACAAAGCGGCTACAACCGTGTGGTTGTCGAGGGTCGGCATAGTGGTAGTAGCCCAGCACACCCCTTGTTCTACAATGGTGTGCCCGCCCAAATTGGTAATTGTCCCGCCACAGGTAGCAGCATTGTGCACAATATCGGTAACGGCAGCGGTGGTGAGCGTAGCATCGCCCACAGTAGTCGTAAATGTAATATCATCACCGTAGGCAGTGCCTCTCGCATTGGTAGCATAAGCCCTTATGTGGTATTGCACGTTAGGCGATAATCCCTCTATGTCGCTTACGTACGCGCCCGTAACGGACAGCGTACCCAAATTGGTGCGGGTGGCAAGGTCTATGGTGGGATTGGCGTTCACACTCCACACGTGTCCGTACTGCGTTATTTCTGCCTCATTACCCAAACTGGATACCGTGCCGCCCGCTTTTGCTGTGGCACTGGCAATTTCGCTCACGTTGCCTGTGGCTACTGTAGGTGTGGTGGGCACACCTGCGGTGGTGAATGATTGCTCGGAACTGTACGATAAACCTACCGAATTTTCGGCATACGCACGCACATAGTATTTGGTACTGTGGGTAAGGTTGGTGGCGGTGCTCTCAAACGCTAACGGGTTTGTGCAGTCGCCCAAGTTGGAGGCATTGTTGCTCACAGTAGGGTTGGGTGCAGTGTTCCAACAAAAGCCATAGCGCGTTACCTTATCGCTACCAACCGACACCATTGTACCGTTAAAATGGGCACTATTATAGGCAATGTTGGTTATTTGCTCAAAACCCACCACCGGTTGCTCGTGGGCGGCAACGTCCATTTGCACAGGAATAATCAGATTTTCAATACCCGATTGAATGGTTATTGTGCCCGTATACGAACCTGCCGACAAGGCTTCGCGACTCACAATAACGGTAATGTAGTCGTTTTTTGTGATACTCCCTGCGGTTTTGCTGAGTGCTATCCACTCATTGGAAGTTTCGGCGGAATAGTTAATAGACCCCGTGCCGTTATTGGTCAGCGTTAATTGCTGTGATGATGTGAGCGTACCAAAATTCAATGCCGTTGGTTCTGCGCTCCACGCGATGCCGCCTACTTCCATTGATACCGTTACAATTTGACTGCCACCATTGGACGATATGGCAAATACCTGCGTGTAACTACCGCGCTCTTTGCCCGCTCGCGACACGCTTACCACCACTGATGATGATGTTTTTTCGGTAGTGCCCGCTTTGGGGCTGCACGCAAACCACGTTGAGTCGTAGGCAATAGACCAATCCAATACTCCCTTGCCTGCATTGCTAATATCAAGTGCCAACGTACTAATAGATGAGCCAAAGTTTAAGGTAGCAGTGCTCACGTTAAGCACAGGGGTAATCGGCTCAAGGGCAATATCCACATTGCTGTTCATATTGGCTTTCACTGTTACCTTTTTGGTGGACGGCACGTAGTCATCTTTTATACACGTGAGCGTGTATTCCTGTTCATCCAAATTTTCAAAGGCATACGAGCCGTCATCGCCTGTAACTTTAGTACTTCCGGTAGGTGTCAGCGAAATGCTTACCCCCTTGAGTGGTACTTTGGTATCGGCATTGGTTATAGTGCCCAAAATACCACCCGTAGTTACCAATGGGTCATCCTCTTTGCATGCCTGCACAATCAACAAACTTGCCGCAAAAACGGCTGCTATTGTAAAACTTGATAATCTAAATTTCATTTTTGTAATATTTTTTAATTGTTAAAAACTCCACGCCAGCCCGTAACTCATTATGCCGCCGCTTTCTGAAACGGACAGGTGCAGGTTGCGGGAAATAACCACATATCGTCTGCCCTCTGCCAGTACGGCATCCAGCAGATTCCAAACGTATATGCCTGCTGCCGCACCGATAGCCACGTTGCGGTACACCTCCCAATTATCGGCACGGTTGCGGTACTCCTTGGTGATGGTCAGGGTGGTCGTTTCTTGCGATTTGCGAAAGTTATCCGACCGCCGCATTTCGCAGAAAACCGCACCCGTTGCCAGCAACACCTCCGATGTCAGAAAGGCAATGCCCTTGACCGTTTGCCCTTTGTGAAATTGCCCCCATCCGGGCACGAATGCACGGATGCTGAAGCCATAATCGGAGGTAACGTTTACCGTTTCAAATTCATATTCCGGATTTTTTGCCGTCTGCATCAGCAGCGACACCCGGTGTTCACCGTTGCCTAAATGTTCGCGATATTCGTCTATCACTCTTGCCTTTACGGTCAATTCGTCGTGACCTGTCACTTCCACTTTGTTGTTTTTCACAACCACCTGCACACGGCTTCCTGTGCTTAAATTGCGCCGCTCTATGGCTGTTGCAGCCGCTTTGTTGCGTGCAATTTCTTCGCTATAGTCGGTGGCAGATACCACCTCTATGTAGGAGTTCTGCTCTTCGCGAAAATAGCCATCCGTCCACATAGGTTTTAATTGTCCGAATGTGCTATGGTAGCAGAGCAATGCAAACAAAACTATTAGTGTATGCTTCATAGAGCTATTCTCCCGTAAATTTTGAGAATTGTTCTTCCATCCGTTTTCTGAAATTCGTTTCGTCCTCACGAATCCCCGCCACTTCATCTTTTGCCAAGTGGTTGGTGATTTTTTTGGCGAGTTCTTTTTTGCTGATTCGGATGCCTACATAGCATGACACATCGCCCCTGTCGTCCACCGCTGAGAACTTAGGTCCGCACACGGCTTTCGTTTCGTTGATGACTGCCATAATGATTTGAGAGCCTCCTCGCTCCACTTTTGCGGCATAATCTGTCCCGTTATTGTTGCCAATAGCGCTGCTGTAGTCGTCAATGACACCCTTGTAGGCGTGTTGCATTTTTTGGCGCACAATGTTTTGTGCGTTTGTCAATGCCGATGTTTGCAGCACATCCATACGATTTTTTGAGCCGCTGGCAATGCCGGTTGCCGTAAAGTACTCATCACTGTCGAGCTCCGCACAAGGAGCCTCATACACCGCACTGAACGGACTGCCCGGCGCAGGCTTGCTGTAATTGCCGGCGGCTTGTTTACTACTTCCGCAGCCCGTCATCATCACGCCTGCGAATGCTGCCATTACGGCAACTCTTAAATAACTCTTTTTCATTGTCTTTTATTTTTTAATTTAATAATTATTTTCTAAATTTTTAAAACATAAAAATAGCGCGGAATCAACCTGTCTGAAATCCAGGTTACCACGCCTATGCATCTAACAAGCTGTCCCACGCCGCATTACACGGCGTATAGCAAACTTATTCTCGATGCATCACTCAAATCAATGAGTGTAATTTGTGGTAAATTGGATTTCAAGAATAGCAGCAACGCTATTTTATGTATGTCTTTTAATGCGCAAATATGCGCATTCTGTTTTTTTTTATGTCTTCATTATCATTTTTTATTTAATACTTAATAATTTCGGCGACAAAATTACACATTATTTTTTAATTGACAAAATGATTAATTCAAATTTTTCCGTTATTCAAAAAAAAACACTAACTTTGCAGCAGGAACAATGAAAATTGACTGTATGAGCAATAAACGTCTTAATCCGCTGAATGACTATCTGTTCCTCAAATATATGGGGGAGAAAGGAGATGAGGTGCAACTTCTGGCATTTCTTAATGCCGTGTTGCATCGCACCGGCAAGGATAATCTGCAATCGGTGGAAATCCGTGAAGACAGAGTGTTCACAGCCGAAATTATCGGAAACAAGACAAGCATTCTGGATGTCAGGGCTAAAACTGCCGACGGGACGAAGGTGAATGTTGAGGTACAACTCAGCAATCTGGGCAATATGGACAAACGCAGTCTGTTCTACTGGAGCCGTGATTTCTCGGAAAGTCTCGAAAAGGGGCATGACTATGTGGAATTGCCTGCGGTAATCAACATCAACATCGTCAATTTTGAGTTTCTTCCGGTGGATGATTTTCATGCGAGTTTCCACCTGTGGGAAGACCATAACCGTGAATGTCTGCTCAGCGATGCACTGGAAATACATTTCATAGACATGGTGAAATTCAGATGTCTGGCAGAGAAGGATATTCTGAATAATTCTCTGCACCGTTGGCTAACTTTTTTTGATAAAAATACAAACAATATAATTTTAGAGGAGGTAATAAAAATGGATACGGCAATACAAAAAGCACAGGAAAGAATAACTTTCGTGGCGCAAGACAAAGAAAGTCTTTGGGAGTACAGAATGCGTGAAATGGCACTGTCAGACTATACCAGTGGCATGAACTTCGCAAGGAGGGAAGGCGAGGGAAAAGGAATTGCCATTGGCGAAAAAAGAGGCGAAAAAAGAGGAATTGTCATTGGCGAGAAAAGAGGCGAAAAAAGAGGCGAAAAAAGAGCGACCGTAAAACATACCCTCAAGTTAGCCCAACGTGGCATGAATGTCGTTGAGATAGCCGATATTATCGATTTGAGCATTGAAGAAGTGAAAAAAATCATAAAGAATGCTCAATAGCAAGTGGATACTGCTTCCGGCGTAGCAGACGAAATCAAAAGCGCAGAACTATGACTTTATTTTGATGCGTTTGCCCTGAAAAAGAATTAAGCAAACAGCATTTATTTCAAAAAATGCGTACCTTTGCACGAAAATTACAAGAAAAATGGCTCTGAAATTTTTGAGTTTGGCGAGTGGGAGTAGTGGCAACTGCTATTTTTTGGGGACGGAACAGTATGGGTTTCTCTTCGATGCCGGCGTTCCGTGCAGTCAAATCAAGGACGAATTGGGGAGGTATCAGATTGGGTTAGAGCACATTATGGGTATTTTTGTGACACACGAACACGCCGACCATATCAAAGGCGTGGGCGCATTGAGCGGAAAGTATAATATCCCCGTTTACACCACAGAAGCCATTTTGGAGGGCATCGACCACAGTTATTTCGTGCGCGAAAAACTGCACCCGCTGTGCCGGCGACCGTTGGCGAAGAACACGCCCGTGACGATAAAGGATTTTAGCATTACCGCATTTAGTGTGCCGCACGATGCACCGGAATGTGTGGGCTATCTCGTTGAGTATGAGCAACAAACGTGGGTGCTCGCAACGGATGTCGGGATAATCGACGACGAAGTGAGCCGCCACCTGAAACGGGCAAATCACCTCGTCATCGAGGCAAATTATGACGCAGAAATGCTGTTTACCGGAAAATATCCCGATTTTTTGAAAGAGCGCATCACCAACGGCAAAGGGCATCTGTGCAACACGGACACCGCCAATTTTTTGGCGACAAATTTCGCCCCGCACCTCCGGAATATCTGGCTGTGCCACCTCAGTGGCGACAATAACCGTGCCGAACTCGCCTATTGCACCGTGCGCGAAGCGTTGGAATTTCAGTCGATAAACCTCGAAAATGTCACGCTGACCCCTCTGGAACGCACTAATCCCTCAAAAATGTATATCCTAAAATAGATGAACAGTATGATACTCATAGCAGACAGCGGCTCCACGAAGACCGATTGGTGCGTGGCAGAGAACGGCAAACAGGTGCGACGGATTGCTACCAAGGGCATTAACCCTTTCTTTCAGTCGGAAGAGGAAGTTATAAAGGAACTTCAGACGGCATTGCTGCCGGCGTTGAAGACCGCCACGTTCGACGCGCTCTATTTCTACGGCGCGGGGTGTCTGCCCGAAAAAATTCCGATGATGACGGGTGCGCTCGGCAAATGCCTCAAAATCAAAGCGATAGATGTCAATTCCGATATGCTTGGGGCGGCTCGCGGGCTGAGTGGATGCCATCCGGGCATCGTCTGCATTATGGGCACAGGCTCCAATTCGTGCTATTACGATGGCTCACAGATAGTTAGCAATGTGTCGCCGTTGGGGTTTATCTTGGGCGACGAGGGCAGTGGTGCCGTGCTGGGCAAGTTGCTGGTGGGCGACATTCTCAAAAATCAGTTGCCTGCGGGGCTGAAAGAGAAGTTTTTGCAGCAGTTTGGGCTTACGCCGGGCGATATTATCGAGCGCGTCTATCGGCAGCCGTTCCCCAACCGCTTTTTGGCGAGCCTGTCGCCGTTTCTCAGCCAAAATATCGCCGTGCCGGAAGTGCGGCGCATCGTCTTGGATGCCTTCAAGGCGTTTCTCACCCGCAATGTGATGCAATATGACTATAAAAACAACAAGGTGCATTTCATCGGCTCGGTCGCATTCTACTACAAAGAGGTGCTGGAAGAGGCTTGTCGCGACACGGGGATGCAACTTGGGACGATTATGCAGGTGCCGATGGAAGGACTTATAAAATATCATTCAATATGAAACAGACTATTATTTCGTTGGGCTTGCTGTTCAGTGTGCAAGTTGCTGTGGCTCAGCCCTTAGAGCGTGTGATTCCGGAGTTGGTGGGGATTGATTGCCGTCGCTTGCAGTATGCCGACGAGGCTATTTTGCAGGCTATTGCGGACAAGGAAATTCCCGGTGCCGTGCTGGCGGTGGTGCATAAGGATAAGATGGCTTATCTGAAAGCCTACGGCAACAAGCAGGTCTATCCCAAGACCGTGGCGATGGATGTGAACACCGTGTTTGATATGGCTTCGGTGAGCAAGTCGATGTCCACCGCCATCGCCGTGATGCAGTTGGTGGAGCGCGGCAAAATCCGCCTGCGCGACAGGGTGAGCCTCTATATTCCGGCTTTTGCCGACAACATCCGCATCGTTGATTTGCTCACGCACACCTCCGGGCTGCCTCCGTATGCGCCGGTCGATTCGTTGCAGAAGGTATATGGTGCGCCCAACCGCGATGGCTTGATTGGCTATATCGCCACGTGCAGGCGGGATTTTCAACCGACAACGGGTTTTCAATACAGTTGCCTCAATTTCATCACGTTGCAACGCATCGTCGAAATCGTGAGCGGGCAGAGCCTGCGCGACTATGTGAAAGCCAATCTCTTCGATGTTCTCGGTATGACGCACACCGACTATCAGCCCGCGGGCGAAACATTGAAGCGGGTGGCTCCCACCGAAAAGCAGAAAGACGGCAGCGTGCTCCACGGCGTGGTGCACGACCCGCTGGCGCGAATTATGAACGGCGGCATCTCCGGCAATGCGGGCGTGTTTTCGGATGCCAACGACCTGGCAATTTTGTCTGCCGCCCTGCTGAACAACGGCGAATACAGGGGCAACCGCATACTAAGCCCGCTGAGCGTAGCCGCGATGCGCACCGTTCCGCGTGAGGTAAGTGCCTTTGGACGTGCCCTGGGCTGGGATGTCTTTTCCGACTACGCCTCCAACAGCGGCGACCTGCTGGGCAAAAACACCTACGGACACACCGGCTACACCGGCACCTCCCTCGTGATTGACCCCGACCACGAGGTCGCAGTTATCCTCCTCACCAACCGCGTGCACCCCGAAGACGTGAGTAGCGTGGTGCGCCTGCGGTCGCTGGTTGCCAACGCCGTGGCGGCGTCCCTCGAATGCCCACCCGCCCGACTCTATTTCCCGCACTACTACAAGCGGGTCGAACAGTTTAGGAACGAGCCGCCGATAACCTCAAACGACATCGTCTTCCTTGGCAACAGCCTGACCGAAGGCGGCAAGTGGGACAAACATTTTCCAAAAGAAAACATCGTCAACCGCGGCATCTCCGGCGACGAGGCAATGGGCATCTACGACCGCCTCTACCAAATTCTCCCCGCGAAGCCGAAAAAGATTTTCCTCCAAACCGGAGCCAACGACGTGTCGCACAACCTGAGCGTGGACAGCATCGTGGGGCTAATCACATGCGTGGTGGACAAAATCCGTCAGGAATCGCCCGAAACGAAGCTGATTTTGCAAGGCTCGCTACCCATCAACGAATCGTTTGGTCGCTACAAAGCCCTGACCGGCAAAACGGAGACCTTCCCCCTGCTCAACGCTCGCCTGAAGGCTATGGCAGAATCGCGCGGCATCGAGTTCGTCAATCTCTTCCCGCTCTTTGCCGACCCCAACACATACGTCCTGAACAGGGAACTGACCACCGATGGCTTGCATCTCAACAGCAAGGGGTATGATATTTGGGTGAAGCAGATTGCTTCACTTGTTAAGGATTAATGATGGCGGGGCAGTGGGCGAAAACATCCGATAATCAAATTTGAAAATTATTTTTGGGTAAGTTCAATTAGTAACTGCGAAAAATTGTCCTTTTATATGAATTTTTTTGGTCAATAAATATAATTTAATAAATATGAATATGAATATGAATACAATTTCAAAGACTTGGTGCGGCTTAGGGCTGTTGCTCACATTGATTTTCCCCTGTTTTAGCTCTCCGCTGGAGGCATCGCCGACAGGCAAAATTTATCCCTACACACGGTTTCCCGCAGAACTCTCTGCACAGCATGTCGCTCAAGGAATTTCAGATTTGATAAAGGCGCAGAGCGGGGGAGCTACGATTGCGCCGGAGGCAATTGATGGGATACCATATCTGTCGTATTCCGAACTGTATTCCGTTAAGATTATCGGCGCAAATCAAAGTGCAGACTTGGATGTATTGTGCTCTGAGAACAGTCTGGCAGCAAGCGACCCACGCGTGTCCAAGGTGGAAGCCGCGCATTTTACAATGTTTGCATTCGACAGCGGTACTGTGGATGTAGAAATCACCTGTGGCTTTACGGTCAATGAGGTTGTGGTCCGACCAACATCTTACGGCATTACCCCCGTGATAGAAGGCAATGTTATCCGATTTCGCGTTGATGCGGACTTCCGCGCCAATCAATATATTGACGTAGAGGTCAATGGCTACAAAAATCCGCTGTTCCTCTTTGCGGAACAACCCGAACAAAATGTCCCAAATGTCGGCGATGCAAGCGTTAAGGTGTTTGAACCAGGCGATCACAGGAATGATATTATTGACCCCGCACAAGGAGAAACGGTTGCGTATTTCAAATCCGGCATACACCTTATCGGCAAGCAGTACCCTGTTCCCGCCAACACGATGCTCTATATTGCTCCGGGCGCAATCCTGCTTGGAAACCTATCGGGATATGGTCAGAACAATATCAAGATAACCGGACGCGGCATACTGTCTTGTTCAATATATAAGTATTTGAACCGCGATGGCGTTGCAGACCTCGGAAATTTTACGTCCATCGGACTTTGGGGTGCCAATAACGTTTTGCTCGACGGACCCACAGTGCTCGGCAATATCTACTGGAATATAGCCTTTGATGGCCGCGACGGCGTTGTAAAAAATCTCAAGATAATGGGCTGGGAATGGAACACAGACGGAGTAAACGTTACTTATAACGCACAGTATAGCGACCTTTTCTTAATGAACAACGACGACGAACTGCGCATACGCATCGGAGCAAAAGGGGCAGTCATCCAACGCGCGGTGGTTTGGCATATAAAAGGCGGCAACGTATTTGTAGATGATCGTATGGAAGGCCCTATTCAAGACATTGAATATCGTGATATAGATATTATCCGCAACGAATCTACTGACGGCGCAAATAATTTCAGCATTCGTTATGCAGAAGCACCCGCTTATATGTCTAACGTTCGCTTTATCAATATCAATTTTGAAGATGTTGTGAGTGACCGGCCGTTTTACTTTAATTACGGCGACCTTTACCCCTGGTATCTCATCACACCGGCATATCAGCGCAGCAATATGCGCGACGTTCTGTTTTCCGGTATAAACGTACCGGCTTCGATGCCGAACGCCTCTTTCGCCGGGCTGAATGATAAGCACACCATCGAAAATCTCTATTTCAATAATTATAAAGTTGGTGGAAATATCGCGACAGATAAGTCCAATGGGCATATCACCACGAATAATTATACAAAAGGGCTTCATTTTAACCAAGGTATGCTGGCACTGACATCGCCAAATTATAACGATTTATTTGAAACCGGCGACATCATTCATGTTTCAGCATCAGTCTATGAGTTCGACGATAATATCGACAGAGTAGATTTCCTTTTAGATGGTATGGTTATCGCATCGGACACAGATGCGCCATATACCACCTCGATAGCAGCAACTAAAGGGATGCACACCTTGCTGGCTAAGGCTTATGGTAATAACCTACAAACAGGCGAGTCTTCCAAGATGCCGATAGGTGTCGGTGAAAATCTGTTGCAAAACGGCGGTTTTGAAGATACGGATATCTCAATATGGCAACCTATGGAAGAGAGCATATCCGTCAGCCGACTTACCACTTTTAATGGTGTATCCCCCGCAAAGGGTGTGGCTATGGCTCTGATTTCCGGAAATATCGGAGTTCAACATGAACGCTCGACTTACGGCACTGTGGAGCAGGATGTTACCGAAGCCCTTAAAACAGCGGGTCCCGGCACGTATGGATTGAGTGCGCGTCTCTTCGCTAACGGAAGTTCCAACGGAGAAAAAATCGTGCTTGAGATTATTGACGATATGGGTACACATATCTATGACTCCAGAGGTATAGAGCACAATTGGCAGCCCACGATTGATAAGCGTTTCCAAACCATAACTTGGAAAGGCGAACTGAAAAGCGCACGCATCTATATTCTATCAAACAATGAAGATAGCGCGGGCGAGTTTCCAACAGGGAAAACGAAGTTGCCTGTGCTTTTAGATGATATCAAATTATGTCATATTGACAGCACTGATATTCCAAATGCAATTAACGACATTGAGGTTCCGGAAATTATTATTTATCCAAATCCGACAAGTGATTATTTACGATTTACAAACTACAATTTACAATTCAACAGTGCAGAAATTTTAGATATTACAGGCAAATTAATTTACAACAAATTAATTTACAATTCAATAGATGTATCCGGATTATCCGGTGGTGTTTATCTTATAAAAATAAATACAGATAAGGGGAGTATTGTGAAAAAGTTTATAAAAAACTAAAAAAATAGAAGTGTTTATTTGGAATTTTCGTCAGAGAATAATCATCATGTATGGACAAGAAAGAGATTTTAAATCTGATATTGCTAAATGTAGCGCGGGTAGAACGTGACGCCAATTGGAACTGGAAAAACGTCAACAGTCCGTTTGCACGTCTGTACATGGTTGAAAGCGGTTCGGCAAGAGTGAAGATGCCGGACGGCGTGCATACGATTCAGTCCGGTCATTTGTATTTAGTGCCTTCATTTGTAACCCATAGTTACGATAGTGATGACGTATTTATTGTATATTACATTCATGTTTACGATGAGCACAATATTTTCGACAGGCTAAATTTCCCCTTTGAAGTGGATACCAATGAAATAGAGCCGCTGTTAGTGAAACGCTTGCTTGCGATTAATCCTGACAGGGCGCTGAAAGTCTCCGACCCGGGCAAATATGACAATATCCCAACTTTAATGCAGACTATCGTCCGAAGCGAACAGTTCTCTTTCAATTCCATTATGGAAACAAAAGGCATTTTGTTGCAACTTTTTTCACGTTTTATGGAGAAAGCGACGTTCAAACAGGAATTTGTCGATGAACGTCTTGTCAAAGTGTTGCGCTATATTCGGGACAACATCACCCATAATATCACAGTGAATGAACTGTCAGCACTTTGTGGCCTCACCAACGACCACTTTACCCGATTATTCCGGAGAGACATGCAATGCACTCCCTTGCAGTATGTCAACCGGAAAAAGATTGAAAAAGCCCAACTTTTACTAATTATCCGCGCAGAATCAATTAAAGATATAGCCTACGGTCTGTCATTTAACAATATTCCGTATTTCTGCCGCCTCTTCAAGAAAATAACCGGTATTTCGCCAAAAAAATATCGAGCAAAGGAAGAACGGTAGGGAGATTGTCGGTTTTGGTCAATCGAATGTCGGTTTTGTATAACTTTTATTGATTTTTACTGCTTACCTTTGCAGTCGATAACAATTTAATAATTATACAAGATGAACAAGATTTTCAGATTTTTAATGATGGCTGCCCTTCCTTTCATGTTGTGGGGAACGGATACAATTTCAGCCCAAAGCAAAAAGGCAGTAGCGCCTGCTTTACGTGTTTCGACACAGCAGAAACTCCCGTCGAATTGGGAAGACGGAGACGGGGCTTGGATTCTTACGAACAGCATCGAAGCGTGGAACCCATCCGAAACGGCAATTATTGTCTGTGATATGTGGGACAAGCATTGGTGTGACGTCAGTACAGCCCGTTTTGCGGAATTGGCAGTTGCTTTAAACCCTGTCCTCGAAGCAGCCCGTGCGAAAGGTGTCAAAATCGTTCATGCACCCAGCGATTGCATGGATTATTATGCCGGCTACCCCGGACGAAAAGAAGCCGCCAAGTACAAGGACAAGAAAATCGCTGCCTTAGCCAATGGCAACATAAAGTTGTCTTCGGAAGAAAATGCCGTATGGCCCATTGACCAATCCGACGAAGGTTGTGAAAGCGCCAATTGCAAACCGCACAAAGCATGGAAAAAACAACACGACGTGCTAAGCATCAAGAATGAAGACCTCATCAGCGATTCCGGCGAAGAAATCGGAGCCTATTTCAAGAAGAAAGGCGTCAAGAACGTGGTGTTGACGGGCGTTGCCACCAATATGTGCGTGATTGGACGTTCCTTCGGGCTTCGCACCATGAAAAAATTAGGCTTGAATGTGGTGCTGATGCGCGACATGACCGACGTGATGTACAATCCGGAAAAAGCACCTAAAGTCAATCATTTTTCAGGGCTTGACCTGATGATAGAATACATTGAAACATACGTCTGTCCGTCTATCGTATCCACTGATTTTACCGGAAAGAAACAGTTTAAATTCGCCGGCGACAAACGCAAACGCATCGCTATTCTCACTGCCGAAGGCGAATACCATGCCAATCAGAAACTGCCGGAGTTTGCGCATGAACTTACACTGAAAGATTTTCATTGCGATTTTTCCTTGGGTGTACCCTTTATGGAAGACAAGGGCGTAAGCGGTCGGCATAATTTGGAAAATCTGCAAATCTTGGAAGATGCGGATTTGGCTATCGTGTTTGTCCGCCGCCGCGCACTCGAACCGGAAAAGATGGCGCAGATAAAGAATTATGTAGCCGCTGGTCGCCCCGTTTTGGGTATCCGCACTTCAGCCGTTGCTTTTGACGCCAAGGGAAATGTGCCTCGCGAAGGCGGTGCAATCGTTGCTTCGACGGAAAAGACGTCCGAATTTCTGGCGCAATGGCCCGAATTGGACAGGGATGTGTGGGGCGGAAATTATCACGGACACCATCCGCACTTGGAACGAGGAACGGATATCACGCTCGTGCCGGGCATGGAGAATCATCCTTTGCTGAAAGGCGTAACGCCGTTCAACAGCCTCAACTGGTTGTATGAATGTGCGCCCTTGCGTTCCGAAAAAGCACAGGTGTTGTTGCTCGGTTCCAATCCGGGTAAACCGCTCGAACCGGTTTTGTGGACGAACGGCAACAAAGTGATTTACACTTCATTAGGACATTGGGACGATTGGAAAATCGAAAGTTTCAAAAATCTGATGTTCAATTCGGTCAATTATCTTTTAAATCAATAAATATTAAATATCATGGATAGAAGAAATTTTTTAAAGACAGGCGCGGCAGGCGCTGTAAGCATGGCTTTTGGAAGTCAGTTATTGTTTGGAAAATCAACGGTTGCAGGTGCAAACGACAAGGTGGTGCTTGCCTTGATTGGATGCGGCGACAGAGGGTCGAGTTGCATTATCAATTGTTGTAAAACCAATGAAAACGTGGTAATCAAGACGGTTTGCGATGTCAACCGTAGTAAATTAGCCGGTAGGGCGAATCAGGTTGAAAAGGAACTCGGTTATCGCCCCGGAACCACCGAAGATATGCGAACCATTTTCGATGACAAAGACGTGGACGCCGTATGGATAGCCACACCTGAACATTGGCATTGTCTGGCTGCCATCTGGGCTTGTCAGGCAGGAAAGGATGTGTATGTAGAAAAGAACCTTTCCGTCAATATCTTCGAGAGTCGCAAATTGGTGGAAGCCGCCACCAAATACAACCGCGTCATGCAGGCAGGGCTTCAAAACAGAAGCGCATCGCAAGGTTATTCGGCGCGGGAATACATCCAAAGCGGCAAATTAGGGAAAATTGTTACCGTGAAAACCTATTTCATGCTGGGTGGCAGCAAATTTATCGAAGCACCCGCCGTGCCGGTTCCCGCGTGGCTCGATTGGGACAAATGGTTAGGACCGGCACCCATGCGTCCGTTCAGCCCTTCGATTGTGAACGAAGGCGGTCGCGGCGGCTGGCAAAATTACTGGGCATACAGCGGAGGATTATTGGACGATGAGGCTTCTCATACCATTGATTTCACCCGTATGGTGCTTGGCGACCCGGGGCATCCGAAATCGGTTTACGCTTGGGGCGGCAATTATACTTATGGTGGAACAGGCGAAGTGCCGGAAGCCCAATCCGTAGTGTTCGACTTTGGAGAATATGTCCTCACAGCCGACGGCGGTCCTTCGTACAAGTATATGAAAAAAGCAGGAGGAGATATTCGCAACGATGCGAAACGTTTTCCCAACTGGCGCAACTATTCCGCCCGCGTAGAGATTTACGGAACGGAAGGACTGATGTATCTGGGTCGCCACGGCGGTGGATGGCAGGTTATTGGCGACAACGACCAAATTGTAGCCGAAGACGGCGCCATATTTCCCGATAATGCACATCAGAAGAATTTCATCGAATGTATCCGCAGCCGTAAAACGCCCAACGGCAACATCGAAGAATGTCATCGCAGTGCAACGCTTATCAACATGGGAAACATCGCCTGCCGTGTCGGCAACAAGCAGTTGCTCTTTGACGGTAAAACGGAAAAATTCACAAACGATGCACAGGCGAACAAACTCGCTAAAGGAAGTTACCGGAAGGGATACGAAGTTCCCGAAAAAGTATAATGTAATATTTTAAAGTAATGGAAAAGAAAATTCAATCATGCAATTACTGCGAAAAAGGCGAAAATCTCAACAGTGTGATGTTCAAAATCACGGAGTTGCCTTATTCGATTGTGTATCTCAACCGGAATCAACAACATCGCGGACGGTGTATTGTGGCTTACAAACAGCACCAAACCGAGTATTTTCATCTCAATGCCGAAGAGAATGCCGGTTTCTTTGCAGACGTCAGTCGAACTGCTCAGGCTTTGTATAATCTTTTCCATCCCGGAAAAATAAATTATGCAACCTTTGGCGATTTGGCACCTCACGTACATATTCATATCGTGCCTAAATACGAGGGAGAAGTGCAGTGGGGAACGCCTTTTCAGGATGAACCCAAAAGGTTTTTAACAGATTCCGAATATCAGGAATTAATCGGTCAGATTAAAGCGGAAATAGATAAATAGATTTTTATGGACAAAGTAAAATTAGGGAAGTCCGATATTGAGGTATCGGCGATGACTGTCGGATGCTGGTCCTTTGGCGGCGGCGACTATTGGGGCGAGCAATCGCAGAAGGATGTCGATAATGTGGTGAACACCGCTCTCGACCTTGGTATCACGACGTTCGACACGGCTGAAATGTACAATAACGGCGCAAGTGAACTATCGTTGGGGAAAGCCTTGAAAAGACGCAGGGACGAGGCAATCGTCATCTCGAAAATCGGACCTGCCAATGCCGCTCATGTACGCAAACATTGCATTGAAAGCCTTGAACGGCTCGGCATGGATTATTTGGATGTGTATATGCTGCATTGGCCTGTCGCAGGAACTCAACTGACGAATGGAGAGATTATTCTTCAGCTCGACGCTCTAAAAAAAGAAGGTCTGATACGCTCCATCGGCATCAGCAATTTCGGATACAGGCAAATGGAAGAGGTGGTGAAAACAGGCATCCAAATTGACGTCAACGAGATTGCTTACAATATTGTGTCACGCGCTATCGAAGCCGAAATTGCACCCTATTGTTTAGCGCACAACATCAGCATTATTGGTGCTATGGGCTTGCAACAAGGCTTGTTGGCGGGCATTTACAAAACGCCCGATGACGTGCCGCTCAATCAGGCGCACTCGCGACATTTTGCCAACGACCGCGGTGGAGGCACCTCGCGTCACGGCGAAGCTGGCGCGGAGAAAGAAATATTCTCAACCATCGCACAATTGCAAAAAATAGCCGACGACCTTCGCGTGCATATCGCGCAATTATCAATTGCATGGATTCTCAAAAAGCCGTTTATGGCATCCACTCTGGTGGGGTCGCGAAATATAGAGGAATTGAAAGTCAATCTGGAAGCCTGTTCTTTGGAAATCTCCGATGATACGGAAGCCTTGATTGATAGCATCAGTCAGCCGGTTTGGGATTTGCTCGGAAACAGCCCCGATTATTACGAAAATCGCTCGAAAAGCCGTATCTTATGAAACATCATGAAAAAAATTTGTTAAACAATTTAAATTTAATTTTATGCGAATGAAAAATCAATTCAGAAAAAAGAAGTTTGCAAACTTCGCGAAGGCTTTGCTTTTAAGTAGCGTTTTCTTCGTGTTGGAGGGGCAAAGTCTTCGAGCTGACGCGCCGCAAACGGCGGCGCAAGTTACAAATGCCTCGACACGGACAAAGACCGTTACCGGTTCCGTTTACGACGAAAACGGTGAGAAAATGCCCGGAGTCACCATCACCGTCAAAGGGAGCAATCGTGGAGTAGCGACCGGCTTGGATGGTTCATTCAAAATAGACGTTTCGCCAACGGATGTTTTGGAGGTTTCGTTTGTGGGGTATGACCCCTACACTGTGACGGTGGGCGACAAGGCGAGTTTTGAGATTCCGCTCAAGCCCAAGGCGAGTGAGTTGGATGAAGTGGTTGTGGTGGCTTTCGGCAAGCAGAAGAAAGAAAGCGTCATCGCGTCTGTCACCACCATCAAGCCTTCCGAACTCAGGGTGCCGAGCAGCAACCTGACCACCGCTTTGGCGGGAAGAATTTCGGGAATCATCTCATATCAACGAAGCGGCGAACCCGGACAGGACAATGCCGATTTCTTTGTACGCGGTATCACCACTTTCGGCAACGGGAAAGCCAACCCGCTGATTTTGATTGACGGTGTGGAACTTTCGGCAGACGACCTTTCGCGGTTGAATACCGACGACATCGCCAGTTTCTCGGTAATGAAAGACGCTAATGCGACAGCGCTTTACGGTGCGCGAGGCGCCAACGGTGTAATCCTTATCAATACAAAGGAAGGCGCAGAAGGAAAAGCCAAGTTTTCGGTGCGTTTTGAAAATTCGTTTTCGGCACCCACCCAACAGATTGAACTGGCCGACCCTGTTACCTACATGAGATTGGGCAACGAAGCGGTGCTCACCCGCGACCCTTTGGGAATCCGTCCTTATTCACCGGAAAAAATAGCCAACACCGGAACCGGAAATCCATACGTTTATCCGGCTACCGACTGGAAAAAAATGATGCTCAAAGACGTTACGCAGAATCAGCGTCTGAACATGAATATCAGCGGTGGCGGACCGGTGGCGCGGTATTACGTGGCGGCTTCCTACACCAAAGATAACGGTATGTTGAAGAACGACCCGATGAATAAGTTTGACAACAATATCGATTTGCGAAAACTCCTGCTGCGTTCCAATGTAAATATCAACGTCACTAAATCGACCGAACTGATTGTGCGCTTGCATGGCACTTTCGACGATTATACAGGACCGTTGGAGGGTGGTACCGGAGTGTATAACAGCATCATGCGTGCAAATCCCGTTCTCTTTCCCGCATACTATGCCCCGAATGCAGACCACACAGGCGGCGGGCACATCCTGTTCGGCAATCATGCGCAGGGCGTCAACAGTAATACTTTTTATAACAATCCTTACGCCGATATGGTAAAGGGCTATAAAGATTACAGCAAAACACTGATGCTTGCCCAGTTGGAACTCAAGCAAGACCTTGGATTTATTCTGAAAGGCTTGTCGGCAAGGGGTTTGTTCAACACCACGCGGTATTCCTATTTTGATGTATCCCGCTATTACGACCCATTTTATTATACGATAGGTTCGTATGACAGATATGAAGACGAATATAAATTGTCGGCTTTGAATGAGAAGAAGGGCAGCGAATACATCAATCATTTTGGCGTAGGACAAAAGGATGTAACTACAACCACCTATTACGAGGCAGCACTTCAATACGCCAATACTTTTGCCGAAAACCACAGTGTGAGCGGCTTGCTGATATTAACCGGACGCGAAGAATTACGCGGAAATGTCTATAATACAGAAACCAAGCAGGATGAGTTGCAACTGTCGTTTCCCTATCGCAATATCGGTTTGTCGGGACGTTTAACTTATGGTTACAAAAGCAAGTATTTTGTCGAAGGCAATTTCGGATACAACGGTTCGGAACGCTTCTCTCAAAGCGAGGCATTCGGTTTCTTCCCTTCTGCCGGCGTCGGCTATTTGGTGTCTAACGAAGATTTTTGGGAACCGGCGAAACCCGTTGTCAGCAAACTGAAACTGAAAGCGACTTATGGTCTGGTGGGTAATGATGCTATCGGCAATGCGAACGACCGTTTCTTTTATCTGTCAAAAGTAAATATGGACAATAGCGGACGGGGTATGAATTTTGGAACAGAGCATCAATATGGTCAATCCGGTATATCCATTGGTCGTTATGCCGACCCGTTTATTACCTGGGAAACAGCATACAAGCAAAACTACGGAACTGAAGTCGGACTGTTCGACAAGTTGGACGTTCAGGTGGATTATTTCAGGGAACACCGTAAAAATATATTACAGACGCGGGCAGACATCTCCACCACCATGGGGTTACAAGTGACCCCACAGGCAAATATCGGCGAGGCTTTTGCTTCGGGAGTCGATTTGTCGGTCGATTATTCGCAGTCTTTTACACCTGATTTCTGGACAACCGTACATGGCAATTTCACGTATGCGCACAGCAAATACCTTGTGTATGAAGAGCCTGTTTATGCCGGTCAGCCCTGGCGACTGCATGCTGGACAACCCTTGCAACAGCAATACGGATTGATTGCCGAACGGCTTTTTATTGACGACGAGGACGTAAGGAGTTCGCCTGTACAACAATTCGGAGAATATATGGCGGGGGACATCAAATACAAGGACATCAATCTGGATGGAAAAATTGACCAACAGGATGTGTTACCCATCGGTTATCCCACATCGCCGGAAATCATTTATGGCGCCGGATTTTCCATGGGATTTCATAATTTCGATTTATCGGCTTTCTTTCAAGGCTCGGCGCGTTCAACGCTGTTTATTGATGTGAATAATATTTCCCCTTTCCTTGATACGGACGGCAACAATGCTGTAATATCGCAAAATGCGCTCTTAAAGACGATAGCAGACAGCCACTGGTCGGAAGACAATCGCAATATTCATGCTTTCTGGCCCCGTCTGACCGACCATCAAATCGCGAACAACACACAGCGGAGTACATGGAATATGCGTAATGGCGCCTTCGTGCGACTGAAAACCTTGGAAGCAGGATATACCCTGCCTGAAAAACTGTCACGGAAATTGCACCTCGGCATGCTCCGCTTTTATCTGAGCGGAACCAATTTGCTTACATTCAGCAAATTCAAACTGTGGGACCCTGAACAGGGCGGTGCCGGATTAAATTATCCGGTACAGCAGGTTTTCAATCTGGGAATCAATATTAGTTTATAAATTTTAAAATTTAACAGTCATGAATACAAAAATGTCAAATCAAATAGTAAAACTGACGGCAATCATCGCTTTGCTGGGTATATGGTCATGCACAGACTACCTGAATGTAGTTCCGGACGACATACCGACCATGGAGCATGCTTTCAGCAACCGTACAAGTACGGAAAAATTTCTGTTTACCTGTTATTCCTATCTGCCCAATCCGGCAGAAGCCTTCAACACGCCCGGTCCTTTTCAGAGCCGTGAGTGCTGGATGCATCCTGCCGGCGGAAGTGCTTGGTGGTGGGCAAGCGACGATGGCACAGGCAACAACATGTACACTTGGCGCATAGCCAAAGGCGAACAGACCGGCAATGACCCGTTGATTAATCACTGGGATGGCAGAAATGGAGGCTCAGCCTTATTTACAGCCATACGCGATTGCAATATCTTTCTCGAAAATATTGAGAAGCCTACCGGCATCGGCGCCGCAGAGAGGGAAAGATGGGTAGCCGAAGTGAAATTCCTGAAAGCGTATTATCATTTTCTACTGTTGCGCCAGTACGGACCCATTCCGATTATCAGGGAGAACCTGCCTGTCGCCGCCTCGCCCGATGAAGTGCGTGTGTTTCGGGACCCGGTGGAAGATGTAGCGGATTATATCGTTTCCCTGTTAGACGAAGCGGCTGATGTATTAGACCCCGTACTGATGACCGAAACGGAGGAAATGGGACGTATTACCAAAGTCATCGCACTGGCTGTGAAAGCGCAGGTGCTGACGCTGGTGGCAAGTCCGCTGTTCAACGGAAATCCATACGTCCTGAATTATGCGGACAGCCGCGGTACGCTGCTTTTTCCGCAAACCGCGGACGCAGGCAAATGGGCAACCGCAGCAACAGCCATCAAAGCCGCTATCGACTGCGCCGAAGAGGAAGGAAATCGCCATTTATTTACGTTCACTGCGGCTTTGCCGGTAGCACCTTCCGTTATTCAAGAAATGAGTATTCGCGGTGCCGTATCCGAGCGTTGGAACGAAGAAATCATCTGGGGCTCGGTAAAAAGCGACGACCAGTTGCAAAGAATGGCGAACGTGAGAACGCAATCCGAAGCCGTTGTGCCGATGGTTCAGTATTCTTCCATTTTAGCACCAACGCTTGACGCTGCCGAACTTTTCTATACCGACAACGGATTGCCTTTGACGGAAGACCGCGATTATATCCGGAAATATCCCGATATTTACGCTACGTCCACGGCTACGGCAGACGATAATGATTATATCCGACAAAACTTTGTCACCGCCAACCTGAATTTCAAACGGGAACCCCGTTATTACGCAAGTTTGAGTTTCGACGGCGGGTATTACTTCGGCAACAGCAATAATCGCAGCAATGTCGATATGAAATCCAACGGTGCCGGAGGCGGAACGAGCGAAAGATATTCCATTACGGGATATTTGCCAAAAAAACTCGTGAACAGAGAATCTGTTTTATCTTCGTCCGGTTTTACCTCCCGTTTTTATTCTTATCCCTTTATCCGTCTGGCTGATTTATACCTGCTCTATGCCGAGGCTCTCAATGAAACGAAAGCCGCGCCGGACGACGAGGTATATAAATACATAGACCGCGTAAGAACACGCGCCGGACTGCACGGCGTGGAAGCCACATGGACGTCTGCAGCGTCTTTGCATCCTGAATATATTACCAGTAAAGACAGGATGCGCGACATCATCCACCGGGAACGGTTGATTGAACTGTCTTTTGAAAATGCACCCTACTGGGATATCCTGCGCTGGATGGAAGCCGAAACAAGGTGGAACAAACCGGTCAGAGGCTGGTATATTTTTGGAAATACCACTGACTCTTATTACCGCGTAACCACTGTTGGAAACTCTACTTTTTCCTACAGGGATTATTTTACGCCCATCAGTCAGACTGCAATAGACAGAAATCCGAATTTGAAGCAAAATCCGGGATGGTGATGATTAATTAAAAATTACGAATTAAAAATTAAAAAATATCATAATGAAAAAGGTAATTTATATATTATTTGTGTTCCTGACTGCCGCACTTGGGTATGGTTGTACGGAAGAATTTGTTGGGCAACCTGCTGTTGACAAGGTTGCGCCGGGGCAGGTGAAAAATCCTGTCGCCGAAAGTATTCCCGGAGGTGCAAAAATCACTTATGAGCTTCCGGATGACGCCGATTTGCTGTATGTGAAAGCAGTATGGACAATCAATGGCGTGGAAAAAAACGCTACGGCTTCTTTGCATTACCGTTCTTTGGAAATCAAAGGCTTTGGCAATACCGACCCGCAAACGGTAGCCCTGTATAGCGTGGACAGGAGTGAAAATCTGTCCAACCCTGTTTCTGTATCCATTATTCCCGGTCCTCCTCCGGTTACTTCCATCCTTGAATCGCTTTCCATGGTTAACGCCTTTGGCGGTATTCAACTTACATGGAAAAACGAAACAAAGGACGATATAAGCATTATTGTGCAGGGGAAAAACAGTATTGGAGAATTGACCGAAATAGAGGTTATCTACACCAATTCCACAGACGGGAAATATGTGGTACGCAACCTTCCGGCTGTTAAAAGGGAATTTGCCGTGTATGTGCGCGACCGTTGGGATAATATTTCCGCCACCAAAAATCAGGTTTTAACGCCATTGTTTGAGGAAAAATTGAACAAGAAGTTGTTTGCCAGGAAACTTTTGCCGGGAGACAATCCGAGTGAAAGACCGACTGGCTCATCCGGGGGAGGATGGGATAACCTGTATGATGACGATTTAGGTATATCTAACTGGAGTTTCTGGTATGCCAATATCGGACAAAGCCCCATCTTTTTTACGATAGATTTGGGCATCACCGCCAAACTGAGCCGCTATGCTCTTTGGCACTTTATGAACAGTTATAGTTATATGTACTCCGGTCATGAGAATCTCAAATACTGGAAAGTATATGGCACAAACACCCTTTCTGCGGAAACCTCGCTTGACTATTGGACAGCCACAGCGGAAGGCACAGGATGGAAACAGGACTGGACAATGCTTGCTGACTGCGAATCTTTCAAACCGTCAGGCATGGCACCGGGCTCGCCCGTTACGCAGGAAGACAGGGATTATGCCACCCGCGGCTTCCAGTTTGATTTCCCGCTGGAAGCACCTCCTATGCGTTACCTCCGTTTTCACGTGACGGGAACATGGCACGGCGGTGATTCCTTCTTGATAGGGGAAGTAACTTTTTGGGGACAAAATAGATAATGAATAATTTAATAATTAGAAGTTTATGAAAACAGTAATTTATTTTTTCGGTATTGCCATGGTATTATTGGCAGTATCCTGCACCGGAATGAACGACAACATAGAGGAATATCTGAATCGCGGTGAAATCGACTATTTAGGGCGACCGGGTTCCGCTTATACCCAATCCGGTTTTAATCGCGTCCGTATTGCCTGGTTTGTAAATGAAGACCCACGCATTACGGCATCTGTCATTACATGGAACGACAGAAAGAATGAGCCGCAGTCCACATCGGTTCCCATCAACCGCGACGCTTTGGTAAATGGCTTTATGTCTGTTATTTTACCGCTTGAAGAAGGCACCTATGTATTCAAGATTGAACATACGGGCAACAAGGGATTTACATCCATAGCCACAGAAGTGTCGGGAAGTGTTTTAGGTGCCAATTATATTGCTGCCCTGCAACCGCGCAGCATAGACGCCGTCACGGTCTATCAAGACAGGGTGGAAATTGACTGGGCAATTGCCGACGCCAACGTTACAAAGGTATTGCTGACGTATGAAACCGCTTCCGGTGCCAAAAAGACGGTGGAAGTTGCTCCGTCTGATGGAAAGACTGTCTTGACAGGCAATAAATTACAAGGTGAATATTCTTGGCTCACAAAAGTATTGGATGCTGGTGCACTTGACGAATTTGATGTACAGTCAGGCAGCAAGATATTCCCTTTGCCCAATTATCCGTTAAGTAAAACAGGATGGGGTACGTATGCACCTCACAGTAGCCCACAATATGGCTCCGGAACCGGAGCGATTATTGATGGCAACACAACAACGTTCTGGTGTTCGCCTACAACAGGAACTGCTCCTGCCGAACCCTATTACATACAGGTTGATATGCAAAATGCAAAGCACGTCACAAACATTCAAGTAGATGAACGTTATGACATACGGCAATTGGAAATCAGTTCAAGCCTCGATGGCAGTGATTGGCAAGTATTGGGCACTTTGTCTTTCGAAGGCGGGGAACATGGCGTAGCCTCCCTGTCATTTGAGGAAGCAAAGGCAATGCAGCACATCCGCTTTACTGTAACCGGCAGCGGTGATGCCGACGGACGCGGCGCTATCTTCGAGATAGATGTAACAGGATATGAGGATTAATTGATTTGTCCTTTATTGCAAAAAATGTACTTTTACATGAAAATTTTATTGTACATTTGCAGAAAATTTTGGTGATTTTAATTTTAATAATTAATGAACAAATTACATTTATCTTTTATTTTAATGTTGCTTTTTGCAACACCGCTTGTTAGTGCTCAGTCTTATACTGTAAACTCTCCCGACAAATCCATTCGGGTTCAGATAGAGGAGGGCGAGCAGTTGCAATATGCCGTTACATTTAATGGTCGGAGTATTGTTGAAAAATCCGATTTGGGATTCAGTTTCAAAAACGAAACTGATTTACAGAAAGGCTTGCAGGTCATTGAATCCGTGCCCTCGTCGCGCCATGAATTATGGACGCCGGTAGTGAAGAGCAAACATGCGCAAATCGTTGATGCATACAACGAGTTAAAACTTGTCGTGAAAGAGAAATCCGGGCAATGCCGGCGAATGGATATTATTTTTCGCGTCTATGACGATGGTGTGGCATTCCGATACAAGTTATACCGCAGCGAACACATCGGCAACCGCCTGTTGACGAAGGAACTGACCACCTTTAATATTCCCGGCAACCCCGATGCCTGGGTAGTGGAATATGACGGCGGCAAATATACATCGGCACAGGAAGCCGAATTTATGCAAAAAAAATTAGCGGATGTAACCGCTCAAACAATTGCCGGACTACCTTTCCTTATCAAACAGTCCGACGATTGCTGGATGGCAATCACCGAAGCGGAAATCGACAACTATGCCGGTTTCTATATCGGCACAAACGGACAGAAAAACCAATTGACCACCAAACTTTCGCCGCTTCCGGGCGAAGACGAACAAGGCGTGAAAGTGCGTTTTGCCGACAACATACAAACACCTTGGCGGGTAATCATGATTGGAAACACACCCGGAACATTGATAGAGTCGGAAATTATCCAAAACCTGAATCCACCCTGCGCCATCGCCGACCCGTCGTGGGTCAAACCCGGAATGAGTGCCTGGGACCATTGGTGGATGGGCGAAGTGAAGGTGGAGATGCCTGTAATCAAAGAATTTATAGACTTTGCCGCCGCGATGAATTGGCCCTATATGCTGGTCGATTGGCAATGGTACGGACAGTTCAACAAGCCGGAAGCCGACATCTGCAAGGAAGCACCGCAACTCAATATGGCTGAAATACTTTCGTATGCCAAATCGAAGAATGTGCGTGTCTGGCTGTGGCTTTACAGTTCCGACGTGAACCGCAACGACGCCTACAAAAAAGCATTCCCTTTGTATAAGAAATGGGGCGTTGCCGGTATTAAAATCGATTTCATGGACCGCGACGACCAGGAAATGGTAAACTGGTATCACGACATCGTACGCTGTGCTGCCGAAAACCAATTGATGGTCGATTTTCATGGCGCCTACAAGCCCGACGGCATCATCCGCACCTGGCCCAATCTGGTTACGAGGGAAGGTGTCATGGCTACCGAATACTATAAGTTCAGCAATAAAATGAGTCCCGAACACAATGTGAAACTCGCTTTTACCCGTATGCTTGCCGGAGGAATGGATTGTACGCCGGGTGGTTTCAACAATGTGACGGCGGAAGAGTTTAAACAACAGTCGCCAACGCTGGTGGCTAATACCCGCGCCGCAGAATTAGCCAAATTTGTGGTTTACGAAAGCACTTATACAGTCGTAGCCGACCATCCGCGATATATTCTTGGACAGCAGGGTGCCGACTTTCTGAAAATCGTTCCGACCGTATGGGACAATATAAAATTTCTCGGCGGTTCCCCTGCCGAATATGTCGCCATTGCCAAACAGTCGGGCAACAACTGGTTCGTCGGAGCGTTGAACAACAGCGTAGAAAAAGAAATCACTCTGGAAACAGGCTTCCTGCCAGCCGGAAAATACACCATCGAAATCTGGGCAGACGCCAAGGATGCCGGCAAGAATCCTAAAAATATCACAAAGTCAACCCGTACCATCGAAGCAGGTAAACCCTTGAAAGTGAAATTAGCCAAGGCAGGCGGATATGTTGCGGTAATCAAACCGCAGGAAATCAAAAATAAATAAAATATAAACAAACGGTTGGGAAGA
The DNA here is from genome assembly GCA_025996815.1 of Bacteroidia bacterium. Classification (GTDB taxonomy): domain Bacteria; phylum Bacteroidota; class Bacteroidia; order Bacteroidales; family Azobacteroidaceae; genus Azobacteroides. Next base: position 69,468 of record BNTT01000002.1, read on the forward strand.
TGTGGAATGGAGCCGCGCCAACATGATAAATTAAGAATTTACCCAGCGGCTTAATGTTCGTTCCGTCCGGCTAAATTCTGCGCCTATCTTCACCACTTTCCGTTCACCGGCACTGTAAGGAATCAAATAACCTTTGTCGTCAATCTGTTGGAGCGCCTCTTCGGCTGTAGCATTTTCGGATAGTTTAAATTCAAACACATAAACGGTATCTTTCAACCAAACCACAGCATCGGAACGCCCAACGGCACTTTTTACTTCTGTTTGCACAAATTGCCCCATCAATTTTAAAAGCAAATAAAAAACAGTTTGATAATCTTTTTCCGTTTTGTTGTTTAAATCGTAAGGGATGGAAGCAAAAAACGCCCGAAGTCGATTCATAAAACCCTCCACATTGGCTGCCATTAAATCTCTTACAAAATTGGGAACACTAAAATCAGTATTTATGTGTGTCTGTGGTGAATAGATAAGTTGTAATTCATTCAAAAAACCATATTTCACTTCTTCGTTGGGAAAGCCCAAGCGATATTCATTAAACAGTCGGTCAAAGTCTCTGATAGTCAGATAACCTGTTTGATAAAGCAACGGAAGCGGATTTGTATCGCCGGCACGATAATCGGCAATCGCAGGTGCTGCAATGGTAACGTCGCTTTCAAGGTCAGGTATGTCAAATTTGGCGTCTTTGAGCATTTTGACAAGGAAAGTTGGCGTACCGGTCGAAAACCAGTAATAAGCAAAATCGTTCTTTGCAAATGTATTTAATAAACTAAATGGGTTATACATTCCTTCGCTTTCCTTTGCAAAATGATAGCCGTCGTAACGCTTTTTCAGTTCGGCAAGCGTTTCTTCGTAACTCATTTTTCGCTTTTCTGCCAATGTTCGTATTTCCGGCTCAAAATTGTCAATTAATTCGGATTGTGAAATGCCGCATACTCCTGCGAATTTTTCATCCATGCTAATATCCTGCAACTGATTCAATTGACTGAAAATGCTTACTTTAGAGAATTTCGTAATGCCGGTCAGCAATAAAAAGCGCAGATATTGGTCGGCTGTTTTGAGCACGCCATAGAAACCGCT
>BNTT01000003.1 GCA_025996815.1 Bacteroidia bacterium
GACATTAGCATGGATGAAAAATATGCCGGTGTATGTGGCATTTCAGAAACAGAATTGATTGCTAATTTTGAGCCGGAAATACGCACATTAGCCGAAAAACAAAAAATGGGCTACGAAGAAACGCTTGCAGAACTCAAAAAGCGGTACGATGGCTATCATTTTGCAAAAGAAAGCGAAGGAATATATAACCCTTTTAGTGTATTGAATACTTTTGCAAAGAACGATTTTAATTATTACTGGTTTTCGACAGGAACGCCCACTTTTCTTGTCAAAATGCTCAAAAATACACAATTTGATATTCCCAATCTTGAAGAAGATGTTACGATTGCGGCACCCTCCATCGCCGATTATCGAGCGGGAGATGCCAATCCGGTTCCGCTACTCTATCAAACGGGGTATCTCACCATAAAAGATTTCAACCCAAAATACAACACCTACGTTTTGGGGTTTCCAAACGAAGAGGTAAAATACGGCTTTTTGGACGAACTGCAACGCATATACACACCGTGTGCACAACTAAGCACTAATTTTAGAAGCGATTTATTTGTTATAGACTTAGAGGCAGCCAACGTGGAGGGCTTTATGAATCGGCTTCGTGCCTATTTTGCAGATATTCCGAACGATTTAAGCAACAAAACGGAAAAAGATTTCCAAACCATTTTTTATTTGCTGTTAAAATTGATGGGGCAATTTGTGCAAACGGAAGTCAAAAGTGCCGCAGGTCGCGCCGATGCGGTGGTCTGGTTGAAAGACACCATCTACGTCTTTGAATTTAAGCTCGCCGAAAATGCCACCGCCGAAGAGGCTCTTGCGCAGATTGACGACAAAGGCTATCTCATCCCATACAGTGCCGATGGACGCAAAGTGGTGAAAATCGGTGCGGAGTTTAGCCGCGCAGAGCGCACACTGAGCCGCTGGGTGAGGGAAGATGTTGAATATTCATAACTTTGCAGTTCAAAGGATTTGATAAAAACACTTTTTTATACACAATATTATGAAACATAGATTATTTTTTACAACTCTCATTTCGGCTGTTTGCAGCCTGAATGCAGTGGCGCAGGCACCTGTGGTGAGCACGGCGGCATCGCCCGCGTGGTATTATATTCAGGTGAGCGGAGAGGGAGCAACAGTGGGGCGAATGGCAACAGAGGATGGCGACCGCGTGATTGGGCAGTCCCCGTTGTCGGGCAGCCTGAGTGCAACAAGCAAGCAACTTTGGCGTTTTGAAAAAAACGGCGACAATGTTGATGTCATCAGCAAATCGTCAGGCAAAAAAATGTCGGCGGCTTACGACGACGCAAAGGGTGTGAGGGTCGTTACACTGACTGATGCGTCTTCTATCACTTGGAAGTGGTATAACTTTGCTACCGGCTTTAACATTCGAATCATGTCTGAACCAACCGGTGGCACCGCAGGCGACGTACACCTCTGTCAGAGTACGGATGGCGATGGTGCTTTGGTATTCACGAATTCGGCAAACAATCAGACAAAGAATGCCACTTGGAAATTTAGCACCATCGACAAGCCGTTGGTGAGCGACGGAACCGACACTTACTGGTTCTTTCTCGAAAGCGGCAAAACGGGCAATGCGGGCAAGTTCTTGACCGATGTGGTCAGTGCCAACAAGGACGTGAAATTTGCATTAAAGGCAAAAGACGCAACCAACAACAGCCACCAGCAGTGGAAATTGGTGAAGCATGGAACAAACGGCAGCGTGGATATTGTGAACCGCGCCACCGGCAATGTCATCAAGACAGAGGCATTGCTCAAAAAGTTTTATTACTATGCGCAGGCGGCTACCGACGTGGCAGGCAGCACCGGCTGGGCTTACAAGGCTATTGGCAATGACCAGTACGAAATATCCACCGCCAGCGCAAGCGGGGTCACCTCCTGTTGGAGTGCCACTGCTGATGGCGATGCTCCGGCTGCCTTTTCCAACGACAAGAACAGCAACACCTCTTTTGCGTGGATTTTCCGATATGCAGACGAAGGCAATGCCGCCACGCCGCCGGCTCCTGCAACCGATGTGGATGCTTCAACACCATTTTTAGGGCTTGTTCCAACCATGGGCTTGGCTTCCACTCTCCCCTTGGACACTTATATCAGTCCAAGTGGGGCTTGGGCATCATCGGTCAATGGTAGTGAGCCAATTTCGAGGTCTTACGACCGCAGTATGTCCACTCTCTATCATTCAGCTTATAATGGCACAACTTACCCGATTACGTTGCGATACTATTTTGACGGGACAAAAAACATTGATTATTTGGTGTATTATCCACGAACTGAAGGCACCAATGGACTTTTTAAGGAAGTGGAAGTGTGGTATTCGCTCAAAGACGATAATGTGCCAATGGTAAAACACGGTGATTTTAATTTTCAAGCAAGCAGTTTGCCTTCTACCGTCACTTTTACACCCGCATTGGCAATTGACACGATTCAGTTTGTGGTGAAATCAAGCCAATCTGATGCCGGCAGGGCTTTTGCCAGTTGTGCCGAAATGGAATTTTACAGCAAAAATGCAGGCGCAGTGGATTACACAACTTTCTTCACCGACAAGAGCTATTCTGCTCTGAAACCAACGGTAACGGAGGCAGTTTTGGCAACGATAGACAATCCTTTCTTTGCCGATTTGGCTGCCAAATTGTATTATAAACAAGTAGAGCACCCTGAATTTAGAGTGCAGGAATACGATGCCTACGTGAGTCCGGAAGTTATGGCATCGGCATTAAAAATTGCACGATACGGGCGAAACGACAATCCGACAGGTGTTTATGTGGGCGCAGGCGATGAAGTCGTTATCTGTGTGGGTGAAACTGATGGCACCGTGCCCACGCTGTTTGTTCAGAGACCCAAAGACCTTATTGCCGGCACAAGTTATGCCTTGTCAGAAGGCGTGAATGTGATTAAGCCGAGCCATGAAGGATTGATGTATATTCGCTATTATACGCCCACCGGTACGGAAAATCCGGTGAAAATCAACATCATCAACGGAACAGTCAATGGCTATTTCGACAGCAACAAACATACGGCGGACGATTGGGCACCGCTGTTGGCAGCTGCCACCTATTCAAATTTTGACGTGAAGGGAAAACTTGTATCAATGAATTTTGAAACGCAAGCGTTCCGCACTTATACCAAAAATGACGGTTTCGCTTTGATTCAAATGTATGACAGTTTGGCTTGGCTGGAACAGGAACTCATGGGCTTGTTTAAATACAACCGTGCCTATAGAAACCATGTGCACATGCAAGTGGGATATGGCAATGTCTATATGGATGCCACCGATTATCGCACGGCATACGGTTTTGCCACGCAAAGCACGCTGTTGAGTTTGGAAAAATTTGCTAATTTCAATCACAATCCTACTTACAGAGAGGACACTTGGGGACAGGCTCACGAAATCGGACACGTCAATCAAGTGCGTCCGGCGATGAAATGGGCAGGCATGACCGAGATAACAAACAATATCTATTCGGCGTATGTCCAAACAAGTTTTGGCAACGACTGTCGATTGAATTATGGCGGGGCGTATGACGACGGTAAAAACTACATCATCAAATTCAATACGGATGCCAATCCAAGCAACGATGTTGCCATCAATTCCTATCGGGCGGAGCACAAAATTTCGCATCACTTTGTACTGACGGCATCATTCTGGCAGTTGCAACTCTATATGGCGAATGTGTTGGGCAACAAAGATTTCTATCCCGACATCTTTGAAGAAGTGCGAAAAGTGGATTATGGCTCGCATTCCGATTTCCCAACAGACGGTTTTTATCAAATGAATTTTGTGAAACTGGCGTGCAAACATTCCGGTCTCGACCTGACGGAATACTTTCAGGCATGGGGCTATCTGACACCGATTGACCAGGATATAGACGATTATAGCACTTCACGCTTCACAATTACGCAGGCACAAATTGATGCCGTGAAAGCAGAGATTGCGGCTATGGGGTTGCATCAGCCAATTCTTCCGGCAGGCAAAAAACTCTACGAGATTACGGATTCCAATTGGCAAGAATACATAGTTGACGGCACAGCCATTCCTGACGTAGAAACGGCTGATGACGACATCAAAATCTATCCCCAAGCAGGCAGGTTGTATGTGGAAACACAAACGGCACAAGCGGTGAAAATCTACACCCTGTTGGGAGTTCAAGTATATAACAAAGTGGTGCAAGGGACAGAGTCCATTGCACTCGCCAAAGGTGTGTACATTGTGCAAGCAGGCAAAAAAGTGGAAAAAGTGATTTTGTTGTAGTTACAAACAGAAACGCAGCAAATGGAAACACTAATAGGGAAGACGCTCGGCGAACTGCAAACACTGGTCAAAGACTTGGGAATGCCCGCGTTCACTGCCAAACAGATTTTCGACTGGCTGTATAAAAAAAGGGTGTCGTCCGTTGATGAGATGACCAATATTTCGCAGAAACATCGCGAATTATTGAACATCGGGTTGATTGCCCCCTCCCAACATCAAACATCCGCCGATGGCACAGTTAAATACCTGTTTAAAACGACCGATGGACGTGCCGTGGAAGCGGTCTTCATCCCCGACAAAGACCGCGCCACGCTCTGCGTATCCACCCAGGCGGGTTGCAAAATGAATTGCCTGTTTTGCACCACCGGCAAGCAGGGCTTCCACGGACAACTCTCGGCGGGCGAAATCCTCAATCAGATACTCTCCATCCCCGAAAGCGACCAACTGACTAATCTGGTTTTTATGGGCATGGGCGAGCCGCTCGACAATACCGACGAGGTGCTGAAAGTGCTGGACATCCTGACCGCCGAAGAAGGCTTCGCGTGGAGTCCCAAGCGCATCACAGTGTCCTCCGTAGGCATTATCCCGGGGTTGAAACGCCTGCTGGACGAGAGCCGGGTGCACGTAGCCATCAGCCTGCATTCGCCGTTTCCGGCGGAACGATTGTCGCTGATGCCCATCGAAAAAGCCTGTCCGATGCAGGACGTTTTGGAGTTGGTGTCGCGCTACGATTTTGCGCACCAGCGACGGCTGTCGTTTGAATACATCTGCTTTGGCGGCTTAAACGACACCCTCAAACATTCGCTTGCCTTGGCGCAACTGCTGCGAAACATCCCCTACGCCCGCGTCAATCTCATCAATTATCACCCCGCAGCGGGTGTGAACTTGCCCGCAAGCAACCCCTCGGCGATGGTCGCATTCCGCGACAACCTGAATAGCAAGGGCATCATCAGCACCATCCGCGCTTCACGCGGCGAAGACATTTTGGCGGCATGCGGGATGCTCTCGGCAACTGCCCGGGACGAGTTTAATCACCCATCGGCAAAACAATCATCGTGAAAACAAAAAAATCATTCAATTTTTGAAAATAATTGCCAAAAACGTTTGCCAATTCAAAAATTTGCATTACCTTTGCGGGAAATATTATATAGAACAGATATTATGCAAGCATATAAATTTGATACAGAAGTGCGGGAGGGTGTCATTCACATCCCCGAACAATACCACAAAGTGTGTTTATCTCCTTCGGTAAGAGTTATCATTCTGCCAAATTCCCTTTCCCCTAAGGATGCGGGTCGCAAAAAAAAGTTCACGGCGATGGGGTTGAAAACAAAAGGTCTAAAATTTACACGAGAGGAAGCCAATGCGCGCTAAAGCCTTTTTAGATACTAATATACTTGTCTATTTATATTCTATAGATGAGCCTAAAAAGCAGGAGTGTGCATACAAGGCGATAGAAGAATTTGATTGTATCACAAGTACGCAGGCATTGAATGAGTTTAACAACGTGTGTATAAAGAAGTTGCGGATGCCTGTATCTGAAATTTGCCAATCTATTGATGAAATTTCAGATGCCTGTTTGGTTTCACAAATTGATGAAACTATTATCAAAAAGGCACTTGTGCTTCATCGCGACTATGGCTATTCATACTATGATTGTCTAATGCTTTCTTCTGCACTTGTTTACGATTGCAAATACTTGTTGTCCGAAGATTTGAAAGACGGACAAATAATTGAAAATAGCCTCACGATAGTCAATATCTTTGCGTAACGATTTTTCTCTCACAGCCATCACAACCGCCACAACCGCACCCCTGATTCTTATTCCCCCGAAATAATTTGCGGAGAACATAAACAAGGGCTGCCAAGCCTATAACCGCGATGCCGATGTATTGCCACATATTACGCCAACTGTGCTGCCAATTGTTTTTTGCTTCGCGGCGGCTTGCTTGCTGCCGTGCTTGCCGTGATGATTTTTTGCTTTTCGGGGTCGAAATTTACGGAGATTTGCGCGCCGCGTTGCAATTCTGTTTGCAGGATGAGTTCTGCCAATTCGTCTTCCAGATACTTTTGGATGGCTCGTTTCAGGGGGCGGGCGCCGTAGTGGGTGTCGTAACTCTTGGAGGCGATGAAGGTTTTTGCCTCGTCGGAAACGGTTAGCGCATAGCCCAAATCTTCCACTTTTTTGAAGAATTTAGCCATTTCGATGTCGATGATTTGGCGGATGGCTTCCTTGCTGAGCGAATCGAATGTGATGATGTCGTCGATGCGGTTTAAAAATTCCGGTGTAAACGTCTTGTTCAGAGCCTTTTGGATGATGCTACGCACCTGCTCTTTGTCTTTCGTTTCCGCCGATTTTGCCGCAGAGGTGAATCCGATGCCGTTGCCAAATTCTTTCACCTGACGCGACCCGATGTTGGAGGTCATGATGAGGATGGTGTTTTTGAAGTCGATGACGTGCCCCTGACTGTCGGTCAATCGACCGTCGTCCATCACCTGCAGCAGCAGGTTGAACACGTCGGGATGCGCTTTTTCGATTTCGTCGAGCAGCACCACGGAATACGGCTTGCGGCGCACCTTTTCGGTCAGTTGCCCGCCGTCTTCGTAGCCGATATAGCCCGGAGCGGCACCAATCAGGCGCGAAACGGTCGTTTTTTCCATATATTCCGACATATCGATGCGGATGAGCGAATTTTCTGTGCCAAAGAGATATTCCGCCAGTTTTTTTGCCAGATAGGTTTTTCCAACGCCCGTTGGACCCAAGAAGAGGAAGGTGCCAATGGGTTTGCCCGCCGCATTCAGCCCCACGCGGTTGCGTTGGATGGCTTTCACGATTTGGTGGACGGCTTCGTCCTGTCCCACCACGATGCCTTTCAGTTCGGCATCCATATCGAGCAACTTTTTATTTTCGGCTTTGGCGATGCGCGTGACGGGGACGCCTGACATCAGCGCGACCACTTCTGCCACTTTGTCAGCATTGACAGTCTGCTTGTTGGCTTTCAAATTCTTTTTCCATTGCGCCTGCAATTTTTCCAGTTCGGTGGTCAAATCGCGTTCTGCATCTCTGTAGCTTGCTGCCAGCTCGAAATTTTGCTCGTGAGCGGCTTCCAGTTTCTGCTCTTTGATTTCACTGATGCGTTCTTCCAGCAGATTGATTTCCTGCGGCACTTCCACGTTGGATATATGCGTGCGCGCACCTGCCTCGTCCATCGCATCAATGGCTTTGTCGGGAAATTTGCGGTCGCTGATGTAGCGGTCGGTCAGTTTGACGCACAAATCCAGCGCCTCATCGGTATAAACCACGTTGTGATGATTTTCGTATTGTGCCTTGATATTGTTCAAAATTTTCCGTGTTTCCTCCACCGTGGTGGGGTCGACGATGATTTTTTGGAATCGCCGTTCCAACGCGCCGTCTCTTTCGATGCTCGTGCGGTATTCGTCCAGCGTGGTGGCTCCAATCACTTGGAGTTCGCCGCGTGCCAATGCCGGCTTCAGGATATTCGCCGCGTCCATCGTGCCGCTAGCACTGCCTGCGCCCACCATCAGGTGGATTTCGTCGATAAACAGGATAACGTTTTTGCTGCGCAGCAGTTCGTTCATAATCACTTTGAGGCGTTCCTCAAACTGCCCGCGATATTTTGTGCCTGCCACAATGGCAGTCATATCCAAACTCACGATGCGCTTGTCGAACAGCACGCGCGACACTTTGCGCTGCACGATGCGCATCGCCAAGCCCTCCACGATGGCAGATTTGCCCACGCCGGGGTCGCCAATCAGCACGGGGTTGTTTTTCTTGCGGCGACTGAGGATTTGCGACAGCCGTTCAATCTCGTTTTCGCGCCCCACAATCGGGTCGAGACGACCTTCAGCCGCCTCAAATGTCAAGTCGATACTGAAAGCATCGAGGTTGGGCGTATCCGAATTTTTCGGTGCCGAGGGCGCATTCTTCGTGGCTGTTTGCTTGTCTGCATTGGTGTTGGTATTGCTGCTGGCATTGTTGAAAAGCGCATTTTCGTCTTCCTCAAACGGCACTCCCGCGTGCACCGGAACGTTTTTATCGCCATAAGCCGACGTCACGGCATCGTAAACGCGCTGATAATCAATGTTATTATCCGCCAAAATACGGTATGCCAGCGAATCGTGATTGCGAAGCATCGCCAGTAGCAAATGTTCCGAATCCATCTCCGAGCGGTTCATCCGAATGGACTCTAACACGCTCAGTCGCAGCAGGTTGTCCACCCCCTTATCCAAAACGAGTTGGTTTTCGGAAATGTATGCACCCTCCTTATACATCGCCTTGTCGAGCGTCTGCTTCAACTGCTTGGAATCTGCCCCTAACTGCTTAATTAGCAGCGAAGCAGAGTTTTGCTCATCCCTCAAAATACCGAGCAGAATATGCTCGATACACACCTGCGGGTTGTGTAACCGTCCGGCTTCTTCCTTGCCGAACATCAGAATGTCTTTGACCTTGTTTGAAATCTTCTTTCTCATTTTTTTTTAACCTCATTGGTTGATTCACGCTGCAAAGGTAGCAAATATTATGCCAAATGCAAAATTCATTGAAGTGAGGTTAATTCTTTTTTGGGGGTGCTATTTTTTAGCCTCGCAGAGGCTAAATAAAGTGGGAATAAAAAAACTAAACGTTCCCTTACTCTTTACAGGATTTTCGGCGTCCTCCTTTATGGGTGTATAGCGGCGAGGTGCCCTACAACGGCACTTTCGTATCTATACCGCCGCAAAGGTACGCATATTTTTTAAAACAAAAAAATATTTGCGCATTTTGTAAAAAAAGCCATTTTTTTGATAGATGTAAGCGAAGCTTTAATAGTATTAATTTAAAAATGTAAACAAAATGAAGAAGATTTATTTTTTTATTGCGAGTTTGTTTGTTTTCTCGTGCAGCAATGATGAAACTGCAAACAAAACGGACGAAAAATTAACAGGCGAATTGACCGCAAGGGTGACAAGAACGTTGATTTCGGAAATTCCCCGCGAGGAATTGATTGCCTTTACAGGTGATGATATTAAATCCTTTAATATTAAAACAGGGGAAATCGTATTTACCGGTTTGACCGTTGAAGATGTCCGTGCACGTGTAAGCAACTCAACTAAGCTGACATTTTATTTTGACGGCAAACCATTGTTTGAATCAACTTCAATTGAGACGGGAGTTTCCAGTTATATGTATAACAACCTGATTTTTACTTGGTTTGAAGACAATTTCTATTTGGCTGACGGTTATCCGTTAGCTTTAGATGGGGACGCACATTTACCCAATAACGCTCGGCAGGAGCGGGACGAGAACGCCCAGAAGAGGGCAGCAGAATGGGATAAGTTTGTCAAGTTTTTAAGGGATGCCGGTAAAACGGTAGAATAATTTATCCTGTTCAGCGTAGGCTCTGCCTGCGTTGGAGATAGAAACAAGGCTCTCGGCTTGCGCTGCAAGGTGGGAGCCTTGCCATTAAATACGACGTAGCGGCAGTGCGCACCTCGCTTTTTTTAGATAAAAAATGTGTATCTTTGCAGCAATTTAGGAAAAAAATGAAATGGCAAGTGATTTTATGGCGTTGGAAGATGAAATTGTGCGGATGCTGAAAACGGTTTATGACCCTGAAATTCCGGTCAATGTGTATGATTTGGGCTTGATTTATGGCGTGGAGACGGACGACGACAAGAACGTTGCCATCACGATGACGCTGACGGCTCCCGGATGTCCGATGGTCGATTTTTTGGTGGAAGATGTCAAGATGAAGGTGGAGTCTATCCCGGAGGTCAAAAAAGTGGATGTCACTATCGTGTTTGAGCCTGAATGGCATCAGGGCTTGATGTCGGAAGAAGCCAAACTGGAATTGGGATTTTTATGAAAAAAACATACTTCGCATCGGATGTGCATCTGGGCTCCGACATATTGGAGCCGGCTCGGGAGGTTGAACGGCGGTTTGTGCGCTGGCTCGACAGCATTCGCGCGGATGCCGAGGCGTTGTATCTGCTGGGCGATATTTTTGATTTTTGGTTTGAATACAAAAAGGTGGTGCCGCGCGGATTCACGCGCTTTTTGGGGAAACTCGGCGAACTCCACGACCAAGGTATTGAAATTCACTACTTTACGGGCAATCACGACATCTGGCTGACGGACTACCTCGCCAACGAAACGGGGGCGATTATCCACCGGACACCATTGGCAACGACCATCCACGGCAAGCATTTTTATTTGGCACACGGCGACGGCTTGGGCGACGATTCGCCGGGTTTTTGCTTCCTGCGAAAAATTTTCCACAATGCGACCTGCCGCCTCCTGTTCTCCTGTATCCCAACCAATTGGGCAATGGGGTTTGGACAAAAATGGGCACGCCACAGCCGCAAAAAAGAGGCAAAAAACCCCATCCCGTATCTGGGCGACGACAAGGAACACCTCGTTGTGTATGCCAAAGAATACCTCCAAGAGCACCCCGACACGGATTACCTGATTTTTGGGCACCGCCACATCGTGTTGGATTTGCCGCTCCAGCCCCACGCCCGCGTGCTCATCCTCGGCGACTGGCTGAGATATTTTTCGTATGCCGTGTTTGATGGGGCGGTTTTGGAATTAAAAACACAGCCCTGAAAAATCAGCCGGCTACTTTGCCCGTATCAGGCGAGGCATTGGTTTTAATTTTCCAGAAAAGCAGCGCAAACAAAACCGTGCAAACGGCTGACAGCCAAAGCGTTGAGCCTGCCCCAATGGCATCAAAATCCCCCATTTCATCGGGCGAATCCTGAAAATAAGTGCACGCGGCGATGCTGATAAAATTGTGCGTGAAATGCGCGACGATTGGCACCCACAAGCTGCGGGTGTAATAAACCAGATAGCCGAAATAGGCTCCCAGCAGCATACGCGGCACAAAGCCGTAGAACTGTATGTGAATCGCGCTGAACACCGCCGCAACAATCCAAATCACCAAAAAGGGATTCGTTTTGCCATCTTTTTTCAAGATATTCGTCAGTATGCCGCGAAAAACAAACTCCTCGCCGATGGCTGCTAACAGGCACAGGGTCAGCACATTACGAAGAAATCCCCAGACGGTGGTCACATACAACATCTGCGTCAAAATCGCCTCCGCCATATCCTCTGCCGTGCGCATCCACACTTCCACGCTGTGCAGCGACTCCGGCAGCACCATCGACTGGTTCCAAACCGCCGTGAGATTGACAACCGGATAGGCAGCGACGACGCTCAGGATGGTCAGCCCAACCGTTTTCAGGCTCACGGGCGTATCCAAATGCAAATATTTCCAAAGATTATCGCTAAACAAATAGGCGCACAGCACCGCCGGCACCACAAACGCCAACTCGACCGACCCCGTGAGGCAACCCGCAAAAAGCAGCACCAGCAGCACCCAGAGCTGTATGGATGTTCCCGCGCTTTTCAGCGCACCGCATAAAGGTAAGTGTTTCAAATTCATACGTCTGTGTCATTAAAAATTTTACTGCCAATCCGCACCATCGTGCTGCCGGCTTCAATCGCTAACTTATAGTCGTTGCTCATCCCCATCGACAACTCCCTGACAAGGGGTTTTAAACTTTTGTCGCCCGCAATCGCGGCGAGGGTTGCAAATTCGCGGCGAATGAGAGCCTCGTCTGCGGTGTAAGTTGCCATACCCATCAAGCCGATGATTTCCACATTTTTGAAGCCGATGAAATCGGTGTTTTTCAAAAAATTGCCGATTTCATCGGGATAAAATCCGGATTTTTGTTCTTCCTGCGCGATGTGCACCTCCAGCAACACCTTGATGCTGCGGTTGTTTTTTGCGGCACACGCATTGATTTCTTGCAGCAGTTTCAGCGAATCCACCGAGTGAATCGTGTCGATGAAAGGCGCGATGTAGCGCACCTTATTGACCTGCAAATGCCCTATGAAGTGCCACGCGATGTCTTTGGGCAGGTGTTCGTATTTGGGTACAATCTCCTGCGCGCGACTTTCGCCAAAAATGCGCTGACCGGCATCGTAGGCTTCCTGTATGGCACTTTCCGGACAATATTTGGACACCGCCACCAACTTCACGCGAGGCGGAAGTTCCGCTTTCAGCCGCTCCAATTGCGCCGCGATGCTCATTCGTCTTCTGCGTCTATTTCTACGATAGTCGGTTTCTTCCCTTTTCCGCCCGATTGCGTCCCTTTTTCGTCCGCCGAGAACGGGAAAACGTCCATAATCATCGTTTCCGTGACTGAGGCGATGACATAGTCTGCCATACCGCCCTTCATCCCTTCTTCGAGGATGGCGACCGCCTCTTTCAGGTCGTTTGCCTGCGCCAGCATATTGCAGGAGGTCTTCTTTTCGGCACCGCTCTTCTCGTCCAGCGTGATGAAACTGACCCGGATTTTGTAGTAGCGGTCGCCCTTGTCGTTGAAAAACAGCTCGGAAAGTTTGGCGCGCTTAATGTCCGTCACCACAAACTCGCCGCTCACGAGGTGCGACACCTCCTCAATAATCCGCGCCTCCGCCTCCGTAAAAGACAGCGCATCCACCAAATAAGGCTCCGTGACAGGCTTCACCACCCCATTCTCCATCATCTTGTCATACTTGACTTTGCATTCAAACCAGTTCATATTTTTTTATATTTTACTTCAAATAGTTATCATTCTTCCATTCACTTTTTTACTCTCATCCAAGTTTCCTTGCAAACTTGCTTCGCCAAGATGTTCTGCTTTTGCATTATACACTTCATAATGAGTTTTATGCAAATTATCCAAATACCAATAATTGTTGGTTGAAATTTCTTGATAAACTCTTTGCCCTTGTTCTATTCTATTTGTTTGTCTAAAACGTTCAATATTATCTAACAAAGTAAACCGTCCATTGTCAAATTTCCGTTCAAAATAGTTGCTATAAGGCAGTGTCTTGCGCTGATATGCAACTTCAATATAATGCCCTTTTTCAAACAAATTATCAATTTCAACAATGGTTGTGTTTTTTGCAACAGACAACTTTGTTCTTGCAAAGTCAGTATGAATAAACGAAATGACTATTTTATCCCGTTCAACAGTTTCGGCTAATGACTGTCCGTAAAGGTTAGTGCCACTATACAGGTATGTATCTGTTGCCAAATGTTTTTGACTGCTTTCCCAAAATGGTTCACCAATTAGATTTGCAAGCAAGGACTTGAATCTTGTTGTTTCATCTGTTTGTGTTGTCAAAATATCGTGTAATGTCTTTGTTGGTGTAACATAAACTTGCCAGAAATCTTGTTTTTTCAAAAGCGTATCTTGCGAATTATCCAATTCTTTAAGCAATGAACTTAAAGGTAATAATGCTTTTGATATAAACTGTGTTTCAGTTGCAAATTGCCCCGTTAATGATAATTCGTTAATGAGTATTTCCATAATTATAATCCTAAAAGTTCATCTAAATCATCATCAAATTGGTCAAAAAGCCCCTTTTTGTGGTTCAAAATACGACCGATATCCGAAATTTTGATTTCCGTGCTAATAGTAGCGCTATTATCCCCCATTTCAAAATAGTGAATTTTCACATTATCTTTTTCAATTTTACCGGAGGCAATATTTTTTCGTATTCCATTGAATATATGGTCGCTGTGCGTTTCTATAACTATTTGAACACCTGCTTGCGCCGCTAAACAGATTAGTTCTGCTAATTTTGCCTGTCCCTTGGGGTGTAAATGGGCTTCCGGATTTTCAATAAATAAGATGGATTCGTTCGGCTTTGCTGATAATATTGCAACAATTATGGGCAAAGCATAAGTTAGACCAAATCCAACATTGATTGCATTAAATAAATCTGTTTTTCCGGTATCTGTATTAAATTGATATTTCAATTCGTAGCCGAGTTGTCCGTTATCAACAACTACCACATTTACACCGAAAGTAATTTCTCTTTCCCATGCAGTAACTTGTGTAAACAAATCATTATCATAAGAAGATATGCAAAGTTTAGGGACTACATCCTGGTTTCTGTTTTTATCTAAAAACTGAACGGCATATTCTGCTTTTCCTTCTTTTTCAGATATTTGATTCAAAATATCTATTAAATCATCCTTTGGATAAAAAGATTGAGGTCCGAACCTTGCAGCACTAATAAAATGCGGAGAAAAAAATAGTTTACATGACGGTTCAAGCATTATCCCATTCCCATTAAAATTATGTTGTAATTTAGGGATAACTGTTTTTGTCGAATCATTAATTTTAAAACACCACCTGTCATCATAACTATCTCCGGATAATCTAAAAGAGATTTCATTTTTTTCACTATATTGATACAAAGCGTCCTTTGCGGTTCCGATTTTTACAGAATTAGTTTGCAAATTCAAATAATTGAATACCCCCATCTCCCCGCCGGAAAATGATTCTCTCAATAACAATAATGCTTGAATAACCGAAGATTTTCCGGATGCATTTGCTCCACACAACACAGTTAAATTAGAAAAGTCTAATTTGGTATCTTTGTGTGATTTGAAATTTTCTAATTCAACTTTCCGTATCATACTATGTATTTATTTAATAAAACAGAAAACAATTCATGCCTTGTCCTTACATTATCCTTACTTGCCGTACTTGTCGTGATAGCGTACCAAAAAGAATCATTCTGTTGTAATTGGCGGAAATCATTTCTGAAGTTTTCTTTTTGTTGTATCAGTTTTTCTTGTTGTGACTGATTGAGGTTTGCAAAATTAACACTAATAATTTCAAATAGTGATTTATTTATAAAACTAAATTTAACCCGCTCGGTTTTTCTAAATGCTGTTGCTCCAAAAATCTCATACGAGACGTCCATCGCTTTTTGAAAATCATGGAGTATTTTTTCTTGTTGTTCCTGCTCTGTTGGAATAGATTTTGTCCCCATTGTCAAAAAAGTATCCATATCCGGTTCATATTTTGCATAACCAAGAAGATAAAAGCTTAAAAATCGTGTGGCAAAATCCAAATCATCTTGTCGTTTTGAGGATACGGAATTATTGGTTACTTTCAAAAAGCTCTTACCTGCATCGGTTTTGTCTGACACAAACTTTTCTATAAAATCAATTCTATAGCCTTGAAATAGGGCTGTACGTATTTCTTGTCCCCTTAATTCCTCTCCTCCTTGATTGATGCGACTGAAAATATTGTATTTCACTTCTTCGGGAGTTCCTTTCCCAATTAAATTTATGGTCACTTGGTTCGTCTCAATTCTTCTTTGAACATATCGAGGCAGGTCTGACCATTTTTTACCATTATATTCGGTTTTAAATTCTAAATTTTGAAGGACTAATGGCTGTTTGTTTCCACTAATAGTTTTCTTTTCTTGACTTTCATCATCGTCAAGCATAATGAAATGTTCCAATGTACTAATCCGTTGTAAACCATCAATAACCCGCCATTTTTTATCTTTATTTTCGTCAAAATAAAAAAGTGGAATGGGTAAACTTAACATGAGCGACTCAATAAACCGACTTTTTTTCTTTTCACTCCACAGATTTGGCAAGCGTTGATAAGAAGGAATCAATATTTCACCATAGCGCAACATATCAACAATTTGCCCGATTGTTCGCGGCACAATATTGATAGTAATTTCATTGGGGTCAAAAGGAATTTCGTTTTTTACGTTTTCATTCCCTTCTTCCGGCTCTATCATATCTTCGGTTTCTGCCATTCTATTACTATTTTTCATTCCACAAAGGTACACATTTTCTTTAATCTACACATCATTCCAATAACGAATTATTTATTTTTTCAATATAATTCAAAACCTCATCTCGCCCGCTATTTCTCTCCGCCGAGGTGAAAAAAATCGGCGGCAGTTCCTCCCAATCTTCCAGCAGTCGCGCCTTGTAGGCGGCGGTGTTTTCTTTTAGTTGATTGGTCGAAATCTTGTCTATTTTCGTGAAAACTATTGCCAGCGGCACGCCATTTTCGCCCTGCGTGCGGAGAAAATCCAAGTCAATCTGTTGCGGCTCGTGGCGGCAGTCCAGCAGTACGAACAAGTTCGTCAACGCCTCCCGTTTTTCCAAATACGTGTCGATGATTGAGCGGATTTCGTCGCGCTGCTTTTTCCCGCGTTGCGCATAGCCGTAGCCGGGCAAATCCACGAGATACCATTCATTGTTGATTAGGAAGTGGTTGATTAGCAGTGTTTTGCCCGGCTTGGAGGAGGTCATTGCCAGCCCTTTCTTGCCCGTCAGCATATTGATGAGGGAGGATTTGCCCACGTTGGAACGCCCGATAAACGCATATTCGGGGTGCATATCCTGTGGGCATCGTGCCACATCAACGTTGCTCACTACAAATTCCGCTTTTTTGACCGTCATCACGGCAACAAAGGTAGTAAAAAAAATGTATATCCGATGCCCCATTCGGAAAAATCAACTACCTTTGCATAAAATTTTGGACATAATGAAACTCGGATTGATTCAACAGGCAAACACCGCCGACAGTCAGGCAAATATCACTAAACTGCTCGCCAACATTCGCGCATGTGCCGCCCAGGGGGCGCAGCTCGTGGTGCTTCAGGAATTGCACAACGGCTTGTATTTTTGCCAAACGGAAGATACACAGGCGTTTGACCGCGGCGAAACCATCCCCGGAGTGTCCACCGACCTGTTCGGGAAATTAGCCAAAGAATTGGGCATCGTGCTCGTGCTGTCGCTGTTTGAAAAGCGCGCGGCGGGCGTTTATCACAACACCGCCGTGGTGGTCGAGCGCGACGGCACCATCGCGGGCAAATACCGCAAAATGCACATCCCCGACGACCCCGCCTACTACGAGAAATTTTATTTCACCCCCGGCGACTTGGGTTTTAAGCCCATACAGACCTCCGTGGGCAAGTTGGGCGTGCTCATCTGCTGGGACCAATGGTACCCCGAAGCCGCGCGACTGATGGCATTGGCGGGTGCCGAACTGCTGATTTATCCGACCGCCATCGGCTGGGAATCGTCCGACACGGCGGACGAAAAAGCACGCCAACAAGCCGCGTGGCAACTCGTGCAGCAGGGTCACGCCGTCGCCAACGGCTTAAACATAGTTGCCGTGAACCGCGTGGGCACGGAAGCCGACCCCTCCGGACAAACCGGCGGCATCCAATTTTGGGGCAACAGTTTCGCCGCAGGTCCGCAGGGCGAAATCCTCGCCCAAGCCCCCTCCGACAGGGAAGAAAACCTCGTCATCGACATCAATTTGCAACGCTCCGAGGCAGTGCGCCGCTGGTGGCCCTTCCTCCGCGACCGCCGCATAGATGCCTACGGCGACATTACCAAACGGCTGATTGACTGATGACAACGTTTCTGCCAACAACAAAAAAAGAGGTCGAACAGCGCGGCTGGCACGAGTTGGACGTGATTCTGTTTTCGGGCGATGCCTACATCGACCATCCCGCCTTTGGAGCGGCTGTGATTGGGCGGACGCTCGAAGCGCAGGGACTGAAAGTAGCCATCGTGCCGCAGCCCAATTGGCGCGACGACCTGCGCGATTTCAAAAAACTCGGACAACCACGCCTCTTTTTCGGCATCTCGGCGGGCGCGATGGATTCGATGATTAACAAATACACCGCCAACAAACGCCTGCGGTCGGACGATGCCTACACGCCCGATGCACGGATTGATATGCGCCCCGACTATCCCACAATCGTGTATTCCAACATCTTGAAAACGCTTTTCCCGGACGTGCCGGTCATCGTTGGCGGCATTGAGGCATCGCTTCGGCGGCTGTCGCACTACGACTATTGGCAGGACAAATTGCTGCCGAGCATCCTCGTGCCGTCCAAAGCCGATTTGCTGGTGTATGGTGCTGGTGAAAAGGCGATTGTCAAAATCGCGGAGGAGTTGCAGAGTGGCAAGGCGATTGGGGAATTGACAGATATTCCACAAACAGCATTTGTAAGCCCCCTAAATCCCCCTGAGAGGGCTGTTTTGTTTTCTTACGAGGAGTGCCTGAAAGACAGGAAAAAGCAGGCGCAAAATTTCAAATCCATCGAGGAAGAGTCCAATTCGCTGCACGCGGTGAGATTGACACAACTAACAGGAAATCAAGCGATTGTGGTTAATCCGCCCTATCCGCCGATGACCACAGCCGAGATTGATGCCTGCTACGACTTGCCCTACACGCGATTGCCACACCCGAAATACCGCGACAAGCGCATTCCGGCTTATGAGATGATTCGCCATTCGGTAACAATCCATCGGGGCTGTTTTGGGGGATGCGCCTTTTGCACGATTTCTGCCCATCAGGGCAAATTTATTGCCTCGCGCTCGCAGGAATCCATTCTCAAAGAGGTGAAAGCCGTCACGCAAATGCCTGATTTCAAGGGTTATCTGAGCGATTTGGGTGGTCCGTCTGCCAATATGTATGGGATGCACGGGCGCGACCCGAACATCTGCGAAAAGTGCAAAAAGCCCTCGTGCATTTTCCCGAAAATCTGCAACAACCTGAATGCCGACCACCGCCCGCTGTTGGAACTCTATCAAGCCGTGGACAAACTGCCCGAAGTCAAAAAATCGTTCATCGGCAGTGGCGTGCGCTACGATTTGCTGGTCAATCAGTACGACGACGGCGAACTCAACAAAGCCGCCCGCGACTACACCCGCGAATTGATTGTCCGACACGTGTCCGGTCGCCTCAAAGTGGCACCCGAACACACTGCCACAGAGGTACTTAACTGCATCCGCAAGCCACCCTTTGAGCAGTTCTACCAATTCAAAAAAATCTTCGACCGCATCAACAAAGAGGAAAATCTCAATCAGCAGTTAATACCCTATTTTATGAGTTCGCACCCCGCCTCAACGGAACGCGCTATGGCAGAACTGTCGGAAATCACCCAAAAACTGAATTTTCACCTCGAGCAGGTACAGGATTTCACACCCACGCCGATGACCCTCTCGACCGAGATTTTTTACACCGGATTGCATCCCTACACCCTCAAACCCGTCTTCACCGCCCGCAGCAAAGAGGAGAAATTGCGGCAGCGGCAGTATTTTTTCCGGTAGAAATAGAAAAAATTATTGATTATCCGCAATCATATTATTTTTTTAAGCGAGACATCCACGCCCAATTAAGAAAAAATTGTAGAGACGCGGCGCGCCACGTCTCTACGATGCAGCGCGGACGCTACACTGAACAAGGGATATAAAGTTTCACTATACAAAAAACAGGCTTAACCTTTAACCGTTAAACCTGTCTTTTCTAAACTCCCAACTTACTTAATATTCGAAATACCACTTCGCTGGTATTCCGCTTGGCTCT
The DNA here is from genome assembly GCA_025996815.1 of Bacteroidia bacterium. Lineage (GTDB taxonomy): Bacteria > Bacteroidota > Bacteroidia > Bacteroidales > Azobacteroidaceae > Azobacteroides. The sequence goes on from BNTT01000003.1 coordinate 19,466, forward strand.
GTAGTTGTCATTTCTATTTCAGCCTTACCCGTTTTAAAATCTATGACCGCATACATTTTGTTCCATCCTTTTTTCAGAGACAGATTGAATGTATAGTGATAACCTTCATCTGTTGTGCTTGAACCTGTTGTTTTGACATCTTTATCGACATACACAATACTGAACTCCAGCGTACGTGTATCGCTGCTAAATCTACCAACTTCATTTCCATCTTTATACGCATAAACATAAAAATCATCGAAAGAAAAACATCCCTTAGCATCGGCTGGACTTGCCGTTGTACCAGGAAATTCTTTTTCAACATTCGTTACTGGCGAAAGTTTATCAGGTAAAGGTGATAATAAACTGAGCGTGAAACCACGATTCTCATACGTTCCACTCCCTACCTCATAACCTCCGATAAACGCCTTTACAGCATCAATAGTTACGCCGTCCGGCACGCCTTCCACATTCGTCGCTGTAAGCACACCATCCCAAGCATTAGTCTGATTGTCGTTGTCTTCACCGTCTTTTTCACAACCGGTGAATGCTACCGCTGAAACAGCCATTGCTGCCAGCAAAAATACATTTTTAAACTTTGTCATTTTTTAAATTTTTAATTTGACGTTTTTAATCTTATTATTTTTTGGTTTGCCCTTTCTCTCAATACACACATAAAAAAAGCGCGGACAAAACTCTAAAATTCCTATCCGTTACATGAGGTTATCGACTACCAAAACTACCAAATAAAATATGAGTAATGCCACAACGCCAAACAGCGTGCGCATCGTCACCTTTATCCTCGGTAGTTTCTTGAAATTGTCGATATTTCATGTAACTAAGAATATAAGCTAAACGCTTTTTCCAATCTTAAAATGTGCGTATTAACACACCTATGTCTTCATAATCTCCTATTATTTAGAGGGTTATCACTCGTATTCGCTCATTCATTCGAGCAAATATCGGCTGATATTGACTCTTTCATTAGTAGAGCAAATATCGGGTGCAAAGGTAAAACTTCTTTTTGAATTGGCAAATTTTTTTTTTACCTTTGTGGCTTCAATGTTAAAAAAACAATGGCATTAAATTATATTTGGGTTGCATTTTTCTTGGTTGCCTTCGTTGTGGGTGTCTGCAAGATGCTTTTCACGGGTGATGTGGGCGTTTTCACGGAGATGATGGACGCTACTTTTGGGGCGGCGAAAAATGGGTTTGAGATTTCGCTGGGCTTGACGGGCGTGCTGTCGCTGTGGTTGGGGTTTCTGAAAATCGGCGAGCGGAGCGGCGTGGTGGATGTTTTGGCACGTGGGGCGGCTCCCATTTTCACGCGGCTGTTTCCCGACATTCCCAAGGGGCACCCTGCGACCGGGTCTATTTTTATGAATGTGGCTGCCAATATGCTGAATCTGGATAATGCCGCCACGCCGATGGGGCTGAAGGCGATGCAGCAGTTGCAGGAACTGAATCCGAAAAAAGATGTCGCGAGCAACCCGATGATTATGTTTCTCGTGCTCAATGCCTCCGGGCTGACCATTATCCCCGTCACGATTATGGTGTATCGCGCCCAAATGGGGGCTGCCAACCCCGCCGACGTGTTTGTGCCGCTGATGATTACCACTTCGATTGCCACGCTGATTGGCACGTTTTTTGTCTGCCTCAAGCAGCGTATCAATCTGTTTGACAAGGTGTTAATCGGATTTTTCGGCGCCATTGTCGCCCTGATAGCGTTTGTCGTTTGGTGCGTGCAAACGTTTCCGCAGGAGCAGGTGTCGCAATACTCTTCGATGATTGCCAACTTTTTGTTAATCAGCATTATAGTGTCGTTTATGGTGGCGGGGCTACGCAAAAAAATCAATGTCTATGACGCCTTTATCGACGGCGCGAAGGAGGGTTTCCAAACCGCCGTGATGATTATACCCTATCTGGTGGCGATGCTGGTGGGGATTGCCCTCTTTCGCACTTCGGGCGCGATGGGCTTTCTCACCGACGGGCTGGCATCGGCGGTCGATGCCTGTGGACTGCCCACCAACTGGGTCGATGCCTTCCCCACAGCCCTGATGAAGCCCCTCAGCGGGAGCGGCTCGCGCGGGATGATGCTCGACGCAATGCAAACATTTGGTGCCGATTCGTTCACGGGACGGCTGGCAACCATCGTGCAAGGCTCCACAGACACCACTTTCTATGTCGTCGCAGTCTATTACGGCGCCATCCACGTCAAAAACCCGCGCTACACCATTGGTGCTGCACTTCTGGCAGATTTTGCGGGTTTTGTAACTGCCATCTTCGTCTGCACTATGTTTTTCGGGTGAAACAATCTTTAATTCTTTTGCGCGCATAATTAGCATTATGTTGAATAGAAAAATGCACTTTATTCGCTCGTTTGAGCGAACAAAACACAGCATCCTGCGACAAAAATCGCGGCAAAGGTAATAAATTTTTTTCAATTAAACAGCAAGAAAAGTGTTAAAATTGCATTTGGGGGATAATTTTTTTTGAAGTGCAATTTTTAGTCTCAAAAAAAGATTTAGTTTCAATTTACCACAAAAAGACACGATGCCTGATAGTGCCAAATATTTTGCAAACATAGCGAACAATCCGCATAAATTCGGTGTTCTATTCAACATAATGCTAATTATGCGCGGAAATCAATTACAGATTGTTTCAACTTGGTATAAACGGACTTCTTGCCTTATTGGAACTGTTAAATAAAAAAAATGTTAGAAGTCCACCATAAAGAAATATGTGATGAAAAAAGTATTGTATCTGTTGTTTGCTTTTATTCTTTTTCCCGTTTGCCTCTTTTCGCAGGTGAGAGGGACGGAAACAGCCGCTTTGAAATTGGGGGTTGCAGACCCTGTGAAACTGTCAAAAGAGTATCCCGCCAAGGGAGAAATCAAAATGTTTGACAACTCTTCTTTTCGGCTGGTGTATTATGTGAACACCAACGAAATAAACACCCACAAGGACGTACACGTGGCGAATGCCAAAGATGTGTCAAAATTAGCGATGAACCCCACGGGTAACTCGTTTTCCCTGATTCAAAAAAAACTCGTGATGGTCTATTCGTTTCAGGAAATCAACAAAAAACTGTTTGAGTTAAAGTATAAAAGCACGGACAAAAAAGCAAAAAGAGACCTCACGACAATCGCCTACTCCGGCGATGCCTCCAAATTGCTTGTCGGCTTTTCAAACGGGGAGATTTTTGTTTGCAACACCAAAGACTATCAGCCCGATTTTGTTCTGCAAAGTGGGACAGTCCCTGTTTCTGCGCTCACGATGAGTCCAAACGGCTATTTTATCGCGTCAGTCAAGGGCGAGCAGATTGATATTTGGAACTTTGAAAAGAGGGAGATTCGCTCTAAACTGCATTTGGACGCAGAGCCTGCCGGCGTTGCCTTCTCCAACGATGCCTCCCAATTGGCTGTTTCATTGCCCAATCAGTTGGTAATCTACAACACCCGCACATGGGAAATTGCGCATAGTTATCCATTTGAGGGTACTGTTACCTCGCCCTCGTTTAATGCCGATGATAAATATGTATCATTTGTTCATAATAATAATGAAATTGTCGTATTAAATATTCTAAAAAAAGAAGTTATACAGAAAATAAGTGAACCCGGCACTATTGGGGCTTGCGGGTTTTTAAAAAGTTCGTCGCAGCCCTATCTCGTTGCTAACCGGCTGCACGCCATTGTTTATTGGAATTCCAAAGATTTGGAGCCGTATTACGGCAAAATTGTCGGCGCGGAAGTGGAGAAAAAGATGAGCGAGTGGGTAAAAAAGAAGACGGACGAGTCGGCGGAAGATTATAAAAATCGCGTAAACGACGACACGCGGGCACCACAGGTGGAACTCCTCAGACAGGAAGCCACCACCGCCCTTGCCGGCAATCTCATCGCGCATGAAAATCCATTTGCAGGTATCTATAATGCAGAAAGCGGGCTGTTGTCAATCAATTTTACCACTTTGCCTTCGATTGAAATTTCCGTACCCAACGCTGATGTGGAGGCTTTCAGAAATAAAAAGGATTTGGCATTTCATGATGTCGTTTACCTGCTGAATGAAAGCGATGAATTTGTGTTGGCATATCTGGAACTCACCAACAAAGCAAATGGAAAGGAGTATGTCTATGATAATATCGGTCGTACACCGCCGCCGGTGGAAGAACCGGATTTTGTGCCGCTTGATATTTTGCAGATTGCAAGTCAGGAAGAGGAGAATCTGAAGGCTATAACAGCGGATGTGATTAAAAAAAGCAAAGCGGCGGGTCTGATTACCGACAATACGGATATTCAGGTGGGCACGTCGGTGCTGACGGATGTTGATGCGGAGGGCAATAAGATATTGAACTATCAGCTTAATTACAATTATATTGTGTTTGCCAACGGCGAGGATTATCCTCCCGGCGGCTACGATGTTACAAAATCCAATGCGGCGATGTCGCTGATGTCCATTGTGAAACAGACGCTTGAAGGCGATGATTTCACCAAGTATTTTGAAACGGGGACACGTGTGAAAATTGCCATTGTCGGCTCTGCGGATGCCTCGCCTATTCGTGGAAAAATTGCGTATGACGGTCGTTATGGCGATTTTGAGCGCGAGCCTTACTATCAAAATGGCGAATTAAACAGTATGACGCTGACAAAGGCAACGGGAATCACATCCAATCCACAGTTGGCATACATCCGAACTGCCAGCGTGCAGGACTGGATGTCAAAGAATATCACCACGTTGCGCAAAACGCGCAATGACTATCAGTCGCACATCGAAGTGGCGGAAGAAGAAGGCGGCGAGTTTCGGCGTGTGGAGGTGCAATTCACTATTATTGATGCCTTCAAATAGATGAAGTTTATCGGCAAACACGTTTTTCTCTGCGTGCTGTTGCTTAGCGTGGGCAACAGTTACGCAGCGAAAAAGACTTTCACTCGCGACTACACCTATCAGGCAAGTGAAATGGACAGTAAAGTGAGTTCGCGAACAAATGCTACCGCCGAAATGCGCAGTATTTTGTTGCGTGAAGTCGGGACGTTCATTCGTGCCGAGCAACTAACGACCGTGCAGGACAACACGCAAGATTATTCGGAAAAAATAGAAGCCATTACGGCAGGTATTGTGGAAATGAAAGTGCTGGACGAGCAATGGAATGGCGAAACCTACTACATAAAAGCGGAAATGACCATTGACCCCGACGACGTGCAGAAACGTATCGCCGAAGTGCTCAACGACAAGCAAAAGACCAAAGACTTGGAAGAGTCGCACAAAAAGGTGCAGGAAGCCGCAGACGAGATTGCAAAGTTGAAAAATCAGTTGGCGGAGCTGGCTGAAGAGCGGGATGCTTCCAAGAAATTGCTGGAAGAAGGACGCTTGAAAGATGCCTATCAAAAGGAGGTGGGCAAACTTTTGGTGGAAGAATACATCACTAACGGCAACAATGCGTATGCCAATAAACAGTATCAACCGGCGAGCGAATACTACCGAAAAGCCATCGAAATTGACCCCAACAATGCAACAATCTATTTCAATGTCGGGCTTGCCGAGCACTATCAAAAGAACTACGCCAAAGCCATCGGCGAATACCAAAAAGCCATCGACATCAAACCCAAATACGTGGAGGCATACAACAATATGGGCAATGCCTATTTGGAACAGGACAATTATAAGGACGCGATTGATTGCTACCAAAAAGCCCTTGAGATTGACCCCAACGATGCGGTAACCTACAACAATATGGGCGTTGCCCACAAGGGACAAAGGAACTACGCAAAAGCCATCAGCAGTTTTGAAAAAACGATAGATATCTCACCAAATTATTTGGAGGCTTATTATAATATGGGAAATGTTTATCGCGAGCAGAAAAATTATGCGAAAGCCATCGCCAATTACAAAAAAGCAATTGCCGTTAATGCCAACTATGCCAATGCCTACTACAATATGGGCGTTGTGTATAGTGCCCAAAACGATTATGCCCAAGCCCTCAGTTGCTACCAATATGCCACCGACATCAACCCGAAATATGCCAATGCCTATTACAATATGGCGAATATCTATCGCGAGCAGAAAAAATATGCGCAAGCCATTGAGTATTACCAAAAAGCCATTGCCTTGGATGCTAATTTGGCGGCGGCACACCACAATCTGGGCATTGTTTATTATTCCCAAGAGAACTATGCGCAGGCAATCGGTTGCTACCAAAAAGCCATTGCCATCGACCCCAGAAACACGAAAGCCTATTTTGATATGGGCGTTATCTACGGCAAACAGGAAAATTACAGGGAAGCCATCAATTGCTACCAAAAAGTGATAGCCATCGACCCGAAATATGCAAGTGCATACGTCAATATGGGGGCAGCATATTCCAATTCCGGCGATTCCGAGCAATTCTTGATATGCTACCAAAAAGCCGCGCAATTAGGCAGAGAAGATGTGCAAAAATGGCTGAAAGATAACGGATATGAGTGGTAATACCCCTGACAGCACCGCCGGTACAGTTGAAAATAAACTGACAACTTTCACCGCCGATTGAGCGGTTTTTTCAACAAAAGGCAGTAAATTTGTACCCACTATGGCACAACAGACGACTACTCCGCGCTCCGGCGCACGCACAGCAGCAAAGAAGACATCGACCGCTCCGACGGAAGCAATGGGGCGCGTTCCACCGCAGGCACGCGAATTGGAAGAGGCGATTTTGGGCGCATTGATGCTCGAAAAGGATGCCTATTCCCTGATTGGCGAGATGCTGAAACCCGAAAGTTTTTACGACCTCGCCCACGAACTGATTTTCACCGCGATAACCGAACTTGCTCATAAGCAGGAGCCTATTGATATGCTGACGGTGGTGGAACAACTGCGGCGTTCCGGCGATTTGGAAACGGCGGGCGGCGTGCCTTACATCGCGCAACTGTCGCAAAAGGTCGTTTCCAGTGCCCACTTGGAATACCACGCGCGGATTGTGGCGCAAAAAGCGTTGGCGCGCGAACTCATCAGTTTTTCGTCCGAGGTGGCAGGAAAAGCCTTTGAGGACGTGGAAGACGTGGACGATTTGATGCAGGATGCCGAAGCCAAACTGTTTGAAATTTCGCAGCGCAACCTGAAAAAGGACGTTACGCCCATCAGTCCCATCATCGCCGAGGCTATCGAATTGATGAATGAAGCCTCCAAGCGCACCGATGGCTTGAGTGGCGTTGCGTCGGGATTTCACGAGTTGGATAAAATCACGTCCGGCTGGCAAAATTCCGACCTCATCATCATCGCCGCCCGCCCCGCGATGGGGAAAACGGCTTTCGTGCTGTCGATGGCAAAAAATATGGCGATGAACTACAAAGTGCCGGTGGCGATGTTCTCGTTGGAAATGTCTAACGTGCAGTTAGTCAATCGTTTAATCGTCAATGTAACGGAAATCACCGGCGACAAAATCAAAAGCGGCAAACTGGAGCAGCACGAATGGTTTCAACTCGACCAGCGCGTGAAACCGCTCTACGAGGCACCCATTTTTGTGGACGACACGCCGAGTTTGTCGATTTTTGAACTGCGCACCAAAGCGCGCCGCCTCGTGAAAGAGCACAAAATAAAGTGCATCATCATCGACTATTTGCAACTGATGAACGCCAGCGGCATAAAAACGGGCAATCGTCAGGAAGAGGTCGCCATCATCTCGCGCGGCTTAAAAGGTTTAGCCAAGGAGTTGAACATCCCAATCGTAGCCCTGTCGCAGCTCAATCGCGCGGTGGAAACGCGGGCAACCGGCAAAGACAGCACCGGCGGCAATCGCCCCCAACTGTCAGACCTCCGCGAATCGGGTTCTATTGAGCAGGATGCCGACATCGTGTGTTTTATCCACCGCTCGGAATATTACAAAATCTATGAGGATGCACAGGGTCACGACCTGCGCGGAAAGGCTGAAATCATCATTGCGAAGCACCGTAACGGCTCCACAGGCGAAGTGCTACTGAGTTTCAAAAGCGATTTTGTGCGCTTCCAAAATCTGGAAGACGACAAAATCATCAACGAATTTGCCTCCAAAGCCTCCGGCAACGGCAACGGGCAAACAATTGCACCCACCGCGCAGGTTTCTGCCGACGACGGGGACGCATATCCGTTTTAATTGAAATCCACCCGAAGGGCATAGCGGAAATTATCCGGCGAATGCTGCTTCAAGCGGGTGAAGAAATGGCTGAGAGTGTTGCTTTGGGCGATTTGATTGGCGCATTCGGGGCGCATTGTGATGCGAATTTCGATGATTTGGATGATTCCCTCGTTGTTTTTGGGGCTGGTTTGGACGGCTGATACGATGTCGAAATGGCGGGCGTATGCGCCAAGTTCGATTTTGCAAAAGTTCAGGAGGTCGTTGCGGGTGTTGATGCGCCCGCGCGCGGTGAGGTGAAATTGCCAAATCGCGGTGAGGGTGTCTGTGTCTTGAAAATGCCGCCCGTCGCCGCTTGGCGTGAGGAGGATGGCTTCCGACTTGTTGAGTTCGGGCACACGGCTGGCGGTGAGGACGGTGTGAGCGGGTAGATGGTTGGCGCATTCGACGGGATATTCACCGTGAGGCTGATTGACGACGGGGAAGGCGTTGATGAAAAAGCGGATTTTTTCCGTAAAACACGTTGGCAGCGTCATCGTGAGATTAGGAATGTCTTGTATATCAATCTGTTCGATGGTTTGAAAACAGTGGTGGTAAAGACCAAGAATGGCGGCATCGGTGGGCGTGAGTTCGGCGTTCGGCAAAATGGGGAAGCCCGGATGTGCTTTCAGGGTGCGTTCGCCCACCGTCCAGCGAATGGCTTGCAGACATTCCAACAATGCAAAATCACTGCCTAACGCGCTTAAATCGAGATAGACAGGCAGATTTTTGACGGTGCCTTCCAAGTCGGCATTCACGAGTTGGCAATCGGCGACCGACGCGAATTGCATCGACGTGATGCCCTGTTTCTGCAACTCTTTGGGGAGGGTTTGCACCTGAAAACAGGTGTCTTTTTTCACCGACAGAGTGGGTGAGGTGGGCGAGCCGCTCGGCGTGATTTGCAAAATGGCGTGTGCGGGGCGAATGTGCAAAAAAGTGTCGGGCTGCATCCGGTGCACAAGTTTTTCAAACAGCCGGTGAGTGCGGTCGCCCAATTTCTTGGCAAGTTGCCGGTTTTCGTCGCCGACCACCCGGTCGAGCAGGCTCACCAATGAATGCTCTTGTTTTTTCATCTCTTCCATACTGTCAAGGGATGAGGTAGAGTATTTCGGTATTCGAAAATTTAGTAACAAGCCGTCTGTCCGGCACGCGGGCGGAATCTAATTGGCAGGCGCGGATAAACTCCGGGCTGAATCTTATTTTGTTTGTTCCAAAATCGGCAAAGGCTTGTGTCAGTTGGTCGAGGAGGCTGTTGTTGTCGGCTTTGATTTGTTCGATGATTGTTCGGATGCTGCCGGTGAGCACGTCCATTGAGAGGGATTGATTTTTTTGCGGGAAGCACACAAAGCCTTGTGTAACACTATTGGCGGGGAAGTCGAGATGGAATACATTGTCGCGCGCATCGACTTGTAGCGCAGCCGGCACGAATGAATTGCCGTGCTTCACCTGCTTGGGCGACACCATCAGCGATTTTTTCGTTTCCAATTGACTGCCGGCATAATAGCGAATCATTTTTTCGAGCGACAGCACAAAATTGTTGAAACTGTCATCTTCGCCGGCATAGAGTTGAACGCCGACGATGCGGCAGTTGTTGTCCGCCAATTTGTGCAGCAGCACACTGTCGAGGTGTGCATCCAAATCGCTGTTTGTGCCCAGCAGCACGAGGAGGTTGGTCGCCGCCTTTTCCACGCTCAAGCGGGGCAGTTCCTGCGCCATCGTCACCTGATATTTGAAGCCATCATCGGCTTCAAACAGTGGCTGCAAGGTCTGTATGGCGTTGGCGATGGACGGAAATTGTTTGAGGCTCGCCTCCGTTCCGCAAAAGATGAACGACACGCTGATGCGCTTCAATGTCTGCGCGATGCTGTCGAATTGGGGTCGGTAGATGGGGTTGCCGTTCACGTTGAGGATAAAACTCGCGGTGTTGTCGAAAAGCGGAATCATCGGGTCGATGCACAAGCCTTTTTCGATTGGGCGGACGAACTGCCTGCCAATCCAGCCCTGCGCACCGGCAAGCCCCTTGGGCAGTTCGTGAAGCGGCTTGGTGGCAATGAGCACCTGACTGCCGTCCGCCGAATGCTTCAACGGATAAACAATGCCATACAATGGCACGGCACCTGCAACGTGCTGATAGTGAGCATCTTGATACGTCAGCACAGAGTCGGACGCTGCCAGATATTTGTCAGGCTCGCCGATAAACAGCGTGTCGGAGAGCACCACAATGTGGGGATGCACGCGCACTTTTCGTTTAGGTAAAAACTGTTGAATTTGGGTGCAGCCAACACCGCCCAGCAGGACGGCGAGCACCGGCAGAAGCGTGACCATTCGTTTAGTTATCATTCTGTATTACAATTAGTTGGGTGATACATTTTGTTTCAGCATTTTTTTCTATTTTGACACCGGCGATGGTCGTTTTGCCTTCGCCGGTGAGGAACAAGCCCTGACAGTAGGAATAAAAATCGTTCAATTTGCTGCTGTTGATTTTCACCGGCGTGTTGGGGTTGTTGCAGAGATAGGTTTTGAGAATGTAGTTGTAATTGTCGTTGAACGACTTGTGGTGGGCAATTTTTTGCAATCGCGCCCGAATGTCGTCGCATATCACGCTCAGCGTGTCCACCACTTCGTAGGCACTGAATTGTGGCTCAATGACGATGGTGTGCCTGACAGGATACTGTGTTTCGTCGGTTTCCAGCAAGATGGTGTACGTTCCGGGATTTTGATATTGGTAAATCACGATTTTTTCGCGGGCATCCACCATACCCGTTTCGCCAAATTCCCACCGCCATTCGTTGGCGGAGCCTTCGCCGCGAAACAGGATATATTCGCCCTGCATACCGCTCTGTGGTGCCACAATGCGCACCGGCGTGCTCCCTGTGTCCTCTTTGGGCGCATCCGCAACAACAGCGGGGGCTTCCTCCACCGGCATCTCCTCCTTTTTGCCGCCGCAAGCCACTAACATCAGGCAACATAAAATGTTCATCGTCCTTTTCATAACTCACAGCCTCCTTTTGATGACGGTATTGATTTCGCAGGCATCTAAATTTTGCCGAAACGTGATGATATTTTGCTGTTTACTCCACAGTTCTTTTTTGTCGATGAGCCACGCGGCATAGAAATTCGACAGGTGCAAAAACAGCCGATAGCGGGCATCAGAGCCGTTTTGCGCGGCAATATCTTGGAGGTCGCTCAGATAATATTTGATGTCGTTTTCCTCATAATTGGTGCGAGTGCCCGGGTCGAACCGGTGGATGCGCTGAAAAAGGGACTCAACGACGGGCAGTTCCTTGCTTTGCTGCGCCTGAAAACGGTGGATACGCTCCATCTGAAGTATGGCGAGCTGCTTTTCGGTCTGCTGCCGGTCAATAGTTGCGTCATGCAGGATGTAGGAACAGCCCACCGCCGACAGCACGAGAAATAGCGCGCCGACACGCACCAGAGCACGGATTTCTTCGCTCATATTTTGCAGTGTTTTCATGGCTTATTCCCTCCCATACAGCGGCGTAAGTCCCTGAGAATGAGAGCCTCTTCGTTTTTAAGCACACGCACGGAGTCTTTCACCACCAGAAACGTATTTATTTCGTTCAACAACTTGTAATACAGCCGATTATCAGCCTCCGACAGTTCGATGATGCTCGCCAAAAGTTCCTGCTTCCGCCGACTGACGATGTCCTGCAAGCGCGCATCGTTGCGGTCGGAATTAAACAGTCCGGCATAACCATACAAGGCGTCAATACCCTCTGTTACAGCAATTTGCCGCAAGAAAATCCGGTCATATTCGACCCTCTTTTCGTCGATACAAGTCCTCTCGGCGGCGGCAGTTTCAACATAGCACACACCCTGCAACAAGGCGGCAAGCACGCAACTCGCCAAATACACGGCAAATTTGCCCTGCCCATGCCGAACAATTGAATGATTTTGTGCGTTCATATTTTTTGTTTTTTGTTAATTATTTCATTGCCGCAACGGGTCACGCAAGTGCTAATTCCCAAATAATTGCGCTGCCCCGATGCCGCCAGACGAAATGTCGCACCGGTTTTTTCAATGCAATATTTCACTGCGATGCCATAATTCAGAGGAATGAGCAAGGCGATTAGTTCGTTGATTATTAAGTGGTTGCACTGATTCTGCTCAAACAGCCGCATCGTTTGAAAAGCAATCGGACCAATGTGAATTTCCACCTGCGGGGTGTCGATTTTATTTCCAAGCACGGAGTGAACGCCCAGCGTCCACCCCGCTTTGTGAGCCGTAGAAAGCCTCATTTGCCGATTTCGGCGGCTAACGATGCCTACGGGGCAATCCAAAATGCGCGCCATCGCCCCGGCTGTTAATGCCCAATCGCCAACGATTTGGGCAAGTTTGGGCAGCATTTGGATGAAAATCAGGGCTTTGGCGGGCGACAAATGCGACAGGATGCTCCATTGCTGTCCGAAAATGGCGGCAGGCAGTGTGTTTTGCTCCAAATCGCCGTATTGCAACTCGTCCAACGCATTGTCGGCGAGCGTCTGCTCTAACTGCTGCTCGTAGGGTTGAAAAAAGCGGCGTGCCGCAAGCTCTTCCTGCCGCTGCTGTCGCATAGCGTGGACAATCGACTCCTTGCTTTGCAAATCCCCCGCATATAAAAGCGTGTGAAACAACCCTTCCGGCAGCGAATCATAAATACTTATCTTCTTTTTTTTCATACTAAGCGCGCGATTATACAATTAAATTTTTGCAAAGGTACTGCAAATTATTTAATTACAAAACATTTTTGCAATTTTTTTTCAAAAAAATGCAAAAAAAAGAGATTTTTCCACTTGATACCACAAAATATATTTGAAAATTATAATGACTATCCGCAATCATACCACTTGGGTTAAATCCGTGTCCCGCAGGGGACAGCACTTTATTAACCGTAGACTTTAGTCTACGGGAATGCCGGAGCCCACACCCCAAAGTCCCGCATGGGACGACACATTGTTATTCAGCAAAACTGCCCCCGTCTCAAGTGCCGTCCCATGCGGGACTAATGGCATTTTATCATTTTTATACCGTAGACTGAAGTCTACGGTTAATAAAGTGCTGTCCCCTGCGGGACAAGGATTTTAACCCACGAGGTATTATTGCCCTACGTTTCGCCGGAAACATATTGGTTGATTGAAAAAAATGTCGTACCTTTGCAGTCAAAACAAATATTTAAATTTATGATAGTTGAAGTCAAAGAAATTACGCCGGACAACGTTGAGATGTTGCTTGCCAAGTTTAACAAACGCCCCCGCAAGACGCTTGGCGATTTTTTCGGAAAATTAAAGCGCGGAATTGATGGTTTGGAATACCAAAAAGCGATGCGCAGTGAGTGGGGTTGATTTTTTAGCAGATACTAATGCTATATTGTATGCGATGGAGGGACACCCCGTTGTACGAGGATTGCTTCGGTGTGTGCCTGCGATTTCAGTAATTTCAGAAATAGAATTGTTCGGAAAAAAAGGGATTTCACAACAGGACGCGGCAGATATTCGCAAGTTGATTGCCGGATTTCCTATGCTTGGTTTTAGCGATGAAATCAAGGAAATAGCCATAACATTAAAGCAGCAACGTGCGATAAAAACTCCCGATGCAGTAATAGCAGCCACTGCCATACATTTTGGATTGACACTCGTAACGGCTGATAAAGGATTTAAAAGCATTCAGGGCTTAAATGCTATCATTTTAGACTTGTGATGGTAATCTCTAAAATTGAAAATTATTTTGAATTTTTCTTAAAACTCTTGCATATCTCAAAATAATTATATACTTTTGCCGTCGAAAATTAAAAAAAATTATGATAATGAAGACATAAAAAAGGGATAATGTGCGAATAAGCATATTGTAAGACATATTAAGAATAGCGTTTGCTTTATTCTTGGATACTCAATTTTTCCACAATTTGAACCCATCGTTATGGGTTATCCAATCAAGAATAAGTTTGCGGAACGCCGTGTAATGCGGCGTGGGGCAGCTTATTGATTGGATAGGCGTGGAAACCTGAGTATCAGATAGGTTGTTTCCACGCTATTTTTATGTGCAAAATTGAAATTTTTAAAATATTTATAAACATAAAAAAATAAATTTAGTATGAAAACAAAGAAAGTTATTCCATTTTTTGGCTTGCTGCTCGCAATGGGCACGGCAAGTGCAATGTTTACTTCTTGCAGCGACGACGACGCGGCAGGCACTACTTTGTCGCCGACGGCGATTTCGGTAGATGCCATCGGGGCAGTTCGTTCTATTGTCATAACAAGCAATAGTGAGTGGAAAGTTAGCAATGATGTCAGGGGGTGGTGCATAATCAGCCCGACTTCCGGCACAGGCAACGGGACGGTTACGGTGGAAGTGCTGGAAAACACCACCACGAAAAGCCGTGTGGCAAACGTTAACGTTACTACTGAGACAACAGCACAGACGGTAATTGTTACGCAAGAGGCGGCACCACCTACTTTGATACTTAACACATCACTTATTCAGGCATCTGCCGCCGACACAACTCTTACTGTTGTCGTAACAAGCAATAGTGAGTGGAAAGTTAGCAGTGATGCTGAGTGGTGCACAATCAGCCCGACTTCCGGCGCAGACAATGGGCAGTTTACGGTAGTGGTGGCGCAAAACACCACTTCGGATAGCCGTTTGGCAACTATCACCGCTACTGCGGCACCAGTCACAATCACTAAGACGGTAACTGTTACGCAGACGGCGACAGCGACTCCTTTTGTAGAACCTGAAATGATACTCGTGGCGGGCGGCACCGTTTCACTCGGATACCCTGGCACAGCAGTAATCATCGGTAGTTTCCGAATAGGGAAATACGAGGTTACACAAAAAGTGTGGTATGATATTATGGGTCACAATCCAAGTACTTTTAAGGGAGATAAACTGCCTGTGGAATGGGTCAGCCACAAAGATATACAAACGTTTTTAGCTAAACTCAATGAAAAAACCGGCAAAAATTATCGTTTGCCGACTGAGGCGGAGTGGGAATATGCCGCAATGGGTGGACAGAATACGCAGAACCACAATTATAGCGGCAGTGCTACGGTTGGCAGTGTCGCGTGGTATAAAGACAATAGCGGTAATACAACTCATCCTGTAGGCGAAAAAGACCCCAACGAGTTAGGCATTTATGATATGAGTGGCAATGTATCGGAGTGGTGCAGTGATTGGTATGATGGCAACCACTATCCATCAGGCACTGACAATCCTACGGGTGCCGACAATCCTACAGGTGTTGAGCAAGGTTGGCGCCGCGTGGAACGCGGCGGCAGCTGGAACGGCGATGCGACGGGCTGTAGCGTGTTTCATCGCGGCAACAGCGACCCCAACTTACGCCATAATGGCTTAGGCTTCCGGCTGGTGCTTCCTGCTCCTTAGTTTATCATGTTGTCTGAACCTTGATTTTTGCAAGATTGAGAAGATTATCAAGATGATTTATCGTCTTGGTAATCTTTTTTTTTGAAAATTATTTTGATTTTTTTTTAAAAACCCTTGCATATCTCAAAATAATTATATACTTTTGTCGCCGAAAGATTAAATAAAATTATGGTAATGAAGACATAAAAAAGGAATAATGTGCTATTAAGCACACTGTAAAGACATATTGAAAATAGCGTTTGCTTTGTTCTTGGATACTCAATTTTTCCACAATTTGAACCCATCGTTATGGGTTATCCAATCAAGAATAAGTTTGCGGAACGCCGTGTAATGCGGCGTGGGGCAGCTTATTGATTGGATAAGCGTGGAAACCTGAGTATCAGATAGATTGTTTCCACGCTATATTTTATGTGCAAAAATGAAGTGTAATAATTAAAAATAAAAGTGATGAAAAAGGAATTATTTTTAGTGAGTGTGTGTAACAGGGTATGTGAAAAATGTTTTTCAATTCGGTTTTTCGCCTTTGCAGCCTTGCTGTTTTGCAGCGGCACGGCGTTGGCTCAAACTTACTCCTTCACAGGGGAGGCAACGACCGGTGGACGAATTATTGACGAAGACAGCACGCAAAACGGTGATTATCCCGCCGAAACTTCAATAACTGCTATGGTAGATTCTACGACACAGACAAAAAACCTGTCTTTGGCAGCGCAGGTTGATATTGACCCCGGTTGCCTTCCTTTCGACAGACTTGGGGAGATGAGGTATAACAATGTGCTGATGATAAAAGACCTCGGACTTGTAATTGATAACATTAAATGGTTCAGAAATAACGAAGTGATTGGCACCGGACCTTATTATTCAGCGGGCAACAAGTATACCGATGTGTTGGATAAAAATGCCGAATACCATCTCGAAATCACTACTGCCGACGGAGCAGTCTGGCGCTCTTGTCCCCAACCAATACCACTACGTTCGACAGATTCATCTCCGCTGCAAGCCTACCCCAATCCGGTGGAAAAAAGCAGTTTAATCAGCATCGAAGGCATCCCCAAAGAGGCGGGAAGCATAATAATCTACGACATCGCCGGCAAGGTTGTGGCTCGCCACGACCTTACAGCGATACGCAATGACTCAGAAACAATGCCAATACCAATGCCTGCCACAGGGGGCATATATCTAATAAAGGCAGGGGAAAAAACAATAAAAGTGCTGGTAAAATGAACAGAGGTGGATTTTTGTGCATATTATTTTTCGTATTGGTCGGTGCAGGTGGCGCCACCGCCCAATCAGAGGCAGATTCGGTGCCGTTTTTCAGGCATCAATTTTCTATCCATGCCGGTGGCGGAGTTTCTTCGTTGTGGAGTTCGTCGCCCAACGTGGGCAACTATAAACACGGCTTCGGTTACGATTTTGGGGTGGGCTACACCTATTTCTTTAAACCGCACTGGGGCTTTTCTACCGGTGCAAGCGCCGCCTTTTTTAACAGCAAATATAACTTGCCAACATTCGGAGAAGAATATCGAGCCTCCGATGGTGTAGACGCTAATTCTGACGGAATGGTCGACAATTTTAAATACAGTTACACCGCCACCGGTTACGCCGAAAAGCAACGAACCGCCTTTCTCAATATCCCGCTTATGCTACACTTTGAAGCAGGCAAGTTTTATGCCGCGCTCGGAGGTAAAGTCGGACTGCCGCTCGACTTCACCTACAGCGGTCGCTTAGACGAACTGCAAGCATCGGGCAATTTTCATGGCTACCCGATAAAGGAACCTGAATTTATGGGGTTTGGCACATTTCAGGGACTTAGCAGCGAGGGGAGCCTCAAACAATCGACACCCGTGGTTGTTGCCTCCGCCGAAGCGGGCTGGAAATGGAAACTGACGCCGGATTTATCGCTCTACACGGGTGCCTACATTGATTATGGGCTAAATAAGACAGACGTTGAAACAGGAAATGAGAAAAATTTCATTGATTACGATGCCAACTACCCTGCTAAAGTTGCTAACTACCAGCCTACCGGCAGTTTTCTTGTAAAAACAGCGAACAATGAATCGTTCGTTGATAAAGCGGTGCAGCCAATGTCGGTGGGCATAAGAATAACGCTGGCATTCAGGAAAGGTCGTCGCACCCCCCCTCAACAAGCACCACCCCCTCAACAAGCACCGCCCCCTCCCGCCGCCGACCCGCTACCGATAATCGCCGCAGCCCCCGTCGACACCGTCACCATCGAAGACGACCCGCTACCGATAATCGTCGCCGACACCATCATCATCGCCGCCGACACCACCACCAAACAAAAGTGGAGTGAAGAAAAAATTGCAGATGTGAAGCGGCTGCAACAGGCAATAAATTTTGAACGCAACAAAAGCGACCTGCGCGACGAAAGCCGAGCAGCAGTGGACGCAGAAATCCGCTACCTCAAAATGCGATTAGACGAAAAAGCGCGCATATTGAAAAAATACCCCGAACTGCAAGTCCGAATAGAAGGGCACACGTGCAACATTGGCACAAAAAAGCGAAACAGGGCATTGGGAAAAGAGCGCGCCGAAATCGTTGCAGAATATATGCTCGAAAAAGGCATTCCCGCCTCGGTGATTACCGAAGTAGTCGGCAAATCATCCACAGAGCCCCTTTTCCCCAACACCAACGAAGCAAACCGGCGAAAAAACCGGCGCGCGGTGATAATTGTGGTGAATGACGACTAAAAGTTTCAGCCCACACTCCCCTCCAAACTCACTTGCAGCAGTTTTTGCGCCTCCACTGCAAATTCCATTGGGAGTTTGTTGAGCACCTCTTTGGCGTAGCCGTTGACGATTAAGCCGATGGCTTCTTCGGTGGGGATGCCGCGCTGGAGGCAGTAGAAGAGTTGGTCTTCGCTGATTTTGGAGGTGGTGGCTTCGTGTTCTAATTGGGCGGTGTCGTTGCGCACGTCCATTGCGGGGAAGGTGTGGGCACCGCAGCGGTCGCCGAGCAGGAGGCTGTCGCATTGCGAGTGGTTGCGCGTGTTGGTGGCTTGGGGGGCGATGACGACCAAGCCGCGGTAACTGTTTTGGCTGCGTCCGGCAGAGATGCCTTTCGACACGATGCGGCTGCGCGTGTTTTTGCCCAGGTGAATCATTTTGGTGCCGGTGTCGGCTTGCTGATGGTTGTTGGTGACTGCCACCGAATAAAATTCGCCTATGGCATCGTTGCCTGCAAGGATGCAAGAGGGGTATTTCCATGTGATGGCGGAGCCTGTTTCCACCTGTGTCCACGCGAGTTTGGCTGCCGTTTTGACTAATCCGCGCTTTGTTACGAAGTTGTAGATGCCTCCCTTGCCCTCTTTGTCGCCCGGATACCAGTTTTGCACCGTTGAATATTTCACTTCGGCGCGGTCGTTCACTATGATTTCTACGATTGCCGCGTGCAGTTGGTTTTCGTCGCGCATGGGGGCGGTGCAGCCTTCCAGATAGCTGACGTAGGCGTCGTCTTCTGCCACGATGAGGGTGCGCTCAAACTGCCCCGTGTTGCGGGCGTTGATGCGGAAATAGGTCGAGAGTTCCATCGGGCAGCGCACGCCGCGGGGGATAAACGCGAAGGAGCCATCGCTGAACACGGCGGAGTTGAGGGCGGCGAAGAAATTGTCTTTGTAGGGCACCACCGTGCCCAAGTATTTTTTCACCAGTTCGGGATGCTCCTTCACGGCTTCGCTGAACGAGCAAAAGATGATGCCTTTTTCTTCCAACTGCGCTTTGAAAGTCGTTTTGACCGACACGCTGTCCATCACGGCATCCACCGCCATGCCCGAAAGCACGGCGCGCTCGTGCAGCGGGATGCCCAGTTTGTCGAACGTTTTGAGCAGTTCGGGGTCAACCTCGTCCGGCGTTTTTGCCTTTTTCGGCACGGGTGCGGCATAATATATAATATTCTGATAATCAATCGGTTGAATGTTCAAATGTGCCCAGTTTGGCATTTTCATTGTCAGCCAGTGGCGGTATGCCTCCAAGCGAAATTCCAGCAGCCACGCCGGCTCGTTTTTTTTCGACGAAATCAGGCGCACAACGTCTTCGTTCAGCCCTTTGGGAATCAATTCGGTGTTGATGTCGCTTGAAAAACCGTATTCGTATTCCTTGTTGGTCAGGTCGTCCAATATGTTGTTGGGGTCATTTGCCATTTGTGGGGGTATTAAAATAGCCGCGCACTTGTGGATATATCGCCGGTACGATGCTTTTGGCTTTGTCGAACAGTTTCGATTGGCGTTGCGTTTGCTCGGAGATGAGCACCGATTTGGAGTCGAAGACTGCCAGCACGTTGATGAGCAAACTCAGCGAAAGCACCGCCACGCACAACCCAAACACGCCTCCGAAGAGCACGTTCAGCAGGCGGGCGGGCGTCATCTTAATGGCAAAATCCACAAACCGCCCCAGCAAACTAATCACAAACGTGATAATTCCAAACGCCAATGTGTAGCAAATGCCCGTCAAAAGATGCGGCGGCATAATCTGCAGCCCCAGCAACCTGAAAATCGCCGTCCGCAAAACCTCAGCCACCTCGCCCGCACAATAAATCGCCACAACCAGCCCCACAAAGAGCGCCAATTGCCGCACAAAACCATCCATCAGCCCCTTAATCAGTCCGGCAGCAACAACCAGTATTATGGAATAATCCAGCCAATTCATTTTTTTTTGAGAGATTACGGCGCAGGCAATGTGCAGTCAGTGTAATAGTTACCTCTTAAATCCGCCGCCGGCAAAATTTTAATACCGGCGTGAAGGGAGGGGGCGATGTACTCCGCAACGCCTTTCGTTTCTACAACCAAAGACGCACCGAGACCAATGCCGATGAAAACGTTTGATACTGCTGGTGTTACACTCGGCTCAGGACCTAAACCACTCGGCAATAGAGTTCCATAGATTTTTCCGCCGCCCATATAGAAAGTCCCGAAGGCACCGTCGCCGATATCGCCGACCACATAGACTCCGCCACCGAGACCGGCGGCATTGGCTTCGATGATTCCGTCATTCATTGTGAACGTTCCGTTTTTCACCAACACGGCTCCACCGCCATAGTTATTGACGCTGATGTTTCTGTTGCCGGTAATCGTGGAGCCGGCGTTCATCACAAACTCAGCATTCGGTCCGTCTACCGTAATCATTGCGGCACCATTGTTGGATACCCCCTTCAATGTGATATTGTTCAATGTCAGAGTTGCTCCGTCACGTATTGTGAACAGACTTCTACTATTGGATTGCGCCAGAGTTATTGTATCGCCACTAAGGGTTACAGAGATACCGGCGCGAGTGAACGCAAAAGTGTTTGTTTCTCTCAGATTCTTTAAAACCGTAATCTCGTAAGAAGTTGTTGGCACCGGATCCACATTGACAACTGCAATGGCATCGGCGAGGTTTGTGTATCTTGTTGGAGAGCCACCATTTGGAGTAACTGCTACATCGCCTGATGGGTTAGGCGAGGGCAAGGAATCGCGGGCAGACGGCAATGTACAGTCGGTATAGGTAAGATTGTAATCCATAGCATGCAAAATATTTCCGTCCGTGGGGGGTGGTGCACCACTCGCCGTAGGACTATCCGACCAATCTTTGTACACCGCTGAGTCTCTTATTTCTACGAACAGTGATGCTGCATAGCCACTGGTGGTGGTGTTTCTCCCTATGGCGGTTTCCACACCGCTGTTATTCCATCTCTGGGTGCCAACGATTTTCCCGCCGGACATCTCAAACTTTCCGGTAGCCGTCACATACACGCCGCCGCCCTTGCGGGTAGCCGTATTGCTGCTGATTTCGCCGCCGCTCATCGCGAAAAGACCTTGCGCTACATACACACCGCCACCACTATCAACGGCAGCACCGCCTCGCAAAGTAACACCGGGAGCCAGTCTAACGGTGTCATTAACGGTTAGCACGCGGTGTTTGAAATTGGCATGGAGTGCACCCGGATTGGCAGGATTGCCCCGAAGTTCAATGGTCGGGAAAGGAGTGACGCTTGCAATGTTAAGCATCCCGTCGTTGGGGCGTGCATTACCCTTTTCCATTACAAGACCTGAAATGTATAGCCCCATTGACTCCGTTGGCCAGGTCATTCCGGCATTGTTCACGACGCTGTCATAGACTACGCGCATGGAGTGCGGATTATTTGCGCCGTCTAAGGCAAATTGCGGTGTTGCAAGCGGCTCGTTGGGATAGAAGCCGCTGTTAGGGGTTCCATCTGCCTTGGTGTCGGAGCCGGTTGAACTGATAAACCATGTGTCGGGTATCTTAACCTTTACTGTACAGAACAGGGAGTCGCCGGAGTTCAGTTTGGCTTTAATGATAACGGGTGCATTTCCCTTTTTGCGGGCAGTTACCACCCCGGTAATAGAATCCACCGACACCGTATCGGGCGCGGAAGAAGACCATTTCACCTTTAGCGGAGGCAAGGTGGGGTCGTCGGGTATAATAGTAAATTTCTTTCTTTCGGTAACGTACATCGTCTCTTCTTTGGGAAGAGTTGCCGTCGAATACCACCGAGGTTTTTGCGGACCGTTGATATTGCCAAGAAAAAATTCAAAGAGCATACCTCGCCGGGCAACGCCCTTGGTAAATACCACCTTCACGCTTGGGGGAGGCGTATTATTGAAGGTTGGGTAGAGGTCAGGTGCTTCCGGATGCGTGGACGGCAGGTTGGGATTTTGCAACCAGGCGTATCCAAGACTGTCCAATGTTTTGGTGCCATTCGAAAATTTGCCGAAAACCCTCCCGTCAGGAGAATCGCCAGGGTAGATTTCGGATATGGGCTCAAGGTCATTGTAAACACTTTCGTTGATATATCGGTTATTAAGACTATCGACATTGGATTTCAGAAAGAGGTCTATTTCCTTATACAGGAGCGAAGGAGCCTTTTGCGGGTCGGAGTCGAGGAGCGCAAGCGTTTCTGCCAAGGCGCCGGAGTAATAAAGTTTGTTGCGGTCGAGCAATGTCCGATAGTCCACTCTAAACTTGTCAATTTCCTTATACATCGTCCGATAGCCTTGCAGGCGCCTCTCGGCGTATGGCTGTTGCATCCACTTGGCTTTATCTTCATCCAAACCCAAAGTATCACTATGTTTCCAACCGCCCTTTTCGGCATTGTTCCAATAGCGGTCAACAACCAAAATAACGTTTTTAGCTTCATGTGACTCTCTCATTCGCCAATGTTGGAAAAAACTCCCATCGGGATAAAAATTTTGCTTTCCATCATAAAACCACCAGTCATAGACCTCTTTCACTCTGTCGGTTTTATAGTCTTTCAGTTCGGTTGCCGTTCCTTTGCTGAAAACGTAGGGGCGCGGCTCAATTTTTGCTGTCAAAGAGTCCCATTTGGCTCGATATATCTTCAGCAGCGTTGCCAGGTCAACTTCAACGGGATTAATTCCGGAGATGTCTGTGCCGCCTGTGCCGCCCTCACCGATGGTTGTGCGGGTGTTAAGGTCTTCAACGATTGTTGCGGGGTCGAGCCAATTGATGACCAAGTTGCCGCTTTTGACCATCGCCTCCACCGTGGCATCGTCTAATTGCCACGGACCGGTTGGCTTAACCGGTTCGTCGTCGGGATTTTCCGCGGGTTTGGGAGTGTCTTCAATCAGATAGGTTGCACATGTCGAAAGCCCTACCACAAGGCAGGATACAAACAATATATCAACAGCTTTTCTCAAATGTAAGCCCATTCTTTAGAGAATTATGGCGCAAAGGTACGCACTTTTTTTGATAATTCCAAATTTTTCTGCCCGAAATCTCAAAAAAAAATGCGTAACTTTGCGGCGATGAAAGCAAACATTACATACACATTACCGTTATTGCTGCTCCTTGCGGGCTGCAGCCCCACGAAATACATACCCGAGGGGCAATATCTGCTGGAAAAAGTGGAGGTGAAGGCAAACGGCAGGGGCGTGGAACCGGCGGTCATGCAGTCTTACGTTCAGCAACAACCCAATGCGTCTAAATTTGGCGTGCGGGTGTATAATATAGTAAGCAACGACTCCAATTTCGTCAAAAGATTTATCCGCAAAATCGGCGAAGCCCCCGTCATCTACAATGCCGGTCGCGTGGCGCCCTCGGTGGATGAAATTGAGACGGAAATGAAAAATATGGGCTATCTCAATGCCTTCGTAACGGCGCAGACCGACACCGCCGACAAAAAAGCGACCGTCACCTACGAAATTCACAGCGGCGAGCCTTACCGCGTCCGCAACTATACGCAAGCCGTTCCGCAGTTGCAGCGCACAGGCAACCGGCAAAGAAATCCGCAGACCAATTCGCCATCCAATCCGCCGTCTAACCGGCAGACTAATCGCCGCACCACGGCGTTCACCTCAGCATTCACCTCTGCTTTCGCCGCACAAAATGCGGCGAAAATCAAGCCCGATGCCCTTTTCGACAGGAATGTGCTGGAAGAGGAGCGGCAGCGCGTTGCCACACAGATGCGCAACCGCGGCTATTACCAATTTTCGGCGCAGAGCCTGCACTTTCTGGCAGACACGGCGTTGCAATCCAATCAGGTGGATTTGAAATTGGTGAGGACAGACTCCACCACGATTTTTCCCTACACCGTGAAGCGCGTGAACGTGTTCAGCGGCTACGACCCGCTGGAAAAATACATCGTCCGCGACTCCCTGCTGCGCGACAGCATCCACATCTATTATAATCGGGAAAAATTTCTGCGACCGCGGATAATCCGCGAGAAGGTGCTCGTGCGGCCCAATCGCGCCTACCGCGAACTGAGCGGCGAGCGCACCGTGAGCCTCTTTCAGGCGATGGACTGCGTGGGACGCACAGACGTGCAATATGTGATGAACAACTATCCCGATTCGACGCTTTTAGACTGCAACATCTACGTCACGCCGGGCAATTTCCACTCGTTGCAGGCGCGGCTGGTGGGCACCAACAAGGCGGGCGACATCGGCGTGGCGCTGGACGGCACGTATGGCAATCTCAATATCTTCGGCGGCTCCGAAACATTCAGCCTCAACGTGCGCGGAGCCTACGAATTTGTCAGCGGCACGTCTGTCAACGGGCTGGGAAGCAACTATTACGAATTTGGACTGTCGCCCGCACTGACTTTCGTGAAGATGCACCTGCCGTGGATTCAAGACTACCTCACAGAACGGTTTAATTCGCAGACACAGTACTCCATGGGGCTGAATATGCAGCAGCGACCGGAATATACGCGCAACTTTTTCAACTTCAACTGGCGGTTTAACTGGACGGCGCACAACAAGCCGCTGGCGCAAAGCCTGAGCCTCGTGGACATCAACTACGTTTATATGCCCTCCAAATCCGACCGGTTTTTGGAATATCTCAACACCATCGTTGACCCGCTCACGAAGACCAGTTACGATGATGTGTTCACAGCAGGCATCAATTACAGCGCGATTTACACGAGCGCGAACAGCAGCCGGCGGCAACGCAATTTATACACCATCCGCTTCAACGCCGAACTGTCGGGCAACATCCTGAACTGGATTTCGCACGCCACAGATGCCAACCGCCTCGAAAACGGACAATTCGCCGTGTTCGGCAATTCCTTCGCCCAATATGTGAAGGCAAACATCGACCTGGCGGAGACGTTCAAACTCACCTCCACTGCCGGCGTGGCGTTTCACCTGAGTGCCGGCGTGGCATATCCGTATGGCAACTCCGAAATCCTGCCGTTTGAAAAACGCTACTACGGCGGCGGACCCAACAATATACGCGGATGGAGCACGCGCTACCTCGGTCCCGGAGCCTTCAACGGCGGCACGCAGGACGACCCCACCACCCACGTGGGCGACCTCAGCCTGCTCGCCACGGCAGAATACCGCTTCAAAGCCCTGCCGTGGCTGGAGCCTGCCTTTTTTGTGGATGCGGGAAACATTTGGACACTCCGAGATTATCCCGACCAGCCGGGCGGGATGTTCCGCCTAAACAGTTTTTGGAAAGAACTCGCGCTGGGCACAGGCATCGGCTTGCGCTTCGACCTCACCTTCCTAATCGTCCGCGTGGATGCCGGCACAAAAGTGCACGACCCCGCCCGCCCTTCCGGCGACCGTCTGGTGCTGTTCAATGACAATCTTTGGAGAAATTCTGCGGTGTATTTTGCTATTGGTTATCCTTTTTAAAGGGTTCATCGGGGTCATCAATTATTGTTCTTTAAGCCGAAAAAATTTATGGCGGAGAAGAAGGGATTCGAACCCCCGGTGCAGTTTTGCCGCACATACGCTTTCCAAGCGTACCTCTTAAACCACTCGAGCACCTCTCCTGTTGCAATAAAATAAATAAGGGCAAGCTATCTACATCGCGTCGCTACAACCAACTACCCTTGCTGTCGTCAAACCCTGGGGGATTCGCAGGGAGCTGACCGTATAGGACTTACCCTCGCTCTCCCTCTTGGACTTGAACCAAGGACCCTCTGATTAACAGTCAGATGCTCTAACCAACTGAGCTAAGGAAGAATTTTCTATTTGCGGGTGCAAAGGTATTGCTTTTTTCGCAAATAAACAATACCTTTGCACAAAAATTTTAAAAAAAATGAAAATAAAATTTGTAGTGTTAGCAGCCGGAGTAGGATTGTGTGCCAACGTGTCGGCTCAACTTTCTGAAAATCAACGGTTTGAGATTGTTAAGAATATGGACGTCTTTAATACCGTGTTTAGAGACCTCAACCTTTATTATGTGGATTCTTTGGATGCGCAAAAGTTGGTGCGAGATGCGATTGACTACACGCTGGGGCATTTAGACCCCTACACCGAGTATGTGCCGGAAGAGGGGATGCCCGATTTTAAGTACCTCATCACGGGCGAATATGGCGGCATCGGGGCGATTATCACGATGCGCGCCGACAAAATTTACATCAATCAGCCGTATGAAAATATGCCCGCCGCGCGTGCAGGGCTGATTCCGGGCGATGAAATCGTGGCAATCGACACCGTCAGTATGCGCGGAAAAACGACGGCGGAAGCCAGCGCACTCCTCAAAGGGCAGCCCAACACGCCGCTCAAACTCACCTATCGGCGACGTGGCGACAACACCCCGCGCGAAGTTACAATCAACCGCTCATTGGTGCATATCGACCC
This sequence comes from Bacteroidia bacterium, assembly GCA_025996815.1. Classification (GTDB taxonomy): domain Bacteria; phylum Bacteroidota; class Bacteroidia; order Bacteroidales; family Azobacteroidaceae; genus Azobacteroides. Next base: position 46,009 of record BNTT01000003.1, read on the forward strand.
CGTAACCTATTATGGCACCGTTGGCAAGGACATCGGCTACATCTATTTGTCGGGATTTTCGGCGGGCAGTGCGGCGGAGTCGTTCAAAAAGGCGCTGTTGGATTTGCAGAAAAAGAACAAAATACAATCGCTGATAATCGACGTGCGCGACAATGGCGGCGGGTCGGTGGAAGAATGTTTGGAGATTCTCAATCTTTTTTTGCCGAAAGGCGAGACGCTACTGTCGATGCGCGGCAAAAATCCGCAATCCGACCGCGTGTATAAAGCCCCCAATCAGCCCCTTGCGCCGGATATGCCGCTGGTGGTGCTGGTGAACGGCAATTCGGCTTCGGCTTCGGAAATTTTGGCAGGCACGATTCAGGACCTGGACAGGGGCGTGGTTATCGGCTCGCGCACCTTTGGCAAGGGGCTGGTGCAATCCATTCACGAGTTGCCCTACGGCGGGCAGTTGAAGGTAACGACCTCCAAATATTACATCCCCAGCGGGCGGTCGATTCAGGCGATTAACTACGCACAGCGCGACAATGAGGGGCGCGTATCGGCGATTCCCGACACTCTGACGCGGGTTTATTACACGCGCAACCACCGCCCCGTGCGCGATGGCGGCGGCATTTTGCCCGACAGCGTGCTTGCCGACGAGAATTTGCCGACGATGCTCTACTATTTGCAGGCGCACGACCTGTATTTCGATTTCGTAGCCACCGCGTGGCGCGAGAAGCACCCCGCCATCGCCACCCCCGACAAGTTTGTGCTGACGGATGCCACTTACGCCGAATTTGCCGATTTCGTAAAGTCGAAAAACTTCACCTATGACCGCCAGAGTGAAAAAACAATGGAAAATCTCAAACGAATAATGGAGTTTGAGGGCTATTACGATGGTGCTGCCGCCGAATTTCAAAACCTCGAAAACAAACTCAAACCCGATTTAGACCGCGATTTGCAACTCTACAAAAAGCAAGTTTCCGAAGCCCTCGCCCAGGAAATCATGCAGCAATATTACTACGAGCGGGGGACAGTCATCTACGAATTGCGCACCGACCCCGCCGTGAAAGTAGCGCAGGCACTGCTGCAAAATGCGAAAGCGTATGAAAAAATCTTGAAAAATAATTGACGACCGGTCAAATAAACTTGATTTTGCGCGCGGCAAAAAAACTCATCTGAAACAGCAGAATGCCGTGTCGGAAGCGGCTAATCTGCGTGGAGCCATATTCGCGGTCTTTGTAGCGGATGATGATTTCCGTGATTTTGAGGTTTTGCTTGGCGGCACCAAACAGCAAATCGAAATCGCCAAACGGGTCAAATTCGCCGAAATAGGAGCGGTTGGCTTTGATTTTCTCGTAATCTTCGCGATACAAAACCTTTGTGCCGCAGAGCGTGTCTTTCAGGTTTTGGCTCAACAGATAGGAGAAAAACATCCCGAAGAACTTGTTACCCAACAGGTTAAGAAACCGCATCGCGTGCTTGTCCATCGGATACACCAGCCGGCAGCCGTTGATAAATTCGCCCTTATTGTCGCGCAAAGCATCGTAAAATTTCGGTAATTCTTCCGGTGGGACGGTCAAATCGGCATCCAAAATCATCAGCACATCGCCTGTGGCTGCATCGAACGCCTCGCGCACGGCATTGCCCTTGCCTTTTTCGGTCTGTTGCATCAGGCGGATATTTTTGTCGGGATAGGCAGCCTTCACGCGCTCCATTTCTTCATACGTTCCGTCACGCGAGCCGCCTTCGATGAAAATAAACTCTTGCGCGGTGCCAAAATGGGGCGTGCGCTTGATGGCATTCTCGATATTGCCGCGTTCGTTGCGCGCCGGCACAACGATGGTTACGCTCGAATGCGTTTCCGCCGGCGGAACAGGACGCGCCACAATAATATCCACCAAATTGAGGTGATTCAGCACGGGCAAATTTGCCAAAATCGTATTAAACAGCGAACTGATGAGCGGAATGTAGAGCGGAAACATAATTTTTCGCTCCGTTTTGATGACCTGATAGTTTTCCAACGCCAGCAAATTTTCGACATCCCGATTGGAAAGCCAATTCGACATAAACTGCTTTTGCTTCAATCCGATGGTTTCCAACAGCTTAATCACAGGCTCCCATAAAAAACTGTAATTAGAAATGACGATGCGCGTTTGCGGGTGGCACAAGTTTCTAATATTGTGGATGGCTTTTTGAGCATCCCACAGGCATCCCATCGTGTCGCTCAAAATCACGTAATCGAAGCGTTCGCCCAGCCCGTTTTCAGAAATTTCTTCAATGTCGAGCGTCTCAAAATGCAAATCGGGGTATTTCCGCCGCGCAATTTCAATCGTTTCCGGCGCAAAATCAATGCCCACGCCATACGAGGGGCGCACCGCGTGCAGCAAATCGCCCGAACCGCACCCAATTTCAATCACCCGCTTGCCCGCCGGAACGATAAATGAAAAATATTTTTCGAGCAGTTTATGATAAAACCGGTCTTTTTTATTCCATTTTTCCCGTTTCTCGGCGTTCTGTCGAAAAAAATCCTGAATTTCTGTCTTTGTCATTACGCATCAATATTGGCATACGTTGCATTGTCTTCGATAAATTCGCGGCGGGGCGCCACTTCCTCGCCCATCAGCATGGCGAATACGCGGTCGGCGGTGGCGGCATTTTCGATGGAAACGCGGCGCAGGGTGCGCTGTTCGGGATTCATCGTGGTGTCCCAAAGTTGCGTGGCGTTCATTTCGCCCAAACCTTTGTAGCGTTGCGTGTGCACCTGTTTTTCGTCGCCGTCGGCATAGCGGTCGATGAACGTCTGCCGCTGCTGGTCGGTCCAGCAATACTCTTCCACCTTGCCCTTTTTCATCAGATAGAGCGGCGGCGTGGCGATATATATGTAGCCGTGTTCAATCATCGGGCGCATGTGGCGGAAAAAGAACGTCAAAATCAGCGTCGCGATGTGGCTGCCGTCCACGTCGGCATCGGTCATAATCACCACTTTGTGGTAGCGTAACTTCTCTATATTCAGTTCCTTAGCATCATCGTTGGTGCCAATCGTAACGCCCAAAGCGGTGAAGATATTGCGGATTTCCTGACTTTCAAACACCTTGTGGGGCATCGCCTTTTCGACGTTCAAAATCTTACCGCGCAGGGGCAAAATCGCCTGATATTTGCGCTCACGACCCTGTTTGGCGGTGCCGCCTGCCGAGTCCCCTTCGACGAGAAATATCTCGCACAGTTCGGGGTTGCGGTCGGAGCAGTCTGCCAACTTGCCGGGCAATCCACCGCCCGAAAGCGGCGATTTGCGCTGCACGAGTTCGCGGGCATTGCGGGCTGCGTGACGGGCTGTGGCTGCCAAAATCACCTTATCGACAATCGTTTTGGCTTCTTTCGGATGCTCTTCGAGGTAGTTTCCGAGCACTTCGCCCACCGCCTGGTCGACGGCTCCGCGCACCTCGTTGTTGCCCAACTTGGTTTTCGTTTGTCCCTCAAACTGAGGCTCTTGCACCTTCACGGAGATGATGGCGGTCAATCCTTCGCGGAAGTCGTCGGGCGAGATTTCGATTTTCACCTTGTCCAGCAACTTGCTGGTTTCCGCGTATTTTTTCAACGTGCGGGTGAGCGCACTGCGGAAGCCCGCCACGTGCGTGCCGTGCTCTATCGTGTTGATATTATTGACATACGACGAGATACTCTCGTTGTACGATGTGTTGTAAGTCATCGCCACTTCCACCGGCATACCCTCTTTTTCGGTGATGATATGAATCACGTCATCGCCGAGCAGCGGCTCTTTGGCGGCATCAATGAAGCGCACAAACTCGCTCAAGCCCAGCGTCGAAAAGAACGCTTCGTTTTTATATTCGCCGGCTTCGTTTTTGAGGCGTTTATCGGTCAAAATCAGACGCACACCGGCATTCAGATACGCCAATTCGCGCAAACGACCCGCCAAAATGTCGTATTTATATTCGGTAACAGTGAAAATCGTGGCATCGGGCTTAAACGTAATAGTCGTGCCGCGCTCGGTGGTGTCGCCGATTGTTTGCAGTTGCGAAATGGCTTTGCCGCACGAAAATTCCTGCATATACACCTTGCCATCGAGGCGCACTTCTGCCCGCAGATAGGTCGAGAGGGCATTCACACACGATACGCCCACCCCGTGCAAACCGCCAGACACCTTATAGGAATCTTTATCGAACTTACCACCGGCGTGAAGCACGGTCAGCACCACTTCGAGGGCAGATTTCTTCTCTTTTTCGTGATAGCCGACCGGAATGCCGCGCCCGTCGTCCTTCACGGTAACAGAATTGTCCTCATTGATGAACACCTCAATGTTCTTACAATGCCCCGCAAGGGCTTCGTCGATGGAATTGTCCACCACCTCATACACCAAATGGTGCAACCCTTTCTGACTCGTGTCGCCAATATACATGGAAGGACGTTTCCGAACAGCCTCCAACCCCTCCAAAACCTGAATACTGTCGGCAGAATACTCCGCCGCATCGTGCAATTTATCTTCGCTCATTGTTTTTTAATTTCTTTTTTTTGACACGCAAAGGTACGCATTTTTTTTGAAAAAATGCGTGTTTTTTCAAAAAAAAATTAAGCATCTGTCTGTTTAGAATCTTTGCCGTATTGTCTGAACCGGGATTTTTACAAGATTAAGGGATTTACAAGATTTTTTTCATGTTGGGCGTAGCGTCCGCGCTGCGTCCCTGCATCCCCATGCCCAGCCCTCGCAACGGATTTTCAGCCATTATCGTGCTCCAATGGATGAACAAAAAACTGAATAGCACTATGATGAGTTTAGAACGCATAACCGAAAGACATACCGGGATAAAAAGGCAATCCAAAAAGACCACTGCTGTTTAATGCCACAAAGGGAGTTATTCCTGCGCGAAACAAAAGACCTTTATCAAGCGGCTGCCTGCGGTAGCCAATACAGAGTGTTCCCAGAAGATTGCCGCCAATATGAAAACCGCCTTTGGTATCAACAATGCTGAGCAATGAAACTCCGGTTCCAACTTCAAAATAGTTTCCTTGCTTTCCAATCAGATAATAAACGGAAGCCGGTACAGAGAAAAAATGAACCTCTGACAGTCCCAAAAAGTCTTGCACCGGAATGTATCCCAAGCCAATATGCCCCCCTAAACCTCCGTCACCTTCAAAAAAGCGGCGGTCATAATTAACCGAATAAACTATACTTTGCCCCATCAATTCAAAGAAAACCGATTGCTGACGTTTATTCTCTTGTGCATGAAGCCCACTAAAAAAGAAAGCAAGTAACAATAACACTATAGACTTTTTTGCCATAAATTTTTAATCAATATCCAAAACAACAGTTTCAACAATCTCGCCACTCTCTACATCAATAAAAAGCACGTTCTTTTCCACCTGTATTACATAAAAACGTCCGGCATGAAACTGATATGCAGGTCCGGTAAGCCCGAATGGTATGGTTAATTTATTAATTTTTTCTAAGGCGAACGTTTTCGCATTAAGTTTGACCCAATGACAGATATATGGGTCATCCATACCATATCCGTATTCTCCAAAAAAAACGTACAAATGTCCATCTATATATTTAGGATGAAAGCAATTTAATGCATTGATTGCCTTAATTTCCGGATATTGGCTGATTTTTATTGGCTGACTGATTGTTTTGTTATTTAAATTAAGCGTGCAGGCATCTTTTTTTCCAATATTAAACACATACAATATTGAATCTTGCTTCCAAAGGCTGTAGGCGGATTCTTTAAAAAAGTCATTTTCATCAAAAAATTCCGTTATGTTGTTTGTATTTAAATCTAATTCAACAAGATAACTGTATTGTCGATTAGGGAAAGGTCTATTAACCGGAACTCCAAAATAGGCGTAGTTGTCATGACCCAAAATTCTCCAAGCATCCACCATGTCTTCAAGAAGAAATTCTTTTATCAAACTAAAATCAGAAATATTGTATAATTGAAATTTCATTGTCCCGCCCTCTTCAAGACCACTACTGCCTACCATAAGAACATTATTTACCACTTTGGGAGCCATAGGGGATGGACAAACGGGATATGTATTTACAATGCTATACTCATCGTCGGTAACATAGAGCGTTTCACCCCAAGCATTGTTGCTTGTTCTGCGCTCATGGGTAAAAGCGATGCCCCCGTTGGGTAATTTAGTTACACCGCCAAACGACATATCGTTCATTCGCAGTTGCACTTCCACTGTAAACGTGGTAGTATCTATCCCCACGATGTTCGATGCCTCACAAAGGAATAGTAAATTTTTAGAATTACCGCTCTTCAAAATTTCATATTTGTAGCCCTTTATATCAACAATTTCTTGATAACTATTGCACGATACTATGCCAATGCCTAACGCAATTATAATTATATATTTTTTCATCTTTTATTGCTTCTTTTCATTTTTCGACAACAAAGGTAAGAAATTATTTTTTAATTCACCAAATAATTTTGAGGATTTTTTTGCAAATTTCAGAAAAAACACCATCTTTTTCAGACTTTGTGAATTTTTAATCGAATTATCTATTTATCAGCGTAATGTCCCAATAATGAATATATTTGAAGTGCATCATCTTCAATATTATAAATCACTCTGTCTTTCTTTGAAAGTTCGCGAGACCACTTACCTGAGAGGTTATGTTTCAACTCTTCCGGGCTGGCAAAACCGGTATAAGGATGCTCTAAAATATCTTTCAAGATGCGCTCAAGCCGTTTCTTTGTAACCGGAGTGCCGTTTTTCTTGATTATAGCCAAATCATTTTCAGCCTCTGAGGAATATCTTATTTCCATAAATCCTCAATCGTTCTGGTTGTATAATTTCCTTCCTTGAAATCTTTCTCGGACTGCTTTATTTTAGCAACAAACTCCGGATTGTAAGGCGATTGTTCTATCTGACCATCAACATTCCGATTAGCAAATATTTCATCTATCAGCTCTTGCACTTCTTCCCTTGTGCTGTTTTGAATGTCAATAAGCACAGAACTCGCACGCCCGCGCGTGTCTTTTTCATACGTTACTTCTGCCAATGTTTTCATACTCTCTGTATATTTTGAATTTGTAATCGCCTGCAAAGGTAACACAAATTTTTTGAACTCGCAAACGTTTTCACAATTATTTCAGGGCAACCGCATCAAAATAAAACCATATTCTGCAATTTTATTTTGATGCGTTTGCCCTGTATTTGCAACCAATATGTGACATTTCACATAACTTTTTTAGTTAATAAAATCGGACGTGAAACAGATTGTGATTGATGAATTGGTGCGGATTGAAATGAAGCATTTGGTAAAAAAAGACTAAGATTTAGTATTTAAATTAACGTTCTACACAATCCAAAGCGGTTCGTTGTCCCAATCGGCAGGAAAGCCCATCGCCCGTTTATCCACGTTGGAATATTTGGCAAACAAAGCCGCTAATTTTTGCCTGAAAGTATGCTTTGGATTGACGGTGTTGAGCAAATAAATAATCATCGAAAGCACATAATACATCCGCCTATTGCTGACGGTTTTATCAATGAGCCATATATTACTCGTATGTTTTGGAAATAATGGCTGGACTTGTAACCATTTATTCCATATTCGGGCATGGTGTGCGCATACATTTCGCACGTAAACAAGACTGTGAAGCCATGAGGCAAAAACTTTATCTGATAAGCAGAACAGATTAGCAATATCTTTCTTTGCTTTTCCTGATTTTAAATTTTCATACAAGCGGGACAGCGCACCAAAAGAGGTGATTTCCAATAAAATAAACGAGGGCGGAAAAGGATTGGTGTATTTTGATTTGAATGACATAATAAATTCCTCATCACTTCTGGATAATTCTTCGCTGATTTTGGCAAGTGTTACGCGATGTTTTGCAGAATCAACAAACACGGCTAAGAATGGATACCAATAGCCACTGAAACGATAATAACTCACATTTTGGAGCAAATGCGAGGCTTTTGTTTCGTCAGCAAACTGCATTCCACGAGATTTTAGTAGTGCAATTTGCGCAGAACAAGAAAGAAACGTTTTAGAATAACTAACTTTCGTCATATATTTTAAAATAAAAAGTTCACCCTGAGCGCGCTGTTCTAACGGGAAGCGGGGTGAACACGTTGGTGCAAAGGTACGACATCTTTTTGATACTGCCAAATGTTTTTTAATCCTTTTTTTTCGAGTTTGGCATAAGTCACTGATTATCAGGAAAATATTTTCGCAGTTACTAATTGAACTTACCAACCTTATTATGTAGCTTCTTTGTGTAATTACCTGAAAACATTGCGGAATTTGCTCCCAATAGCAACCCTTATCTCGTTGGTGGGCTGAAAATTAGGGGCTTGCGCCATCGCCGCAATCGTTTGCTGCTGCTCGCCGGAGAGTTTTTCGGGCACATAGACGGATATATTGACCACCAGGTCGCCCTTTCCGTGGCGGTTCACTGCGGGCAAGCCTTTGTCTTTCAGTCGCAGCACTTTGCCCGGCTGTGTGCCGGCATCAATTTTGATTTTCACTTTCCCGTCGAGGGTTGGCACCTCCACAGTGGTGCCCATCGCGGCTTGCGGGAACGACAGGATGAGGTTGTAGATGAGGTCGTGCTGGTCGCGAATCAGTTCGGGATGCTCATCTTCCGCGATGACGACAATCAAATCGCCGTTGACACCGCCCTGACGGGCGGCATTGCCTTTTTGGCGAAACGACACCTGCATCCCGTCGGCTACGCCGGCGGGAATCTGGATGGTGATGATTTCTTCGTCCTGCACAATGCCCTCGCCGCGGCAGTGCGGACATTTGGTGGTAATTCGCTTGCCTTCGCCGCCACAGTGCGGACATTCCATCGCCGTTTGCATACGCCCAAACATACTGTGCACCTCCTGAATGATTTGTCCGCGCCCCTGACAACTGGGGCATTTGCCGTAGGCGCGCTCGTTTTCGGCACCCGTCCCGCGGCACTGCTTGCAGGCGACCTGCTTACGCACCTTGATTTTCTTTTCGACACCCGCAGCAATTTCCTGAAGGGTCAGTTTGACCTTCACGCGGAGGTCTGCGCCGCGATTGACATAGTGTTGCTGCTGTCCGCCGCCGCCAAAACCGGCGGTGAAAGTGGTGAAACGCCCGCCCCCGAAGCCTTCGGAAAACACACTGCCAAAATGGCGGAAAATGTCTTCCATCGTCATTTCTTCGCCCGTGTAACCACCTCCGGCTCCGCCGAGACCGGCGTGCCCAAACTGGTCGTATCGCGCGCGTTTGTTGGTGTCACTAAGCACGTCGTATGCCTCAGCAGCCTCCTTGAACTTCTCTTCCGCCTGCTTGTCGCCCGGATTTTTGTCGGGGTGATACTCAATTGCTTTCCTGCGGTACGAACGCTTTATCTCCTCTCCTGTGGCGGTGCGGGTCAGTTCCAGCACCTCGTAATAGTCTCGCTTAGTGATAGTTGCCATTTGTTTGTGTGTGTCAATCCGCTACTGCCACCTTGGCGTGGCGAATGACTTTATCATTTAGTGTGTATCCCGTTTGTAAATTATCAATAATCTTGCCCTTTTGCGCCTCGTCGGGGTTGGGAACGAGCGCCACGGCTTCGTGGAGTTCGGGGTCGAACGCCTCGCCGACCGTTGCCATCGCCTTCACGCCGTTGGATGTGAGGAAAGCGATGAATTTTTGATAAATCAAGTCCACACCCTCTTTCACAGCCGCCAAATCGGTTGCCTTGTCCACATTTTGCAACGCCCGTTCAAAATCGTCAACGATGGGCAACAGCCCCACCAGCGTCTTCTCGCCGCCATTTTTAATGATGTCGGCTTTTTCCTTGATGGTGCGCTTCCGATAATTGTCATATTCTGCCATCAGGCGCACGTAGGCATCCTTCATTTGCGCCAATTCATCTCCGGCAGCCACTTCTTCAACAGCCACCTCTTCTGCCAAATTGTCAGTCGCATCTGCCACTTTGGCTTTAAATTTGTCCGTGTTATTACTCTTCTTCTTGCTCATAATCTCATAAATTTAGTGTTTACCATATCCTTACGCGCATAAGTTCTATCTTCTCACATCCTAATATGTCAAAAACCTTGCCAAATATAAAATTCCATCTGCTACGCCGGAAGGCGTTAAATTTTGATAACCCCGTACAAGCGAAGCGCAGTGCGGGGTAGATGGCTCTCCCTTCCCAGCAACCCCGTAGCGGGTTGAATTTATTCATCTTGCAAAACCATTTTTCATTCTCTTCAATGCCGTTTTCTTTGAACAGTAACCATTTCCCGTCAAATGGCAAGTCCGGAAGAACTTCAACCCACTACGGGGTTGCTGGGAAGGGAGAGCCATCTACCCCGCACTGCGCTTCGCTTGTACGGGGTTATCAAAATTTAACGCCTGCAGAATATGGCTTTATTTTGATGCGTTTGCCTTGTTGCATGACATCACCTGATTGTTAAATTATAAAAACATACATATTATGAAACACAACACAAAATTATTGTTCATCGCCGCGCCCTCCGCCAATAGCGGTTTTGCGCAATTTGAAGATACAAATACACAAAAAGAGGCATAAACTCCCCGCTTTTTCACTATATTTGCATCTAATTTAAAAAAAATAAACAAGATGAGAAGACTATTTATTACATTGTTTATTGCGCTGGTGGGCTTATGTCCTGCCGTCCTTTTTGCGCAAAATGTGTTAATCCATTCGCACAACGACTATCGACAGCGGGTGCCATTTTATCAGGCTTATGCACAGCAGGTTGCGAGTATTGAGGCGGATATTTTTGCCGTGGAAGACGGTGGATTGCTGGTGGCGCATTCGCCGGCGGAATTGAAGACTGCGCCTGCCTTGGATGAGGCTTACATTCAGCCCCTCGTGAGGCTGTTTAAGCAACACGGCGGCAAGCCTTGGAAAGACTCCGACAAGCCGTTGGTGCTGTTGATTGACCTCAAAACGGAGGTCAATCCTACGCTGGACAGGTTGATTGCCCTGTTGAAGCAGCACCCCAACGTGTTCGACCCCGTTGTGAATCCTCATGCCGTGCGCGTGGTGATTTCGGGCAACCGTCCCGCCCCCGAAGATTATGACAAATATCCCTCCTGCATCACTTTCGATGGCTCCAAGTTGGATTATACTCCGCAGCAGTTGGAAAAAATCAGTATGATAAGCCTCAATTTAAGCAATTATACCGTTTGGAACGGCAAGGGGAGTATCGTGGCGGCGGAATACGAGAAACTGACGGCGGCGATTGAGGCGGTGCACGCTCTTGGCAAGCCGATTCGCTTCTGGGGCACACCCGACGGTGTAACAGCGTGGTACACGTTCTACCGCATCGGCATCGACTATATCAACACCGACCAACCCGAAGCCTGCGCGGCTTTCTTCCGCGATTTCCACAAGAAGACCTACCGGATTGCCGACCGCGAGAGTGCCGACAATGGCATTGCCCGCGCCAAACGGTTAGACCGGGCAACTGCTGATTTTCAGGGATTTAGCAACAAAGACCTGCACCTCTCGAAAGGCATCGCGGTCTATCAGCCAACCTATCGCAACGACGGGGCGAACAAGAAAATAAAGAACGTCATCTTCCTGATTGGCGACGGTATGGGATTGGCGCAGGTGTGCGCCGCCGATGCCGTGAACGAGGGCTTGTCCATTTTGAAAATGCGGCATATCGGCTTCCAGCGCAACAGCGCGAAGGATGCTTACACCACCGATTCGGCAGCCGCCGCCAGCGCGCTGGCTACCGGCAAGAAGAGCAACAACCGCCACATCAGTATGAGCGAAACGCAGGAGATATACCCCTCGCTGACGGATGTGTTCAATGCCAACGGCTATGCGACCGGCGTGGTCACGCTGGGCGATTTGGCGGATGCCACCCCTGCCGCTTTCTACGGACATTCGACCGAACGCGACGAGAACACCGAAATAACATCGTACCTCTTAGACGGCAAACTGACGCTGCTCAGCGGCAGCGGGATGAAACAACTGACCGAGCGCAAAGACGGACGGGACTTGGTGGGCGACTTGAAGTCGAAGGCAAATTACACCTTCCTGTCGGCGGTGGACGAAATCGGCAAGACGCGCGGCAAGGTGATTTGCGTGGATGAGCGTATGGGACGCGGCGCAAGAGAGTCGAGCCTGACCCTTTTGGCGGATGCCACCCGCGAATCCATCCAAAAATTGACCGCCGAAAGCAACAAAGGCTTCTTCCTGATGGTCGAAGGCGCGAAAATCGACTATGCGGGGCACGCCAATTCATTGCCCGGCTCCGTCGTGGAAACGCTCAGCTTCGATTTGGCAATCGCCGAAGCCCTGAAATTTGCCGACAGCAACGGCGAAACCCTCATCATCATCACCGGCGACCACGAAACGGGCGGTCTCACCCTCGTGGACGGCAACGCCGAGCAGGGGCTGATTGTGGCGCAATATATGACCGACGACCACACGCCGATTATGATTCCCGTGTATTCGTATGGTCCCTCGGCGGATAAATTTATCGGCGTGTATGAAAACACACAGTTTTTTCATACTATAAAGCAACTTCTAAAATTGAAATAAAATGATGAAACGTCTGTTTCTACTGTCTATCGCCGCCATCGGATTGTTTGCCTGCCAACAGGTGAGCGACCTGAGCGATGATGCCGAAGTTTTCGACATTGTGGTGTCGCCTCTTTCCCCTGACGATGTAAAGTTAGGGAAGGTTTCGGTGGAAAAGGACATCATCAGCGTTGAAATTTTGTCGCCGGATTATCCTTTCCCCTTGAAACTGAAAGTGGAAAACATAGAAACAAGTCCCACGACGGACAACATCTTGGGATTGCCGGACACGTTGTTCTTTGCGAACGAATGTACTTCGGGGCATGAATTTCATCTGATTGCCGAAAGTGGCGTGCCCCACAAATATGAGGTCAGAGTGAAAACACAAAATGTCTGCCCCGACGATATCCCCAATGCCGACTTTGAATTGTGGACGAATGTCGATGATGAGAAAAAGATAAATATCGACCCCACGCCCGGTAAAGGCAGGGGATGGGCAACGGCAAACAATTTTTATGTACAAGGCGCAAAACCGCTTTCTTACGATGGTGGATACGCCGTTCAGCTGACAACCGCCCGACAAGATATAGACCTTTTGAAAATCCACCTGATTGCTGCCGGTTCGCTCTATACAGGCTTTTTTACGTTAAGCACGAATTTTGCAAATCCCCGATTGATGACAAATTTTGGCATTCCCCACAGGTTGCGCGTCGCTGCGGTAGAATTTGAGGCACAATATTTGCCGGGTCCACAGTTAATGCAGGCTTCCAATGAAGGGAGCGGCTATCATGTGGACAACATTGAAGGTGTTGATGACGGACAGGCATGGGTGGAATTGCTGAATTGGAGCGGCAAAAGCGACCTCATTTATCACGGACTGCCTATTGACGGACTGAAAGTGCTCGGTCGTGCGGAATATGTTTTCAACGGCAGCACAAACGACCATCAGGATTGGAGACCTATCACTTTGCCAATCGAATACTATCCTGAATATGAGGACATTACGCCCACTCACATCGTCGTTGTTTTTTCGTCGAGCAAAGAGGGCGATTTGTTCAAAGGGGCACCCGGAAGTATCCTGAATGTGGACAACGTGGAACTGATTTATTAGAAAATGATGAAACGAATATATATAGTTATTTTGGTGTTATGCTTCGGTGGCAATCTTTGGGCGCAGGAGGAGGAGACGGCAAGTGCCGCAAGCCGTGTTGAGCGTGTGGATATAGCCGTGCAATTGGGGACGGATATTGGCGGGTGCGTGCCGTATCCGCTCAAATATATCCCCGAAACGTTCAATATGTACCCCAAACTCAACCTCTCGCTGGGCGGCAAGTTCACTTTTTCCATCAGGGATAAGTGGAGCGTGGGTGCCGAGGTTACATACAAAACCATCAGCGTGAGTGCCGATGCGCGGGTGAAAAATCAGCGTTTTCAGGATAAAGAGATGCTCCAGTACTTTACCGGCAGCGCGGAGATGGATATGGAATTTACGATGCTGGAAATTCCCGTCTATGCCAAATATGCGCTGACCGACAAGCACAAGGTGCTGCTGGGGGCGTATGGCACGCGGGTGTTTAAAAACAGGTTTGTTACAACGGCAAAAAAGGGATTTATCGGCGCAGATAAGAATATGGTCAGTGCAGCCCTTGAAGGAGATATGGAAATGGATTTTTCCAACTCTTTGGGCAGGTGGGATGCCGGTTTGGTGCTCGGCTATGAGCGCAGGCTCTTTTCGCGCCTCGACGTGGGATTGCGCTTTATGTGTGGCTTCAAAGACATCTTCAAGCCTGAAAATCAATACTTTGATTACAGTATGATTCACCTCCGCGGGGTGGTGGCGGTGAGTTATTCGCTGCTGAAAATATAGAGATAATAATTAAAAAAAATGATATTTATGAAACGTTTATTTTTGTTCTTTGTTGCTGCCATCGGGTTGTCCGCTTGCCAGCCTCAGTCGCCTGCCAAGCAGGGGAAACAGGTGTTGAAATTCCATGCAGATGGAAAGTTTAAAATCGCGCAGTTCACCGATATGCACCTCGTGACGAGCTCGCCCAACACGAACACGACGCTTGCCACTATCAAGCATGTGCTGGAAACGGAAAAGCCGGATGTTGCCATTCTCACCGGCGACCAGGCGATTGATGAGCCTTCGCAGGCGATGTTTGCGCGCATCGCTGCGACGTTTGACGAGGCGAAGATGCCTTTCGCCCTCGTGTTTGGCAACCACGATGGGGAAACCATCACCAAGACGGAGGCGTATCAACTGTTGAGTCAGTCGCCTTACTTCCTCGGCGAGGTCGGTCCGGAGGATATTTATGGCGTTGGCAACTATGTGTTGCCCGTTCACGCCTCCCAATCCGACAGGGTGGCGGCGTTGCTCTATTGCATCGACTCCAATGATTATCCGAAGGAGCACAAGCAATTTGGGGGCTACGACTGGATACATCACGACCAGATAAACTGGTATCGCCGACAGAGTGCCGCCTTTACGACCGCCAACGGCGGGCAGCCACTGCCGGCATTGGCGTTTTTTCACATTCCGCTGGTTGAGTGGAACAATATCGTGGGGCGTGCCACCACGTATGGTCACGCCGGCGAATCCCCTTCGCCCGGCAAGTTGAATACCGGTATGTTTGCGGCATTCGTTGAAATGGGCGACGTGAAAGGCGTGTTTGTTGGGCACGACCACAACGACGACTATATCGGACAGGAATGTGGCATCGCCCTGGCGTTTGGTCGCGTCACGGGTGCCGATGCCTACGGCGAGCTGGAAAGAGGCAGCCGCATCATCGAACTGACCGAAAATGAGACGAATTTCACGACGTGGATTCGCACCCCAAAAGTGGGCGTGCAGCAGGTTTATTACTACCCGTCGGGCGTTACCGGCGAGCAGGAAGCAAACGCAGCCTATTTGCCTGCCCTGAATGTGAACCCAACGAAGCAGGGCGTGAAATACAACTATTACGAAGGCACATTCGCGGAGGTGGCGGAGGTGCTGAAAACAAAAATCCTCAAAACAGGCACGCAGAACTATTTCTCGCTCGAAAATGCAGCCATAGAAGACGGCTTCGGCTTTGAGTTTCGCACCCTGATTCAGATACCGGAAAAGGGCATCTACTATTTCTACACCAATTCGGACGACGGCTCGAAACTCTACATCGACGGCATCGAGGTGGTGGACAACGACGGCTCGCACAACAAGACGCGCAAAAGTGGCAAAGCCGTGGGCTTGGAAGCAGGCTTCCACGACCTGCGCCTGCTCTATTTAGAAGACTACGCGGAACAGTTTTTGGAAGTGGGCTTGCTAAGCAAAAACCTCGCCGAAACGACCATTCCTGAGAATTGGCTTTTTTTGCCCGAATGATTATTGAAACAATAAATAAAGCCTCCCGAAAGATTGTGCTTTCGGGAGGCTTTTGCTGCTCGTGTGCAAGGCTGGAGCCTTGCTTTTAAGGACGCTACGCTGAACGGAAACAACGATTGGAACGCCACATCATCGCTTGTTGAAAACGCAACTCAGCCCTTGTTCGGCATAGAATGGAAATTGGTGGTCGGAAGAAATAAGCGGTATCTTGCCGGAAATGGCTTGTGCGATGATAATGTGGTCATTAGGGTCTTTGTGCCCTTTCACAATGTCAATCTCTGCGTATTTTGCTAAATGATACCGGTTTAGCGGCTTTATCTCTATGTTGGCATCCGTTATCGCCGCCAACAAATCCTTTGCCGTTTTATAATCCTTATCTTTTACATCGCCTGTCTTGTAGAGGTGAATTAACTCCTTAACCGCCACAGCACTAACGTAAAGGATACTGCTATAATCCTCTACGATTTTCCACACATCCCTATGTATATTGTCATATTCTTTTAGAAAAATGAATATGAGTATGTTGGTGTCTAAATAATACCTCATCGTAAAACCGCCCTCATATTTACGATTGTACCTTTTTCTTTTTTGTTCAACATAAACAGCGCAGTTTTAGAGAGTCTTTTCTCTACTGTTTCTGTGACAGTATCCACGCTTGAAGATACTCTTACCGCTTCTTTACTTGTTTTCATACTATCTTTTGTTTTAAATTATGGCGCGAAGGTACAACATCTTTTTTAATCTGCCAAATGTTTTTTGTACTTATTTTGCAAAGAACACCTAAATAATTACCTTGCATTAGCACAGCGTAACGCGGACGCTACGCTGAACGGAAACAACTATTGTAACGCCACATCATCGCTTGTTGAAAACGCAACTCAGCCCTTGGTCGGCATAGAATGGAAATTGGTGGTCGGAAGAAATGAGCGGTATCTTGTCGGAAATGGCTT
>BNTT01000004.1 GCA_025996815.1 Bacteroidia bacterium
GCTTTCAGCCGCTGTTGGTGGATGTCGAACATTTGGCAGGACGCCCTTCTATTGATGTGGAACTGGATGGCAGTCGCATTTTTCACGAAACGCTGGATACGGCGCGTTATCAATTGGAAGCCTTAATGCCGCCGGTAAGCAGTGTGAAAAAAAGTAATTATACGGTTTTGATTGATGGAAAAGTCCTTGAAAAAGGGCAAATCATCCGCAGCCCTCAAAAACAGCAAAGTTTGGCTGATTATGTCGATACCAAAATCGGAACGGCTCATTCGCGCTGGATGATAGCCCCCGGTCCCTGGATGCCTTTCAGTATGGTGAAAATGAGTCCCGACAATCAAAACAAAGGTTGGCAGGCGGGCTATCAACCGTCCTTTGAAACGGTGGGCTGTTTCAGCCATATCCACGAATGGACGATGGGCGGATTGGGCTTGATGCCGACGAACGGGAAATTGCAAACCCAGGTGGGCGACGAATTTGATGCCGATTCCGGCTATCGTTCGCGGATGGATAAAACGACGGAGGAAGCACCTTTGGGTTATTATAAAGTGTATCTCAGCGATACGGATATTTGGGCGGAAGTGACGGCAACCACTCGTTGCAGTTTTCAGCGATATACGTTTCCCAAGGCTCAAGACGGTCGTGTGATGATTGACCTGCATGTTCAAGCCGAATATGATTATGATTTATTGGATGTAAAAATAGACAAAATGAGCGATTACCGGATTGAAGGACACAGCCACCAAATTTCACCCCGCCCCACCGTTTGGAGTGATGATGCCGACCAGGAATATACCGTTCATTTTGTGCTCGAGTTTGACACTCCAATAAAATCAATGGGCGGTTGGAAAAACAAGGACATCCGACTGACGGAAAAACTCGCCGGCGAAAATTTGAAAGAGGCGGGCGTCTATGTAGAATTTGATACCAAAAAGAAAAACGTTGTGCAAGTCCGTTCCGGAATTTCGTTGGTAAGCATCCAAAATGCCGCTGAAAACTTAGAAAAAGAAATTTCGCAGCCTTTCGGATGGAATTACGAAGCGGTGGTTGAAAATCAAAAAACCGTCTGGAACGAACTGTTTTCAAGGGTGCAAATAACGACGGACGACCGCTTGGAAAAGGTCCGGTTTTACACCAATATGTATCGCGCATTGAGCCGGAATACCTGGAGCGACGTCAATGGCGAATGGATAGCCGCCGACCAAAGCAAACAAAAATTTTCCAATCCGGAACATCGCGCCTTGGGCTGTGACGCTTTTTGGAATACCTTTTGGAATCTAAACCAATTTTGGAATTTGGTTACGCCCGAATGGTCATCAAAATGGGTCAATTCACAGTTAGCCATGTACGATGTCAACGGATGGTTGGCAAAAGGTCCTGCCGGAATGAAATACATTCCCGTGATGGTTGCCGAGCACGAAATTCCCTTGATTGTAGGTGCTTATCAAATGGGCATCCGCGATTTTGATGCCGACAAAGCCTTCGAAGCGGTCAAAAAAATGCAAACCACACCGGCGACTTCCGTAGCAGGTGGTTTTGCCGGAAACCGGGATTTAGTGTCTTACCTGAAATATCACTATGTGCCATCCGATTTGGGACGTTTTTCCAACACCTTGGAATATTCTTTCGATGACTGGACGGTTTCTCAATTCGCCAAAGCCTTGGGCAAAGAAGCGGATTATAAAACATTCAGCGAGCGGGGCGAATGGTGGCGGAATGCGATTAATCCCGAAAACGGCTACGCCCATTTGCGTGAAAGCAACGGAAAATTTGTAGAACCTTTCGACCCTTTTCGTTCGGGAGCCAATGAACAATATGTGGAAGGAAATGCCTGGCAATTGAGTTATTTTGTTCCGCAAGATGTTCCGGCTGTCGCCAAAATATTGGGCGAAAAGAATTTTATCGACCGCCTGAATTGGGGTTTCACAGCCAGCGAACCTTGGCGTTTCAATGCGCCCAACGACCAGTATTGGGATTTTCCCGTAGTACAGGGCAATCAACAGTCCATGCACTTTGCCTTTTTGTTTAATTGGGTGGGTCGCCCTTGGCTCACACAACGATGGACGCGCTCCATCATCGACAATTATTACGGCTCCGGAATTGCCAATGCTTATCTGGGCGATGAAGACCAGGGACAAATGAGTGCCTGGTTTGTAATGGCAGCGATGGGACTTTTTCAAATGGACGGAGGATGCAGCGTTCAACCGGTTTATGAAATTGCCAGCCCACTGTTTGAAAAAATAACGATTGACTTGGGAAACAAATACGGACGGGGAAAACAGTTTACCATCGAAGCAAAAAATGTGTCAAGGAACAATAAATATGTACAAAGTGCCGTTCTGAATGGTAAAGAGCTGAAATCATTCCGGTTTCCTGCATCCGAATTATTATCAGGAGGCAGCCTGATTCTTCAAATGGGAGATGAGCCGAATGAAAATTGGGGATTGGATGCTTATTAAAAAATGAATGAACGTAAAACGAGTGACTCACTCATAAATTAAAGAATAATGAATAAGAAAAGTGCATCGGCAATTCTATTTTGGAGCATCAGTATGGCTCTTCCCGCCCAAATTGCTAAAAGTTGGGATTTTGAGAATATCGCAAATTCAACAGGCAGGGTACACAATATAGCCTTAGAACAAGGTGTGGCAGGCAATGCCGCTTTGTTCAATGGTTATACTTCCGAATGGGAAGAAGCGGGAATAACAGCTATTCCTAAAACTCTTTTTATTGAGGCATGGGTGGCTCCCCTGGAATATTCCTTTAATGTGTCGGCAATAGTCAATCAGCAAAACGGAAATGACAGAGGCTTTTTACTGGGAATAAATCAAAACGGACAATTGGTAGCGTCTTTTTATACAGAAGGGAAGCAACAAATTTGCATCAGCGATGAATTTATCCCTATTTTGAAATGGTCGCACGTTGCTTGCGCCTATCAGGAAGGGAAAGGCTTGCAATTATTCATTAATGGGATGCCCATAAAATCGCTATCATTTACAGAAAAACCAACTGTCTGCCCGGAATGCCCGCTGGTCATCGGCAAAAATCAAAAGAAAGATTTGCCTGCTTTTACCGAACAAAAAAAAGGAAAAAAGGAAATAGAAATGCGGTTTAACGGACTTATTGATGAGTTGAAAATCTCGGAAGTCATTCCCGATGCCGAAGAATTACAACAACAAGTCAAACGCATCGGTAAAGTCGGTGTGCAGGCACTGCAACCTCAGCAAATGCCTTCTGTTGATATACCCCAAGGAGCGTTTGGCGCTTACTACACCCGTTTGCGCTATTCGCCGGGGTGGGAAGCCTTGTGGAGAGTAGGCGATTATCCCGATGTAGTTGTCCGTTTCCCGGACAGCCCTGTGAAATATGTTTTCTGGAGAGGCACAGGATATATCCCTGCCATAGTGAGCGAGAACAATATTTGGATGAGCGACCAAAGCCTCGAAACCTACGGCGCAGAAGGATGTTACGAAGCGATGGGCGACAAACAATGCCGATATTCGCATGTGCGGATTTTGGAATCCACCCCTGCCCGTTGCGTTATTCACTGGCGGTATGCGCTAAGTAGCATCAATCATAGCATCATGCACGAAGACGAAACAGGATGGGGCGATTGGGCAGATGAATACTGGACAATTTATCCCGATGGAGTAGGTATTAGAAAACAGGTTTTACATTCCGATTATTACAAAAAAGATAAGGGCTACAACTATCAATTTCAGGAAACTATTCTGTTTAACCAACCCGGAACCAAGCCACAGGACAATTTAGAGATGGAGGCTATTCAATTTTCGGATATGGACGGACATATAGCATCGTATTCTTGGGAGCAAGGTGTTCCAAAAGCATTTGAACAACCGACCTCTCAGCCAATTCAAATAGTAAATATAAAAGCGAAATACAAACCTTTTTCCATCTTTCGTTCCGACCGCATCACCCTCCCGTTTAATTTTGGATGGATGGAAGGATATTCTTCTTTTCCCTGTTGGAATCACTGGCCTGTTTCGCAAATCAAAAGTGACGGCAGAAATGCAACCATGCCTGACAAGCCCTCACATACATCGCTGACACGGGAAGATTACGATATGCAAGTATTGGAAGCGGGACCGGACAATACATACATTGCCCGCCAAATGACAGGTACGACCACCGAACCGATTCAAACCCTTCTCCCTTTGGCTCGCTCCTGGAACAATCCGCCTGCCGTCAAAATAACAACGAAAGGATATAAAAACAAAGGCTACAATCAGTACCAACGGGCATATCTGATTGAAAGCGACGCCACGATTAAAAACAACGAAACATTGCAGTTTACGGTTCAGGCATCCGAAGCAGAGCCTGTTCACAATATGGCGTTTGTGATTGAAAATTGGAATCACCGGCATATTAAAGTGTCGATAGACGGTAAATCACTGACAAGCGGCAAAGGTTTTGAATCAGGTTTTATACAAACATTGGAAAGCAGCCAAATGGTACTTTGGGTGCCGGTGAAAAGCAACCGGCCTGTGTCTGTAACGATTAAAGCAATTAAATAAAAAATATATGAAAGTCAGAATTATTTGTTTCGTTTTGTTTTTGTGCAGTTTTCAGTTGGCTGACGCTGCACACAACCTCTCTGTTGCCGACCAATGGGAACGTATTCCCTACGGAAATGTTAAAGTAAGCGGAGAGATAGGCAGGCGTATTGATGTTACCATCAACAACAACCTGAAAAAATTGGATTTGAATAAGGATTTTTTAGACCCTTTTCAGAAAAAAGAAGCCGGTTGCTGTGATTTCATCGGAGCCGGAATGTTGTTGGACGCCGTAGCAAGATTTGCCGCTTATTCGGGCGATAAAGAAGTGGTAGCCATCAAAAACAAAATCGTTGCTCAACTAATTAACAATCAGTTGGGCGACGGATACATCGGATTCTTCCGGGAAGACCAACGCCGTTGGCAAATATGGGACATCCACGAAATGTCGTACATCATCCAGGGGCTTGTGACTGATTACAGTTTGTTCGGACAACAACGCTCGTTGGATGCCGCCGTAAAAATTGCCGATTATATACTGGCAGATTGGCAATCGCGTCCGGCGAATTTACCCGACTTCTTTTTGTTGGGAATCGACAAGGCAATGGTTTCGTTGTACATCCAAACAGGCGAAGAACGTTTTCGCGAGTTTGGCGAAAACAAAAAACCGCTTACGTGGGCGCCGGGTGTTACCATCGGCAGGTCGTTCGACATGACCGGACATATTTTCGGCTACTTGGCTGTATCCGATGCACAACTCAGTATGTACCGGCTGACCGGCGACACTCGTCAAACCAAATCCGCATCCGACGCAATGGACTTGTTAGTCAATCACAATGGTTTGTCAATCATCGGCGGCGCCGGACAGGAAGAAGCCTTTACGATTGACCAAGACGGAGAAGGCGAGCATTCGGAAACGTGTGCCACCGCTTATATGTTGCGTGTTTATGAAAGTTTGCTGCGTTTGAAAGGCGAATCTGCTTACGGCGACCTGATAGAACGTTCCGTTTTCAATGCTTTGTTTGCCGCTCAATCGCCGGATGGACGAAAAATTCGTTATTGGACACCGTTTGAAGGAACAAGAGAATATTTTAGTGTGGATAATTTTTGCTGCCCGAACAATTACCGCCGCATTATCTCGGAACTCCCACAAATGATTTACTACACCAAACCGGAAGGCGGTATTGCCGTCAATCTCTATACCGCCTCGTCCGCCTCAACCCAATTTGCGGATGGCACAAAAACGGATATAGAGCAAACGACGGATTATCCCAATGCGGGAGGCATAACGCTTCAGTTGAAACTGAGTAAATCCAAGTCTTTCCCGCTTGCGTTGCGTATCCCGGCTTGGGCTAAAAATGCTTCCGTCAAAGTAAACGGAACAACGGTAACCGGAACTGCCAATGCCGGAGAGTTTTTCGTTGTCGAGCGGACATGGAAAACCGGCGACAAGGTAGAAATCGCTCTGCCGATGGAATTTCGATTGGTTGCTGGGCGAGAACGACAAGCCGGACGGGTAGCCGTGATGCGCGGACCCTTGGTTTATAGTTTCAGTCGTACTGCCAATCCCGCTGAAAGTCATCAAAAATTGAATTTTCAACAGATAGGGAAATATACCTTGGATGCGGCGTCTTTGCAATTGACAGCAGACCCTGCAGTTAGAACAGACGGCACATCTTGCACGGTTGGCGCATGGACGGTTGGTTTCAATACGAAATCGGGTCCTCACGATTTTGAGCTGAAATTGACGGAATTTGCAGACCCCGATGGTGTGGTAACTTATTTCCGGTTGCCCTTGTATTCGAAAGAAGGGGTGGTTGAAGATGAATTAGTTAATATTAAAAAATAAATTATTCACAATGAAAGATTCAAATTTTTCAACCTCCCGACGGAGGTTCCTCAAATCGAGCGCGCTTCTTACGGCTACGCTCCCGTTTATGCGCGTCTATTCTTCTCCTTTGCAAGAAAGCGCAAAAAGAACAGATAGCGACATGCTGTTCAAGGCGTTTCGTAACCCGCCGGTTACTGCCCGCCCTTTTGTACGTTGGTGGTGGAACGGCGATAAATTAGACGCCAAAGAAATTCTCCGTGAGTTGGATGTGCTGAAAGAGGCCGGAATAGGCGGTGTGGAAATCAATCCTATTGGTTTCCCCGGCGGCGACGACTTATCTATTCCCTCTATGGAGTGGTTAAGCCCTGAATGGATAGAAATGGTGAAAGTTGCGCTGAAAGGCGCAGAAGAACGCGGAATGATTTGCGACATGCTCGTTGGCACCGGATTTCCGTTTGGTGCCGAAACCCTGACACGTGACGAACAAACGCAACTGATGACCTTGTCCAGCCTGAAAGTAGAAGGACCCGCTACCATTACCCTTGATGCGGACGATTTGTTCGCGAAAGCATCGCCCGAAATCTATTCTCCACACAAAGACACTCTCAAAGAGGTCTATGCCTTGTGTTTGGCTCCTGTACAGATGGATACATTTGCCGCTCCCGAATGGTTGACTTTTGATAAAAATACCAACCCCATCCGGATTACGGTGCCTGCCGGTGAACATATCTTATACGCATTGATAAAACTCACCGGTTATCAAGCGGTTATTTTTGGTGCGCCCGGAGGAAGCGGACCGGTATTGAATCACTATGACAAGACCGTCGTACGGAATTTTCTCAATCGTATTTCCGACAACCTTTTGCCGAAATTAACCGGCATAACCGGCTTCCGGTCTATGTTTTGCGACAGCATGGAATTAGAAGGCGCCAACTGGTGTAATGACCTTTTAGCAGAATTTAAAAGACGTAAAGGATACGATGTCTTGCCTTACCTGCCTTTCATTTTGGTTAGAGTCGGGCACATGGGAAAACCTATTAAAGGAGGCGAAATTACGCAATTGGACGGGACAGCCAAAGAGGAGATAGACCGCGTTCGTTACGATTTTTTCACCACTTGCGTGGATCTGATGAACGAGCGTTTTCTGGGTACCTATAATGAATGGTGTCACCGGCATGGTCTAAAATCAAGAGTACAGGCTTATGGGCGCGAGTTCCATCCATTAGATGCCTCGCTTTTAATCGACATTCCAGAGTGTGAATCATGGGAAGACTTCGGAAATTGCGGTATCAACAAATATGTAGCGTCCGCCGCTCACTATACCGGTAAGAAGATTATCAGTTGTGAAGAACTCACCAATGGCAGCACTTTTTTCAACGCAACATTGGAGCGTTTGAAACTCACAGGCGACATGAGCAATCTATCCGGTGTGAATCATTCCATACTTCATGGCTTCAACTATAGTCCGTTGGAAGTGCCGTTTCCCGGATGGGTTCGCTATGGCTCGTTCCTCAGCGAACGCAATCTCTGGTGGCCCTGGTTCAAATTATTCACGGCTTACAAAACCCGCCTTTCTCTTGTACTGCAGGAGAGTGAAGCCTTTGCCGACATAGCCGTGATGCATCCGCTTGCCGATATGTGGGCACTCTATGGTACGCAACGCGAACCGTTCCCCGCGCAGCATCCGAAATACCAATACAGTGTGTGGGACAGCATCCACAAAAATGGGAACAGTTGCGACTATACAAGCGAATTCATCATCCGGCAAAGTGTTGTAGAAAACGGCTTCCTGACCTATAACAGCAGAAAATACCATACCCTTATCCTGGTGGAAGTGGAATCCATCATGCCCGCAACGGCTGAGAAACTGGCTAATTTCGTGAAAAAAGGAGGAAAATTGATTTTTGTAGGAAAAGAACCTTATAAATCACCCGGCCTGAAAGATTACAAAAAGAACGACCGGAAAGTGGCGCAGACGATTAGCACCTTAAAGCGTACGCATTCGTCACGGGTATTTACCGTGGAAGCACCCGGCGACGATTTGATTGCCTGGTTTAAAGGCGTACAGCAAAAATGCGGCATCAAACCTTATATGGAAATCGACCAGCCCAACTTGTATGTCAACCAGATACGCCAAAGGACGAAAGACAAGGATATTTTCTTTGTAAGCAATTGCAACGCCGACAAGCGGTTCGTATTAAAAGCCGCTTTCCCCGAATCAAAAGGGCGAGCCTGGTTGTGGGATATCGAAACCGGCGAACGCTGCCTCTATCCGGCTGCTGTTGGCAACACCTTAACTTTAGATTTACCACCGGCCGCTTCGCAACTAATCGTATTCGATACAACTGCCGAAGACACGCCGGCGCCTCTACTCCCCGCCGAAACACAGGGCACAGAACTGCAAAAATGGCATCTGAGCATGGAGCATATTAACGGGACTACACAAAAACGGAACATTACCGCCTTGTCGGATTTGTCAACAGACAAAACAACCCGTTCTTTTGCCGGTCACTTGTTGTATGAACAAACCATTGACAGTTCGGAATCGTACAATTGGTTGGATTTAGGAAAAGTCTATGGCATTTCGGAAGTCGTGCTGAATGGCGAAAAATTAGGTTGTCACTGGTATGGACGGCATTTGTACCGTATCCCCGAACATCTGGCAAAGGCAGGTAAAAAAACGATTCAAATTAAAGTTACCACCACCTTGGGCAATTATTTCAAATCGAACCCCCAAAACAATATTGGTAATTCATGGGCGCAATGGCAAGAATGGTATCCGATGGGTGTGGTGGGTCCTGTAAAATTATTGTAATAACAATTAAATAAAAATAATATGAAAACTTGTTTTTTGAAAAAAAGTATTGTAGCAGTATTCCTGTTACTGACAGTCGGTACACTTTCGGCGCAGCAGACGAAGTTTAGTGAACCGAAATTAAGCGACCCCGCTTCATGGACGATGGTCCTGTTGCCCGACCCTCAAATGTATATCAGTTTTGATTACAACCAGCCGTTGTTCGAACTGATGACTGCATGGATTGCCAAGAACATTGAACCGTTGCATATCGGCATGGTCTTGTGCACCGGCGATTTGGTAAATCAAAATGAATATCTGAATCCCGCAGGTATCTATGGCAATCTACCGAGCAAATCGCAATGGGAATTTATATCCAAGGCATTTAACCGTTTGGATGGAAAAGTACCCTACATCCTTGCTGCCGGAAATCATGATTACGGATACGAATCTGCGGAAAACCGGAAGACCAATTTTGACACGTATTTTCCGGTAGATAAGAACCCGTTGAATCAAAAATCACTGAAAGATGTCGGGCTGAACGCAGATGAGATGCCCACATTAACGAATGCCTCTTTTGAGTTTGTAAGCCCTCAAGGGAAAAAATACCTGGTGGTGGTACTCGAATTTGCACCGAGAGATGAAACACTTGCCTGGGCAAAGAAAACCATTGAGGAAAAAAAATATGAAAACCATACGGTAATCCTGCTTACCCATTCTTACATGGACCCGCAGGGACAGCATATCGAAAAGGAAGGATACCTGCTCGCCGGACCCAATTGGGGAGCCGACGTCTGGAAAAAATTGGTTCAACCCTCTACAAACATACAAATGGTGTTTGCCGGACATATCGCGATAGCCGATGACGAGAAGGGACATCTGAGTTTTCGTACCGATACAAACGCGGGAGGCAAGAAAGTGCAACAAATGGTCTTCAATGCACAGGCACTTGGCGGTGGCTGGAGTGGAAACGGCGGCGACGGTTGGCTGCGGATACTCGAATTTTTACCCGACGGAAAAACGGTCAAGGTAAAAACATTTTCCCCACTATTTGCGGCTTCGCCAACCACTCAACAGTTTGCATGGCGAACAAAACCGTATGATGAATTTACTTTTACCCTTGAATAAGCGAGTTTATGAAAAATACAATGAAATCATATAGACATACACAGATGAAGAAAACATTACTACTCTTTATTTTCATAGCAGGAAGCCTGAATCTTGTATCGGCAGGTCCCTATAATATTGCGCCTTTGGCGAAAGCAACCGCTTCATCGGAGATGAGCGGCAGCTCAAGCAGCAATGTCTGCGATGGGCTTATCGGTATTGACGGACAAGGAGAATGGGTCTCTACAAGCCGGATGACTTACTGGGGCGAAATCGATTATCCCTGGATTCAATTAGACTGGGAACAGCCCCGAAATATCAACAGCATCGTGCTCTACGACCGCGCCACGACTAAAAGTCACATCGCAGGAGGCACTTTGCTTTTCAGCGACGGCTCGAAAATCCTTGTGCATGCCATTCCCAATAACGGTTTGGCAAAAACGGTGGATTTCCCGACTAAAAAAGTGAACTGGGTAAAATTTAAAGTGACCGATGGCGACGGTTCTCAACTCGGATTGTCGGAAATAGAAGTCTACCCTTCGCCAGAAGATTATACGGATTATGTGTCCAAAGTGAATCCCTACGTGGAAACGGCACGCGGACGGTATTTCTTTTTCGTTACCGGCAGTCAGCCCTTCGGCATGATTTCTGCCGCGCCGCTTACCCGCAACAAAAATCAATATGGCGGCGGATACAACTATAATTCGACCGAAGTCTTGGGCTTTCCGCAGATACATTGCTGGATGCTGACCGGACCTTCGCTGATGCCTGTCACCGGAAACGTTGACCCGACGCAAGGCGAGCAGGCATGGAAATCCACCTTTTCGCACGACGGCGAAGTGGTGCAGCCGGGTTATCATCGGTTGTTTTTACAGGACTACAACGTCTGGGTGGAACAAACAGCCACCGACCGCGTCAGTTTATACCGCCTGCGCTACACGAAAGACGCCGTAAGTCATCTATTGCTGAATTTGGGCGGCTATCTCTCAACTGCCACGATGACGGACGCCCGAATAAGCAAAGTCAGCGATACCGAGATAGAAGGTTCGGTCAATACCACCGGACGTTTGTGGGGCGGTCCCGAAAATATACGGGTCTATTTCGTGATGCGCACAGATAAACCGTTTGAACAAATGGACGGCTGGGTGGATAAAGACCGACAAACCGATATTACCACATTGCAGGGATTGAACGACAAAACTTCGCGTAGCGGTCAGAAACGGAGTTACTACGATGCACCCACTACCGGCGTTTCTGCGAAATATACCGTAAAAGCAGGCGATGAAATACAAGTGAAATTCGCCATTTCCTATACCGATATCAACAATGCCCGCAACAACCTGAATACGGACAAAAGCGGATGGGATTTCGATGCCGTCCGTCAATCCTCGCAAAACGAATGGAACGAATGGTTGGGACGCATCAACGTGAAAGGCGGCAGCAACGAACAGCAAATCAAGTTCTACACCGACCTGTGGCACACCCTGCTCGGACGACACAAATTAGACGACGCTTCGGGCGATTATCCCACCTATCTGCAAGGCGAACGGGAGGGAGATGTGACTGTAGGCGCCGTATTTGCCAAACGCACTTTGCCCAAAAATGCCGACGGCACGGCGCGTTTCCATTACTACAACTCCGATGCTTTTTGGCTGACGCAATGGAATCTGAATATCCTCTGGGGGCTGGCATGGCCCGAAGTGTTGGATGATTTTGCTGCCTGTCTGGTACAATATGCCGAAAACGGTGGACAACTGCCACGCGGTCCCGTAGCAGGCGGTTATTCCTACATCATGACCGGATGCCCCGCAACACCATTGATTGTGAGCACCTATCAGAAAAACATGCTCACGAAAACAACGCCGAAGCAGGCTTTCAAGGCGATGGTAGAGAGTCATAAACCCGGTGGTATGCTGGGCGGGGAAAAAGAACTTCAGTTTTACATTGACAACGGATATTACCCCGGCAATGCGGGTATTTCGCTGGAAGCGGCATTTCAAGACTGGTCACTTTCCCAAATGGCTTCCCGAATGGGAAAGAAAAAAGAAGCAGCCTACTATCTCAAACGCTCGCAGGGATGGACGAAACTCTACCGTCCCGACCAAAAACTGATTTTCCCAAAGAATGAAAAAGGAGATTGGCTGCATGACAATCCCCTGAGCGGTAACGGCTGGATAGAGGCGAATGCCTGGCAAGGTACATTCCAAGTATCGCACGATATTCCCCAATTGGCGCAACTCATGGGCGGCAACGACGCCCTGTGCGAGAAGTTGAATTATGCTTTTGAACAGTCTGAAAAAGACGATTTTGTGTTTGGTTACGGAGGGGGATACGTCAGTTATGCCAATCAACCGGGGTGCTCCAATGCCCATGTATTCAACTATGCAGGAAAGCCGTGGCTGTCGCAGTATTGGGTGCGCAAGGTGAATGAACAAGCCTACGGTGCCATCACGCCCGATGCCGGATACGGCGGACACGATGAAGACCAGGGGCAGATGGGCGGCGTGAGTGCGCTGATGTCGCTGGGATTGTTCAGTTTGCAAGGAACTTGTTCGCAAAATCCGGTGTATGATATTACAAGTCCTGTATTTGATGAAATCACCATTCAATTAAATCCGGATTATTGTAAAGGAAAGCAATTTAAAATCAAAGTATATAACAATTCGGATAAAAATTGTTATATCCAACGAGTTACTTTGAATGGTAAAGAACACAATGGGTTCCAAATAACACATGACGATTACAGTGCAGGAGGAACTTTGGAAATATGGTTAAGCCCTGAGCCTAATAAAAATTGGGGCATATCTTTTTAAAATTTAAAACGTATGACAAAAAACAATTCTTTTCCTAAATTATTCCCCGTCCTTTTCGGGTTTTTCATCATGGGATTCTGCGACTTGGTGGGAATCTCAGTAACGTATGCCAAAGAACAATTCCATTGGTCGGAAATTGAAGCCAATTTCCTGCCCTCAATGGTCTTCATTTGGTTTTTAGTTCTATCCGTTCCTACTGCAATGATTATGAGCAAGATAGGAAGAAAGAACACCGTGTTAATCAGTATGTTGATTACCTTTGCGGGCATGTTGATTCCTTTCGTCCAATTCAATGAAATCATTTGCTACCTCGCTTTCGGTTTTTTGGGAATCGGAAATACGATTTTACAAGTGTCCCTGAATCCGCTTTTGACAAATGTGGTAAAAGGCGATAAACTGACCAGCAACTTGACTGCCGGACAGTTCATTAAAGCCGTCTCCTCGTTTCTCGGACCGATTGTAGCCGGATTTTGCTCCCTGCATTTCGGCAGTTGGGCGTTTATGTTTCCCATTTATGCCGGCGTAACCTTACTTTCCACCGTCTGGCTATTTTTCACCTCCATCGACAAGGAAGAATCCGAGCAAAAAGCATCCTCTTTCGGGGAAATATTGTCGTTATTGAAGAACAAACAAATTTTATTGTTGTTCTTCGGCATTTTATGTATCGTAGGCTTGGATGTCGGCATGAATACCGCCACGCCGAAAATATTGATGGAAAGGGTGGGATTGGGCATAGAAGCCGCCGGATACGGCTCAAGTTGGTATTTTGGAGCGCGCACCATCGGCACATTCCTGGGTGCTTTCCTGCTGGCAAAAGTCTCAGAGAAAAGATATTTCCGTATCAACACCATCGTAAGCCTCTTGGCGATAGCCGTATTGTTTTTTGTGCAATCGCAAACA
Source organism: Bacteroidia bacterium (assembly GCA_025996815.1). GTDB lineage: Bacteria > Bacteroidota > Bacteroidia > Bacteroidales > Azobacteroidaceae > Azobacteroides. Next base: position 13,957 of record BNTT01000004.1, read on the forward strand.
GGCATCTTAGCGATGGTTTGCATCATCGCATTCACCTCCTCCTGCATTTTTGCCGTCCTGTTTGGCATGGCAATCCAAGCACTCCCCGAAAAAGCGAATGAAATTTCGGGATTGATGATAACCGGTGTGTCCGGCGGCGCGTTATTCCCTGTCTTGATGGGAGTGGCGGTGAATGCAACAGGCAATCAAACAGGCTCTATTCTAATTATCGGAGTAACAGCTGTTTATCTGCTGTTTTGCGCCTTGCGAAAGTAATCCGAATGATTCATGCGCGACACCTACTTGAAGAAATAGGTCAATTTGATTGAAATCACCTGATTGCCGGAGGCTTCAAAGTAGTCGCCTTCCGTTCTGACGTTGCCAAAGGTGTCCGACAAACCGAAGAAATAGCGTCCGTCCAGCACGAAATGACCGATACCGGTGCGCAGTTCAACCCCCGCGCCGCCGACTATTCCGTAGTCGAAGAAGCGTTCCGCTTTCAGGTCGTAATAGTCATAATCATTGTTGCGTAAACGCGAATTGGGGTCTCTGAAACATTCCAATACTTTTTGATTCAAAAAGAAACTAATCTGCGGACCGGCAAGGAAGACCACTCGCGCATGTTTGCCCAGATTGGCATAAATATGCGTCATCAGCGGCACTTCGGCATACACCAGCGAGCGGGTGTATCTATTGAAATAGCTGGCAACCGAATCCTCTTTTTCCGTCCACCCGCGCATGGCATAGTTCAGTTCGGCTTGAACCCCAAAATGCTTCTCCGAGATGTAGCGAAACGTGAATCCGCCTGCGTATTGCTGCAACCAACCCATCGACACGGTCGGGTTAAAGCGCATCTGGGATAGCGTCACGCCGCCGTTTACGCCCATATTCCACTCGGGTTGAAACTCCTGCCCCTGCGCCAAACACGTTGCCGCCAGCAGCGAAAAAAGATATGTGATGAGGCGTTTTTTCATTGCACTGATGAAACAAAAACATTTCTGTCGGGCATATATTCCACAAAAAAGAGGCTGTTATTGATGAATCCACCTTTTGCGCCCACCGGTTCAAACCTAAAATTTGTTTGTATGCCGGAATAGTTGATGTTGTTGATATTCTCGCCGATGGCGATGCCAAATTCGTCGAGCAGTTGCACAAAATACATCGCCGTGTCGTAGCCCAGCATCCCGTATTTCGGAAACGTGGCAATCAAATTGCGCGAATACCAGTACTGAAAATTCGTCTGAAATTTTTTGACCGCCGGCGAGGTGAGATTGGCGTAGTAAACACTGTAAAACGTTGCGTTGAATTGATACAGCAACGCATTGGTGGTGAGCGTTTGCCATGTGGGGTATCCAAACAGCGATATTTGGAAGTCGGGATACACCTCCGCAAACAGTTTGAGCGGCTGGGACATGAGTTCAAGGCGCAACTCCGAATCGTCGTCGGGCACAATAATGTTCAGCCTGTCAGCCACCAAGGATGTTTTGAGATTTTCAAAGAGGTAGTTCACATCCACGCTTGCGTAGGCAATGTGGTTGAGTTTCAAATCCACCTCCAACTGTGTGCAAAAATCTGTTTTGTTGCCTTTTAAAGCCATATCTCGGCAAAAAATCACGTTCGCATCGCGGTATTTTTCGCAAAATGCCGTCGAGGCTCTCGGATAGATTGCCGCCTGCGACATATTGACCTGATAGACCTTGGGGTATTTCAAAACAGCGTTGTTCTGCGAAGTAAACGGAATCACGTAGGGGATGTTATACCTGTTGCAAAACGTCGAGATAGACTGCGTATGCTTGTCGGACAGCCCGCCAATCACCAAATCGACCTCTTTGAGGTCGTCGCTGAGCAAAAAGGATTGCAGGCGACGGTCGCCCGACCCGATGTCGGCAACCTGCAAATCCACCGAGATGCCCATACGTTTCAGGTCTTCCAGTGCCAATAAAACGCCCTCGTAATACTCTATCATACGATTGGTGGTGGCATTCTGACCGCCATCTTCCGAAGTGAACGGCAGCAACAGAGCCACCCACACCGTGTAATTGTCGCGTTGCGCATTAGCCTCGTGCTGTGCGAAAGTCGCCGTATGCACGCAAACTGCGAGCAACAATGGGATAAAAAATCGCCGTATCTTCATCGAAAATATTTTTACATGTTTTTGTGCTGCAAAGGTAAGAATTATTTTGTACCTTTGCAAGAATTTTGGTCGTATGCAGAAATTTTGGAAAAATTGGGGTCTGATTATCGTCGCGGCGGGCATTTTGCTGCTGCTGGTGCCCCATTTTATTCATTTGCAAACGAATGCCACGCTGCTTTCGGGGTGGCTTTGCGTGCTGGTCGGGCTTGTTGCCTATATTATCTGCAAGAAAAAACGCAACTCGTAGGGCATTCATATTTAATAGTATTGGCATATTTTGTTGTCCTGATAGGATTCGAACCCATACAAGCAGAACCAGAATCTGATGTGCTACCATTACACCACAGGACAATTTTTGCAGCGTTTAAGGGCTTCGCCCTAAAACGCTGCAAAATTACAACTTTTTTTTTAATTACCAAATAGCCACGCGCTTTTCTTTCGGAACATACAAATTATTTTCCGAAGTCACGTTCCAAGCCTCATACCAGGCATCAATTTGGGGCAGTGCGCCGTTCACGCGCCAGCGTCCCAATGCGTGGGGGTCATTTTTTGTGCGGCGGAGGATTTCTTCGGGGCGGATGTTGCCTCCCCACACGGTGGCGTAGCCGATGAAGAAGCGTTGTGCACCGGTGTAGCCGTCAATTGGGGCGGGTGCCGGTTTGCCTTTCAACGTGTTTTGATAGGCTTGCCAAGCCACTTGCAGACCACCCTGGTCGCCGATGTTTTCACCCAATGTGAAGCGACCGTTGGCGTGCGTGGAGTCTAAAACGATGATGTTGTCGAACACATCCACCAGCACTTGGGCGCGTTCCTTGAATTTCGCGGCATCTTCGGGTGTCCACCAGTCGTTGAGGTTGCCGTCTTTGTCGAATTGGCGACCCTGGTCGTCGAATCCGTGGCTCATTTCGTGACCGATTACCACGCCGATGGCACCGTAATTCACCGCGTCGTCCGCGTCCATATTGAAGAACGGCGGCTGCAAAATCGCGGCGGGGAAGTTGATGGAGTTTGTGCTTGGGTCGTAGTAGGCATTCACCGTTTGCGGGGTCATATACCACTCGCCCTTGTCCACAGGCTTGTTCCACTTGCTGATTTCGTAGGCGGCTGCAAAATTATCCGCCGCGATGAGGTTGTCTAAATAGGATTTCGATTGGTCGATGGCGAGCGCGGAATAGTCGCGCCATTTGTCGGGATAGCCCACTTTCACGAGGAAAGAGGCGAGTTTTTCCTGCGCCTTTTCCTTGGTCGCGTCGCTCATCCAGTCTAAGTTCGCGATGCGTTCGCCCAATGCCGTTTGCAGGTTTTTGACCAGCGCGAGCATTTTTTCTTTCGCGGCGGGCGGGAAGTGTTTTTCGACGTAGAGTTGTCCTACGGCTTCGCCCAGATTGCCGTTGATGGCGTTCACGGCGCGTTTCCAGCGTTCGGGTTGCGCTTCTCTGCCTGACAGCACTTTGCCGAAAAAGTCGAAACTCGCTTCTGCGAAGTCATCGCTCAGCGCACCGGCTGAGCCGGAAATGATTTTCCACGCGAGATAGTATTTAATATCCTGCAAATCAGTCTTTTGGATGATTTTATTGACTTCTGCCAACGGCTCAATCTGTCCCAAATCCAGGTCTGCGATTTCGGAGATGCCGAGGTCTTTGAAATAGGTCGTCCAATCTAATGCAGGGGCGATTTTTGCCAATTCGGCGGTGCTGATTTTGTGGTAGTTAGCCTCCGGGTCGCGGCGTTTTTCGCGCGTGAAAGCGGCTTGTGCCAACTGCGTTTCGATTTGCAACACGGCAGTCGAGGCTTTTTTGCCGTCTTCGGGCGTATAGCCTGCCAGGGCAAACAATTTTTCGATTGTTTCCACATATTTGGAGCGAATTTCCTGCATCCGCGCATCCTGTTGCAAATAATAGTCGCGGTCGCCGAGCGAAATGCCGCCCTGCACGATGTGGAAGATGTTCAGCGCACTGTTTTTGTCGTCGGCACCCACGCCGGAATAGAAAAATGCCGAATAGCCGTTGTTATCCATCCACGCCAGCGTAGCGGCGATAGACTTTTTGTCGGAGAGGCTGTTCACCTGCGCCAGATAGGGCAGGAGAGGGCTGTTGCCATCCGCGTTGCGGCGCGTGCTGTCTAATGCCAGCGTGTAGAGGTCGCCTATTTTCTGCGCCACAGTGCCTTGTGCATTGTTTTTCTGCGCAATCTCGTCGATAAGTGCGCGCACCTGTTCCTTACTTTTCTCGCCCATCGCATCGAACGTGCCATAACGGGCATATTCGGCTTCCAAAGGGTGAGAATCCATCCAGCCGCCACACGCGAACCGGTAAAAATCGTCGCCGGCATTCACAGACGTGTCCAAATTAGCCACTTCAATGCCGTTCACTTTGTTGTTGTCTTTACAACCTGCTGTAACCATCATAAGAGAGATGAAAGTTAGATAAAAAATATTTTTTTTCATACGTAAATAAAATTTATGTTTTTCTATTTTTATGTCGCCTCCGCGACCTCGGAGGCTTCACTCGGTGTTTCCGGCTCAATCAGACCTTGCTGCTGCAATATTTCTTGTGAGCGCGACAGCCATTGGCGTTTGCCAAAGATTTTTTCCAAATCGTCGGAATAGATGACCTCTTTTTCCAGCAGCATATCGGCTAACTCCTTGTGTTTATCCCTGTTAAGTTGCAAAATCTCTTTGGCACGCAGGTATTGCTCTTGAATGATGCGCTTGACTTCCTCGTCAATCAGCGTCGCCGTTTCGTCGCTGTATGGCTTGGTGAACGTGCCCCAGTCCTGACCGCTTGAATCGTAATAATTGAGGTTTGCCAGCCGCTCGCTCATACCGTAATAGACCACCATGGCGTAGGCTTGTTTGGTCACTTTTTCCAAATCGTTGGCGGCACCGGTCGAGATTTTGCCGGTCGAGAGTTCTTCGGCTGCGCGCCCGCCCAATGTGGCGCACATCTCGTCCTGCAACTGCTGATAGGTGGTGATTTGCCGCTCTTCGGGCATATACCACGCCGCGCCGAGGCTCTTGCCGCGCGGCACGATGGTCACTTTCACCAGTGGGTTGGCGTGTTCGAGCTTCCAACTGAGCGTTGCGTGACCCGCCTCGTGGAGGGCTATCGTTTGCCGCTCTTCGAGCGTCGTAATCTTCGATTTTTTCTCCAAACCGGCTACGATGCGGTCCACGGCATTCATAAAATCGTCGCGCTGCACCAGGTCTTTGCCGTTGCGGGCGGCAATCAGGGCGGCTTCGTTGCAGACGTTGGCGATGTCGGCACCCGAAAATCCGGGCGTTTGGCGCGCCAGAAACTCGGTATCGACCGTCTCGTCGGTCTTGATGTCGCGCAGGTGCACAATAAAAATCTCCTTGCGGTCGTTCAGTTCGGGCAAATCCACGTTGATTTGGCGGTCGAACCGTCCTGCGCGCAGCAACGCCTTGTCCAAAATGTCGGCACGGTTGGTCGCCGCGAGGATAATCACCCCGCTGTTGGTGCCGAAGCCGTCCATTTCGGTGAGCAATTGATTGAGTGTATTTTCGCGCTCGTCATTGCCGCCCATCGCCATATTGCGGCTGCGCGCACGCCCCACGGCATCAATCTCGTCGATGAAGACGATACACGGAGCCTTCGCCTTGGCTTTGGCAAACAAATCGCGCACGCGCGAAGCCCCTACGCCCACGAACATCTCCACGAAATCGGAACCCGACAGCGAGAAAAACGGCACGTCAGCCTCGCCTGCCACGGCTTTTGCCAGCAGCGTCTTACCCGTACCCGGAGGTCCCACCAGCAACGCGCCCGTCGGGATTTTCGCTCCGAGTTTCGTATATTTGTCGGGATTTTTCAAGAAATCGACTATTTCTTCCACTTCCTGCTTGGCTTCCGAAAGCCCTGCGACATCCTTAAACGTGGTTTTTTTGTTGGCATCCGACGTTTTGTCGTACATCTGCGCCTTCGTGTTGCCCACGCCAAAAATGCCGCCGGCACCGCCGCCGCCCATTTTGCGCATCGCATACATCCAGATGACGACGATAAACAGGATTGGGAACAAACTGCTCAACAAACTGAGCCAGAAATTGCCGCCCTCCTCATATTTGACGGTCGCGTCGATGTGGTATTGCTCCTTCGTTTTGTCGAAGAAATCCGAAAAGCGGTCGGCAGACGGCAACGTCACTTTCACGCTCGGCTGCTCCATCTCGCCCGTCCACCGGTTGGGGGTAGCGACAGGCAGGGTATCGCCAAAAATCGCTTTTTGGTGCTCCGGCTTCACGACGGCGAGCACCAGATTTTCTTTGAGATTGACCGTCATCTTCGCGAACACATTTTCGCGCGCGTGGCGTTGAAAATCCGACCAGTCGATTTGTTTTTCGGTGGGCATAGCATCTTTGTTGGTAAAAAACATATATGCCAACAAGCCGAAAATGGCGAAATAGACCCAGTTGGGGTCGAATTTCATCTTTTTAGTTTTTCTTTTAACTGCATTTGTACTCATAAGTCATCCGGAATTTCTGTTGTTTCGGCATCTGCCCATAGATTTTCTAAATTGTAGAAATTGCGCAGTTCGGGGATAAAAATGTGCACGAGCACCGTGCCGTAGTCCATCGCAATCCACTGTGCTTCCTGCATTCCAATAGCCCCAAGCGGCTTCTCTTTCAGGTCGTCGCCCACTTTGTCCCAAACGCTGTCTGAAAGCGCGGACACCTGCGTAGGCGTATTGCCCTGAGCCACAATGAAATAGTTGCAAATAGAGCCGTCAAGTTTGGAAACGTCCAGCGTCACGATTTTCTGCCCTTTTTTCTCTTGCAGTGCCTCAACTATTTTATTAACCAATATTTTTGTATCGTCCATTTTTTTGGCTGCAAAGGTACAATAATTTTTTGTATTTCCAAGCGATACGAATCTACTTGGGGTGTGCCAGCCGAAAGCCCGTCGCCTCGTCGAAGCGGGAGGGATGATTAGCTTTGCGATCCAGCACTCGGCAGTTCGGCGCATCAACAGCCCAACTGCCACCGCGCTGCACGCGTTGCGTGCCGCCTTCAACGCCGGTAGGGTTGTGTCCATTTTCGTCGAAACCTGCCGGATAGTTGTCCCGATTATACCAATCGCTACACCACTCAGCTACGTTACCACTCATATCATAAATGCCTAACCCGTTGGGGAGTTTCGTGCCCACTTTGTGCACGCCGGGAGTTGTTGTTACATAAGAATTCATATAATACCACGCTACTTTGTCTATATCGTCGCTGCCACTGTATGCGTAGGCATCCTGAGAAAGTCCGCCCCGCGCGGCATATTCCCATTCAACTTCGGTGGGTAAACGGTAGCTCTTGCCGCTCAACTCATTGAGTTTTTTTATGAAATCCTGTGCATCATTCCAACTGACGTTATACACCGGAAAATCGTCGTCTTTGCCGACCTCGGTTCTGGGAGGCAGACCGTACCAACTACCCATCACGCTCAACCACTGTTTTTGCGTAACTTCATATTTTCCCATTTGGAAACCTACGAGGAGTACATTTCGGTCGTTGATACGGGCAAAGCCGCTGCCAATGACCTCTACCATTTCTATTTCTATATCCTCGGGCGAGGTGGTCGACTTTTCGGGAGGGTCGTCGGGGTCGATAAGAGAGCAACTGCTGAACAGCGTCAGTGTTGCCAAAAGCATTAAAGAAATCCGTCGCACCGCTCCCTTGTCTGCCGAACTGACCATTGAGGCATACGCTTGCAGGGCTTTTGAAACCGTGCGCGTGCGGTGAGGTGGCGTGAAAGCCTTGTTGCCTCGTGCCTCTTCTTCCTTGCGGCGGGCAGCGAGGACTTCATCGGACACTTCCACCTTGATGCTGCGTTCGGGAATGCTGATTGTGATGGTGTCGCCCGTCCGCACCAAGCCGATGACACCGCCGGCGGCGGCTTCGGGGGATACATGACCGATGGACAAGCCGGAGGTGCCGCCCGAAAAGCGTCCGTCCGTGATGAGCGCGCAGGCTTTGCCCAAGTGGCGCGATTTGATGTAGGAGGTGGGGTAAAGCATTTCCTGCATACCGGGTCCGCCTTTCGGACCTTCGTAGGTGATGACTACCACGTCGCCTGCCTTCACATTGCCGTTCAGAATGCCATCGCAGGCGGCTTCTTGCGAATCAAACACTTTGGCGGTGCCGGAGAATTTCAGGATGCTCTCGTCCACGCCGGCGGTTTTCACCACGCAGCCGTCCTGCGCGATATTGCCGTAGAGCACGGCTAAGCCGCCGTCTTTGCTGTAGGCGTGGGCGATGTCTCGGATGCAGCCTTCGGCGCGGTCAATATCCATTTCATCCACGTCGTAATATTCTTCCTGTGAACCGAACTTCAAATTAAATTGATTGCCGGGTGCCGCCGTATATAGCTGTAGAGCTCCTGTGGACATACTGTCCTCGCAAATATTGTATTCTTCAATGGCTTCTGCCAATGTTTTCCCGTCCACACGCTTCAGAGAGGCATCAATCAAACCGCCTTTGTGCAATTCGCCAAGAATGCCGAGAATACCGCCGGCGCGGTTGACATCTTGTATATAGTATTTATTGGTATTCGGTGCCACTTTGCACAGACAGGGCGTTTTGCGCGACAGGCGGTCGATGTCTTGCATGGTGAAGTCCACGCCCGCTTCCTGCGCCACTGCCAGGAGATGCAACACCGTGTTTGTGGAGCCGCCCATGGCAATATCCAAAGTCATAGCATTCAGAAAGGCTTCTCGCGTGGCAATGCTTTTCGGCAAAACGCTTTCGTCGCCTTCTTCGTAATATTTATAGGCATTTTTGACAATCAGACGGGCGGCATCGCGAAATAAATTTTCGCGGTCGGCATGGGATGCCAGCAAGGTTCCGTTGCCCGGCAAAGCCAAACCGATGGCTTCATTCAGGCAATTCATCGAGTTGGCGGTAAACATTCCCGAACATGAGCCGCAAGTGGGACAAGCATTTTGTTCGATTTTACGAACCTGTTCGTCCGAAACGGATTCGTCGGCACTCTGCACCATGGCATCAATCAAATCCAAGCCGTGCCCGTCGAGCCGTCCGGCTTCCATGGGTCCGCCGGAAACGAATACCGCGGGGATATTCAGGCGCATCGCCGCCATGAGCATCCCCGGCGTGATTTTGTCGCAGTTGCTGATGCACACCATCGCATCGGCTTTGTGGGCTTGCACCATATATTCGACGCTGTCGGCGATGATGTCGCGGCTTGGCAACGAGTAGAGCATCCCGTCGTGACCCATCGCTATGCCGTCGTCGATGGCGATGGTGTTAAATTCGGCGGCGAAGCAGCCCAATTCCTCGATTTTTGCTTTTACATATTGCCCAATTTCGTGCAGATGTACGTGCCCGGGCACAAACTGCGTGAACGAATTGACAATCGCGATGATGGGCTTGTTCATCTGCTCGGTGGTCATGCCGTTGGCTTTCCACAAGGCACGTGCGCCCGCCATCTTGCGTCCGTTCGTGCTGCTATAACTTCTAAGCTGATTTTTCATGAATTGCATATTCTTTCTGAAATTTTCTGCAAAGGTAGCGTTTTTTCTTGAAAAAAGTTGTACCTTTGCCCTGCTTTTAATACAAATTTAGAAATGAGCGATAAAAAAATAAAAGTGGGCATCAGCCAGGGCAACCCCAATGGGATTGCTTCCGAACTTGTTCTCAAGACGTTTGATAATCAGACTATGTATGAGGTGTGCACCCCTGTGGTGTATGGGTCTGCCAAGATTTTGGCTATTCATCGGAAAATGATGGAGTTGCCGTTGGTCAATATCAGCAATATGCGCGAGGGCGATGTGCCGGGCAATGGTCGCCTGAATGTGGTCAATGTCGTTCCCGAAGATTTTTTGGTGGAGGCGGGGCGGCTGACAGACGAGAGCGTCAGGGCAGCCGACGAATCGCTGAAAAGGGCGTGCGAAGACCTGAAAAACGGGTTTGTGGACGCGCTGGTTACACTGCCCGCCACGTCGCAGGATGCAGCCGAGGTTCTTTTTCCCGAACAAAAAGACGAAGCCCTGAAAATCGTGCTGCAAGATACGCTGCGTATTGCTCTGGCGACGGATGCGGTGCCATTGTCGGAGGTGTCGCGGTTGCTGTCGCTCGAAAAACTCTTCGAGCGCATCAAGGCATTGCAATCGGCACTGGTGCACGACTTTCTGATTACTTCGCCGCGCATCGCCGTGCTGGCTCTCAACCCGCAGGCGGGACAGGAGGAAGCCGACATCATCCGTCCGGCTATTCAGAAAGCCACCAGCGGCGGGGTGTTCTGCTTCGGACCCTTCGTGGCGGATGAATTTTTCGGCACGGACGCGCCCAAGAAATACGATGCCATTTTGGCGATGTATCACGACCAGGGTATGTCGGCTTTTCAGTCGATGACGGCGGGGCACGGAGCCATCTACACCGCCAATTTGCCGTTCGTGGTTACGGCTCCGGCGCAGGGGCTGTGCCGCGAAAAGGCAGGCAAAAACGTTTGCGACCCCGAAGCCTTCCGTCAGGCAATCTACGTGGCAGTCAAACTGTTTCAAAACAGGCAACTCGACCGCGAAATCAACAAAAATCCCCTGAAAAAACAATACTTTGAACGCGGCTCGGACAATGAAAAACTTGATTTGACAAAAGAGTGAGTATGAACAAGATAGCATTAGTAGTGGGCGGCAGCAACGGGATTGGCTTGGCGATGTGCAGGGAGATGCTTCGCCGCGGCTATACGAAAATATATATTCTGGACAGAAGCCTGCCTGCGGTGGATTTGGGCAAGCGGGCGGTGTTTGTGCAGTTCAATCTCCTGAACAGAGACTATGCGGTGCTCAACCGGTTTTCGGACATCGACACGCTGATTTTGACCTGCGGTTTTGGGCGCGTGGCGGCTTTTGACCGGCTCACGGATACGGAAATTTGCAATCTTTTTCAGGTGAACGCGCTGGCTGTGAGCCGCATACTCAAACATTTTTATCCGCAAATGCAGCGCAGCGAGCCTTTCTACTGCGCCGTTATGGGGAGCATCGCCGGACTGCTCAGTTCACCGATGTTTGCCGTCTATGGGGCAACGAAAGCGGCGGTGTGCACACTCATCGAGAGCCTCAACATCGAATTGGAAGCAGCAGGCACGCCCAATCGCATCCTCAACATCTCGCCCGGCTCCATCAAGGGCACGAAATTTAATGGTGGCGACAACGATTTGCAACAAACCGCACCCCTGGCTGGCGACATCTTAGACCGCACATTCCGGCGCGACGTGCTGTTCATCCCCGAATATGAACAGGTCTTCAAGGGCGTTTTGGCACGCTATCATCAGGATGCGCACCAATTCGGATTGGAATCCTACGGCTACAAGCAGGCATCGGGACGCCTCGGCGACAAGCCGCAAGTGCGGACAGGCTATCTGAGCGGCACATTCGACCTCTTCCACATCGGGCATCTCAACCTGTTGAAGCGGGCAAAAGCCTGTTGCGACTATCTGGTGGTGGGTGTCCACCGAGATGCCTCACACAAGGGGAAAGAGGTGTTCATCTCGTTTGAAGAGCGCGCGGATATCGTCAAAAGCATCGAATACGTCGATAAGGTCATCCCCGCCCCGCGAGAGGATATAGATGCCTACCCCGAAATAAAATACAACTACCTGTTTGTGGGCAGCGACTACGAAGGCAGCGAGCGATTCAAACGCTACGAAGCCTATTTTGAAGACAAGGCAGTGGAAATCGTCTATTTCCCCTACACCGAAGGCACCAGCAGCACCCAGCTGCGGAGCAGGATTGCCGAGAAATGATGCGCTTTTAGTTATTTTGACCTGCTAATACGCATGGTCTCTTGGGAACGCTTCGCCGCCCCACGCTTTTTTCGATGTCCACGCCTCGGCGGGTGATGTCCAAAACGGATGGTCTGCCGCCAGCCCCAAGGGTAGAAATGCCAGCGAGGCGAGGTAGAGGCTGCCGTTGTTGGTGTAGCGGTCGGATATGTTGGGTTGGGAGCCGTTGAAACCTAACGTCAGATAGCCTGCGGCATTGAAATTCTGACCGGATGCGAACATTCGCCCGATGACCGCCGTCATCGCGGCGCGCACCTGTCCGGCGGGCAGTTCTTCGGGCAATAGTTCTTTCCACGCCAGCAAAGCCAGCGGTTGCAACACGCCCGAACGGTAGGTGATGGAACGCCCAAACACGGGAAACGTGCCTTCGGGCGAAATCAGCCGTTCCAAAATCATCCCAAAACGCTGCATCCGCTTCACCGCCTCGCCGTGGCGACGGTCTTTCACCGCTTCCAGACACTCCACATACATGGGGTGAATCACAAAACTGTTGTAATAGTCGAACGCAAAATGCTCCCCGTCGGCATACCAGCCGTCGCCCACATACCACTCCTCAATTTTATGAAACGCCGAACTGATGCGGTAGTTATCGGCATCGGCACCCGCTTTTTTCAAAAAAGTTTCGACCGTAGCCGAGAATAGCAGCCAATTGTTGTAAGGTGGGTCTATGCGGCGCAGTTGCTTAAATTCCTCCACAAACCGCGCTTTCGTTACCGCGTCCAGAGGCATCCACAATTGGTCATAGCCGCGCAAAAAACTACTCGCGATAAATGCGGCATCCACCAGCGGCTGCCCCTCCTTGCGCCACAGCAGATAATCGGGACTGTCGGGATTGACGGCGTGGGCGTAACTTTTCAATGCCCATTCACGCAATTGCTTCCGCTGTGCACCCTCCGGCGTGGCATCGTCGGGCAATGCCAGCCACGGTGCCAGCCCCGCCATCAGCCGTCCGAAAGCCTCCATATAGGTAACCCGCTTGTCGCGACCGTCCCACGTGGGGCTGAGTTCGACCAGCATACGCTGTTGGAGTTTTCCCTCACTCATGGTGCTCAGCACGGGAGCCGCCATACGGTAGAGGGCATCACACCATAGTTCACGGTCGGTCGCCTGTGCACTTACGCCGGCAAACAAAGAAAAGGCGAGCAGTACAATCTTTTTCATCGGGTATAAATCATTTATTCCGCGCATTTAGCATAACTTTCTGCCTCCTGCCGGATGGTCTTCAACACATCTTCGCCTGTGCCGATGCGGTAGCCTTCGGAGGAGTAGATGATGCCGCCGCTGCGGGTGAGATAGACTGTGAGGGGGAAGTTGTCGCCAAATTCGGTTTGCAGGGCACCGGCGGTGGCTTTGAGCAGGGTGCGGTCGGCATCGGCTGCCCACGCCGTTTGCTGCGGCAAGCCCTTGAAGACGGTGGCATCGAAGGCGGAGGTCTGTTTATCACTTGGAACCATCAGCAGGATGCCTCCTGCCCATTCTTCCAGCGACTTTTGCACGGCGGGGAGGTCTTGCAGGATGTGTTTGGATGGCTCTTTGCTTGGGTCTATGAAGCAGAGCATCAAGCCTTTGTCGTGCGAGAGGTCTTTTAGTGTCGTTTTTGTGCCGTCGTTCAGAATAACTATCGAGTTCATATCCACGATGCCTTTCACAAACAGTTTGCCGGTTACTTCGGGCAATTTAATGGTCGCTGTTTGGGGCGCGTCTTTCTTCAATTCAAAGTGTTCTGTGTGCACAAACACCGAGCCGTCGTTGGCGCGGCTGCCCACCAAGAGGCGGTAATAGCCTTCGTCCAAGGTGAGCGTCGCGGGGAAATTCGCCAGCAGCGGGTTGCCCTCGTAGTTCAGTGTCTGAAAATCGCCGTTTTTATACACCGCCAGCGTGTAGTGCGATTCGTAGCCCGGCTTCACGATGTTCGACGGGTCGCTTTTCAGGGTCAATCGCGCTTGCGGCAGGTTGGACGATGCGTTTTCGGAGGGGTCAAACACCACGTCAATCCATTGTCCGTTTTCCCCATATTGCGGCTTCGCCGTCGCCGTTTCGATGCGGGCGGGGATATTATTGTCGCGACACATTGCCACGAACAGGATGTTGCGCGACCGCCTGTCGGCAATGCCCAACTCAAACGCTCCACGCGGCGAGAGCATACAATTATAATAGTTCGCCTCATTGTCAATCGTGATGGTTTCCTTGATGTGGGCTATGATTTCCGACACGTTCATCGCCGCCTTTGCCGAAAAATAGCCGCGCCAGGGCGTTATCAGTTCGTTTTCGATGCGGGGCGACATCACGTCGGCGGGTGCGGCAATGTGATTCATCAAAAATGAGGCGGGGGTGTCGCGCAAATCCTTCGCTTTCAATGTGGCGAGGAACGGAAACAGATTGGGATTTTTCTTTTCCAGAGTGAGTAATGCTTTGATTTCTTGCCAATTGCCCTGCGCCAATTCGAGATATTTCCACGTGTTGGCTTTGTTCAGACCGAGTTCGGAAGCCACATTTTCGGCGTATTCCTTCGTGGCAAAAGTTGCCATATAGGCGTTGCGGATGGAGTCTTCCTGCGTCAGGCGGGCGACGTTGGCGGCGATTTTCTCTGCCGAGATTTCTTTGACAGGCTGCGCCGAGGGCACGTTTATCAGGTAATCTTCCGCATAAGTCGTGCCCGCGCGGTGGTCTAATTTCACCACCGTCAGGTCAGCCGACGGCTCGGATTTTTGGTAGCCATACGCCGCGTTTTTGTCTGCCCACACCATTAAATCGCCCATGCCGGAGATGATGGAGGTTTCGCCGTTGGCATCGGTCGTGTTGGTCGAGATGGCATACAATTCGGCATAATTATAGACCTTGAACTGCACGCGCGCATCGGCAACGGGCTGATTCTCGGCATCCACTACGCGCACTTTCACCGTCCGCGTTTGGGTGTAATTGCTTGTGAGATTGATGATTGAGCAGAGCGGTGTCTGCGAATTTTTCTCTTCGGGACCGTTGTAAAGCCCGTACACCTTGGTGTGCACCATCATGGCACGTTTCGCCGGTCCGGTAAACCACGCGACGTCCAATTCCGGCTCAGGCTCGCACGCGCCCATATAGTGCCACGTGCCGTCTATCCATACTTCCACCCAGGCGTGATTGTCGTCGGTGTGCACCCAGCGCGGGGTATAGCATTGACGAGCCGGAATGCCTACCGCCCGGAGTGCTGCCACGGCGAAGGTCGATTCCTCGCCACAGCGTCCCCACGACGTTTTGACCAATGCCAACGATGCCGACGTGCGGGCATCCGTGCCGCGGTAGGTCACTTTTTCGTGGCACCAATGGTTCACTTCCAGTGCGGCATCCGCCATCGACAAGCCCTTGACGCGGTCTTTCAACTCGTCGAAAAAGGCGACACGCGACGCATCCAGATATTCATTATTGACGCGATAGACCAACACGAAGTGCCTGAAAATATCCTCAGGGATGGTGCGTCCCCACGCGAAAACGGTGCGCGTTTGGAAAGCGGCATCCACCTGTTGCAGGAAAAAATCGCCGTCACAGTCCGCCAAATCGCACAACGGCATATAGGCATACAAAAATTCCAGAGCCTCCCGCTGTTCAACGGTCAAATCCGGCTTGTTGAACACCGAAAACAAGGCATCCTGCCTGCCGACAGCCTCCGCCTGACGTTTTTCAAACTGCGCGTGCACCGTTTTGCGATAATTCGCATCCCGCAAAAAATGCTTCTCGCCACACGCCGCCAGCAACACACTCACCACCAATAGAACAACCGTCTTTTTCATCTTTCTGTAATTTTATTTTAATAGACTTCTAAAAAATAATTTCCGCAAAGGTACAAAAAAATTCAAGAAAACGGAGCGCATTTGGAAGAATTGAGTAAGGATTTTTAAATTCTCGAAAAAATAAAAAAAATATTTCATTGATAATTAGGTGCTTATGACAAATATGTTGTGAAACAGGGAAAATAATCATTAAAAAGTTTGCATATTGCAAACTTTTATGTTACCTTTGTGGCGTATTTAGAACTGCCGGGTCAGCAGGATAAAAACGACGCAAGGTCTATGACAAATTTATTTGAAGCGATTAAAACAATCGCGAGCGAAAATCCGGAGGGATTCACCGTTAAAATTCCGGAATTGGAATTTGTAACAAGTGGTTACATTGTTGCTTACATTGAAACGCAAAACTGTTTTGGAGATGAAGGATTGCGGAAAGTAATCGAACATGCTGAGCATCACGACAAAATCGTGGGAGGATGGCTGAACGAACAAAACGAACAATTCTACTTCGACAGCAGTCAAGTTTTTCAGACCAAAGACGAAGCAATCGAATTTGGGAAACAGCAAAAGCAACTTGCTATTTTTGACATGAATACATTTTCGGAAATTCGGTTGTAACAAGCATAAAATTAAATAGTTATGAAAGGGATAGAATTGATTTCAACGCTCACTAAGGAGCAAAGAGAATTGTTAGAAACGTCTGAACTTAATTACAGGCGGTTTGCGCGCATTTACTTCAAAATTCTTGCTTCCTCAGAAAATGAATTGGTAGTAAAAGTTTGGCAACAGGAAAATCCGGCAGGAAAGTATTTGTCCGGGAAAGAACTTGTGGAACGTGCTAAAGGTGTGTTTGACGGGATTGTTCCGGCAAATGTAACGTTGTATGTGCGTCCGGTACCGTTCGCCAAAATTGAATTGGAGGATTTTTCTAAAGAAAAAGCCGTCAAAAAAATGGAACAGTTAGGGCTTCAGCCCAAAGACCTTGTTAAGATGCTTGACATAGATAAATCGTCTATCAGTTCGATGCTGAGTGGGGAACGAAATTTGTCGAAGCTCGGGCGTGCCATGCTCTACTATTTTTTCAAATACATGGAAGAGCATCCCCAAAAGGAAACAATACACAGTTTAAGTCAGGCGCAACTCGTTTGATTTTTCACTCTTTGTACTCCACGTAGCGTGGACGCTACACCAAGGGCATCTCAATATTCTAATCATCACTATTTACAATGCCCTATAATCCAATTCGCCAATCAGCTTTAATGCCCCATTGATTGCTTCGGCTCGAAATTTGAAATCTGTAATCGCCGGTTTTATAAGAGCAAAACTTATCAACAGAAATAGAAAAGCAAAAGAGGTCCAAAAATATTTCAATGCAGATACAGGCTTCTGATAGAAGGCAAATTGTAAACCACCAAAAATAACCATAGGTGTGAGAATCTGAGGAAACGGACCTGGTAGTTTCTTTTTAAAATAATCCAGCCAAAACAGTCTGTTTTCAAATGTGTTTTGTTCGCCCAAAAACAAAGCAAATTTTTCTAATTCAAAGTCAAGCATACTTTTACAAGTGTCTGATTGATAATACTTTTCAAAAACTTTTTTCTCAAACGCCATTTTTTGTTTGGCAAACGCCCAAAAAGGAACAACCACCAACATTCCACAAACGACAGACGCTATCCATAAATGTGCTTCAAGAAGTAAACCCATCCCATAAATCGGAAGTGGAATGAAAAAGGGCGGAACAAAAAATAGAATTTTTTGCCCAATCGTGAATTTGCTGAAATACAATTTCCGCCATGACAAATCCTTAGCGATATATTTCAGAATAGCATCTGTGTCCTCAGGACTATTTAATGTTGTTTTCATGTGTACTTCGTTTTTAATTCGATTTTTCTACTTTTTTCATAACTTTACTTTTTTCTAAAAAAATGCACTGTTTGTAAATAAAACGTTTATTATATAAATATATTGTTTGCCTTTGCACCGTGAAACAAAATTACAAAAAAAATGGACACAAACAAAATCACGCCGGAAGAAATCAAAGCGTTGGGGCTGAAGGCATAATTGATTTTTATTTCGATGATAATTAAGCACTTATGTAAAATAGGTGCTTTTTTGTTTGTTTAATACGAATTTTCGTATTACCTTTGCGGCGTATAAAAGCAGATATTATGGAAGCAGTTATTTCTCAGAAAAAGGCATTGAAATATCAATTGCAAGACATTGTGTTGGATGTTACCTGGTCAAAAATTGCATCGCGCTATTTTGGCAAATCATCTTCGTGGATGTATCACAAACTCAACGGTGTGGATGGCAATGGAAAGCCAACAGAATTTACAGATGAAGAAAGAGTTCAATTTAAAAATTCGCTCTTCGACTTTTCCGACCGGATTCGTAACGCCGCCTATCAAATCTAAATACGGCAAATACGAACGCAAACTGCGCGAGTGCATCCAAGACTTCTGCAAATACTACCGCCACCAACGAAGAACTGCTATTGGCAATGGAGCAAACAGGCACCCGCAACACCACCGAGGGTTTTAAAAAAGACAAGTCAGGCGAGAAGCTCGCAGAAACGGAAGAAGACAAACTCGAATACCGCACAGACGGAACGGATGCCGAAGAAAACACGATGAGTAGTTAAACTTTGTTAAATATTAGAAATAATCACATTTTTATTTACACAATGGTATTATTTTTACTACCTTTGCGCTGTCAAACAATAAAGTACAATAAACAATGAAACGATACAAGGTAGTAGAAGTAATTAAACTGTTGGAAGCCGATGACTGGTATCTCTCTTATTGGAAAGGAGACCACAGACAATTCAGGCATCCAACGAAGCAAACAAAAGCATCCGTAAGGGGCAAGCTATCCGAAGTTCTAAGTCAAGAAAATTTAAACAGCATTTGGAAACAGGCAGGGTGGAAGTAACCACCCTGCTAAAAAAAATAAAAACAATGGAAAAAATACAAGTAAAAGTAGGCTGGAGCGGAAATAACTACAGTTGTGTAACAGAAAATTCTGCATTAAATGGTTTTGTTGTTGTCACAAACAAAACATTAGATGGACTTAAAAAAGACTTGCAAGAAGCCATCCAATTTCATATTGATGGCTGTGTACATGATGGCGATGCTCTACCGGAATGGTTGCAACAAGGCGAATATGAATTAGAGTATCAATTAGAAACTTCGGCAATGCTTCATCGCTTGGATGGCATACTCACACGGTCTGCCATTGCACGGGCTACAGGTATCAATCAGCGACAAATCGGGCATTATGCTTCAGGACACAAAAAGCCAAGGGTAATGCAGCGCGAAAAGATAATTAACGGCATTCACGCAATCAGCCGTGAATTAGCATCTGTTGTGTAGTTATTGTTTGACGACAAATTTCACAATTGCGAGGGGCTGTCTCAAAAGGACAGCCCCTTTTTGCTATACTGAGGTTCCTGGCGGATTCGAACCGCCGTCATCGGTTTTGCAGACCGGTACCTAACCACTCGGCCAAGGAACCTTGTTAGACGCTGCAAAATTAGTGCTTTTTTTTGACTTATCCAAATAAAATGCGATTTTTCTTCAAAAATAAAAAAAAATTACTACCTTTGCGCATAAATTTGCGAATAAAATTGTTTCAAAAATGGCACAGCAAGAAGAAGTTTTCAAAAAATTGGTATCCCATTGCAAGGAATATGGGTTTGTGTTTCCCTCGTCGGAGATTTATGACGGGCTGGGAGCCGTGTATGACTATGGTCAGAACGGGGTGGAGTTGAAAAATAACATCAAACGGTATTGGTGGGACAGTATGACGCTCCTCAACGACAATGTGGTGGGCATCGACTCCGCCATTTTTATGCACCCGACGATTTGGAAGGCGTCGGGGCACGTGGATGCGTTCAACGACCCGTTGATTGACAATAAAGACTCGAAAAAACGCTACCGCGCCGATGTTTTGATTGAAGAACAACTCGCGAAATACGACGACAAAATCGACAAGGAGGTCGAAAAAGCCGCGAAAAAGTTCGGCGATGCCTTCGATGAAGCGAAATTTCGTGAAACGAATCCGCGCGTGCTCGAAAACGCGGCGAAAAAGACGGAACTGCATACCCGTTTTGCCAAGGCGTTGAACGACAACAACCTCGACGAACTGCGCCAAATCATTGTGGATTACGAGATTGTGTGCCCCGTTTCCGGCACGCGCAACTGGACGGAGGTGCGGCAGTTCAACCTGATGTTCGCCACCGAAATGGGTTCGACAGCCGATGGCGCGCTGAAAATTTACCTGCGTCCGGAGACCGCACAGGGCATATTCGTCAATTTCCTCAACGTCCAAAAAAGCGGGCGGATGAAAATCCCGTTTGGCATCGCCCAAATCGGGAAAGCCTTCCGCAACGAGATTGTGGCGCGGCAATTCATCTTCCGAATGCGCGAATTTGAACAGATGGAGATGCAATTTTTCGTGCGCCCGGGCGAAGAACTCGAATGGTTTGAAAAATGGAAGCAAACGCGCATTGGGTGGCACAAGGCTCTGGGCTTGGGCGACAAAAAATACCGTTTTCACGACCACGACAAGCTCGCGCACTATGCCAACGCCGCCACCGACATCGAGTTTGAGATGCCATTCGGCTTCAAGGAGGTGGAAGGCATCCATTCGCGCACCGATTTCGACCTTGGCAGCCACGAGAAATATTCCGGCAAAAAGATGCAGTATTTCGACCCCGAACTCAACAAATCATACACGCCCTACGTGATTGAAACCTCGATTGGCGTGGACAGAATGTTCCTGAGCGTGCTGGCAGCCTCCTACCACGAGGAGGAACTGGAAGGCGGCGACACCCGCGTGGTGCTGCAACTCCCGCCCGCGCTGGCACCCGTCAAGTTGGGTATTTTGCCGTTAGTGAAAAAGGACGGGCTGCCCGAAAAGGCGTTGGAAGTAATGAACGAACTGAAATTTGAATTTCAATGCCAATACGACGAAAAAGACTCGATTGGCAAGCGTTATCGCCGTCAGGACGCGATTGGAACGCCCTTTTGCATCACCATCGACCACGACACGCTCGATGACGACAGGGTTACGATTCGCCACCGCGACACGATGCAGCAGGAGCGCGTGCCAATTGTCGATTTGGAGGCGATGATTCGCAAAAAAGTGAATATGAAGAGCCTTTTGAAAGAATTAACAATTAACAATTGAAAATTATATGAAAAAGTCAACTATCGCCATTCTGGCTACTCTGGGGGTGTTTGTCCTCCTCATTGTGAGTGTCGTTCTGTGGTATTTTGGGGCATATAATAAGATGGTGAATGCCGACGAACAGGTCAATGCGCAATGGGCGAATGTCGAAAATCAGTATCAACGCCGTGCCGACCTCGTGCCCAACCTCGTGGCAACCGTCAAAGGCTATGCCGCGCACGAACAAAATACGCTGACAGGCGTGATTGAGGCACGTGCACAAGCCACTGCGGTGCAAATCGACCCCACCAAATTGAACGCGCAAACGCTGGCGCAATATCAGCAGGCGCAAGGCAATCTGAGTTCGGCACTGAGCCGCCTCCTCGTGAGCGTGGAGCGGTATCCCGACCTGAAAGCCAATCAAAATTTCTTGGATTTGCAAGCCCAATTGGAGGGTACCGAGAACCGCATCGCCACCGAGCGAACGCGCTTCAACGACCAGGCGCAGGGGTATAACACCCTGATTCGCAAATTTCCGAACAGCATCGTAGCCGGCGTTTCAGGCTTCCAACAAAAGCCCTATTTCAAGGCAGAGGCAGGCTCGGAAAAGGCTCCGGAAGTGCAATTTTAAGTTCTGAAAGCGACCTCCTTGAAGGCATACGCGCGCAATTCGCCATCGGCAGTCGCCAAATGCAGTCGCCCATCGTCGGAAACAGACTGAATTTCCGCGCGAAAAATCCCGTTTTTATCCGCAAAATCGAAAAATCCGGTTTTGCGGTAAAGTTTTTCGGCATACATTTGCGCAACGATTGGGCGCGACAAATCGCCGCCCCTGCAATCGTCCAATTGCTTATACACCTTATATATATGCTGCAAAATTTCGCCCAGCAAGGCATCCAAATCCGTGTCAGCACCCGTGATTTGCTTGATAGAAATCGGATTGGGGGCATCACTCGTAAATTCCAACTGATTGACATTCAGCCCAATACCGACAATCGACCGCCGAATGTGGTCGCCCTGCCAATCATTTTCAATCAGGATACCCGCCATTTTGCGGTCGCCCACATAAATATCGTTGGGCCATTTGACGCGCGCATCCATTTTCAACGGCTGTTTCAACGTCTCCAACGCCTCCACCACCGCCAGCGCAACCGCCTCCGACAGCAAAAAATGCCGTCGGGCAGACAACAAATGAGGATACAGCAACACGCTGAAAGTCAGGTTTTTACCCGCCTCCGCCTCCCAACCATTGCCTGCCTGCCCGCGCCCCGCTGTTTGCACGGATGCCACCAGCGTTGTCCCTTCGGGCAAATGCGGGTCGCCGTCCGACAATTTCTTTAAATATCTGTTTGTTGAATCGGTGGCTTGTATGCGGATGATGTTCATTTTCCTGAAATTTTTCGCAAATGTACGAAAATTTTCTTCTTGTCTGAACCTTGATTTTCATAAGATTTTTAGGATTAGCAGGATTACAAAAAAATCCTACCAATCCTCCATCCTGCTAATCTTGAAAATCTTATTAAAATCGTGGTTCAGACAATTTCACTCTATCTTCCGCGAAAAAGCACATTGCTAACAATAAACTTTTTTTAGTCATACAAACTATAAATTTATTTAATGATTATCCGCAATCATACCACTAAATAGCATCATAAAGCAATTTGTGGCTTTGTCCTACGGCGACGGCGAATAACACCCATTATCAGTGTTACTTTTTTTCTTACCTTTGCAGGCGATTACAAATTAAAAATATAAGAGCATGGAAACAGCAGTAAACAAAGGGTATATGGATGTCGCGAGTGGCGGAAGATTTTACTTTGACGGCATTCGGGCTGTCTGGCATCAATTCTTACAGAGATGTGAGGACTATTGGGATTTATTCACAATTTGGCTACATAGAAATGCAGAAACTGTGTCTTTGGAAGAGTTTAATCACTATGTCGATGCTTTAATTGAAAAAGATGTACAAACTTGCAATTGAAAAGCCGGCGTTAAAATCTTTGAATAAGATACCTCCTGATTATCTTCTGAAAATTAAAAGTGCAATTAACGGTTTAGTGAATAATCCGCGCCCGTTTGGATGCAAAAAGTTATCTGATAGTGAAGATAAATATCGCATTCGGGTTGGTGTTTATCGCATAATCTACACGATAAAAGATGATATTTTGACGGTTAGGGTGGTTAAGGTGGGGCACCGTAGAAGCGTATATGATGATAAATAATTTTAAAATTTTACAGAGATATGAGAAAGTTTGCTTTATTGTTGGCGCCTGTGGAACACGGAGCGAGAGCCAAGTGGTATGATTGCGGATAATCATAAAATATTTTATCCTGCCTTGTAACACTTTCAAAAATTCTCCTTGTCTGAACCTTGATTTTCGTAAGATTTTCAAGATTGCCAAGATAAAAAAAAATAGCAGAATCATTTTACACAATCCTGCTAATCCTGAAAATCTTATTAAAATCGTGGTTCAGACGATTTCACTCTATCTTCCGCGAAAAAGCACATTGCTAAAAATAAGATTTTTTTATCATATCAATTACGGATTTTTTCTTTTATAAATGCGTTTATCTTGATTATCGGCTTTGTTTGTCAATGTTAGTTCATTTTTGTCTTCTGAAAATGAAATTTCAAAAGCGGAGTGCACACTTCCTGCCCACATTCTTAAAACCTTATTGTCTTCTTCTAAACACCAAAAATCATCGCCCCAATTATCACCCCAATTGTAAAATCCGTCCTCCTTGAAAAACAATGCAGTACCACGTGTTAATAGCGTTGGATTGGTCAAACTCCATTCTCCAATTAACGATTTTTCAGGTTTTTCTGACAAACATCCTTTTACAAATAGTTCGCTAATTTTTCTGAAAATAATGTTTATATTGTCATTGTTATCTACTTTGATATCACGCAAAATATTCAAACAACAATCGGCATCTTTTTTTGACACAAAGCCATTTTTGATATTACTATGTTTTTTAACAATATCAGCCATATCTGCCAAATCCGTTTTTCTGTTTGCTTTATATGCAAAGTACATCGCTCGTATACCATGATAGGTAATATCCCATTTGTCTTTTTCATCTACTGATTGATTATTACATATCGAAAAAACCCTTTGTGAATAAATTCCGTACCACAATTTTGCATTATTTTTTTCAGCCTCTTTTTTGACTTCTTCTTGTATCTCTTTTTTCACTATTTTCAATTGCTTGCTAAATTCATTTTTAACCTCTGTCACTTGTGCATATTGCCCAACAACAATAAAAGTCGCCAAAATACCAATAAAAGTTGTAATCATAGAATTTGTCATATCTAATGGAAACCAACGAAAACTCGCAAACATCCAAATTATTATCGCAAAAAGAAAAATTAGCAATAACAAGCAAAGCCAACTTGGATTTTTAAAATTGCATTTTTTTATATTTTCTGTTTTCATAACACTTTATTTTTTAATTACCTGAGTTCCGGATAAGGATATTTCTAAAAGATTGAATTTCAATGTGTTATTTGCCCTACGGGCTAACCTTGTCCGGAACTCAGTTAGATTATACACTTTTATCTCTGCTCCGTTTTTACGCTCGTAGCGGATTCGATGGCAAGTATTATGTCAAATGCACTGCTCCATTTTTTATTGTTTTTATAGGTATTCAATGCACTTTTAGGCACATACAGCGTATCGGCCACAGTAAAATTCTGACCTAAGCTTGGCGGCGTAGCAGCAAGGCAAGTCACGGAGGTAAGACCGATGCAACCCCGAAAAGCTTCCTCTCCAATGCTTGTCACGCTGTTAGGAATGGTCACGGAGGTAAGACTCTCGCAACTGAAAAAAGCCCCATATCCAATGCGTTTCACGCTGTTACCAATGGTCACGGAGGTAAGACGGTCGCAATCGGCAAAAGTATCATCTTCAATGCTTTTCACGCTGTTACCAATGGTCACGGAGGTAAGATAGTGGCAAAACTTAAAAGCCTCCTTTCCAATGCTTGTCACGCTGTTAGGAATGGTCACGGAGCGAAAGCCGCATTGCTGAAAAGCCCTCTCTCCAATGCTTTTCACGCTGTTACCAATGGTCACGGAGGTAAGACGGTTGCAACCCAAAAAAGCCTCCTTTCCAATGCTTTTCACGCTGTTAGGAATGGTCAACGCACCGGGAATGAATTTATCGTAAAAAGCATAATCTCCAATGTTTGTCACGCCCTCGTTGATGACCAACGTCTCGAGATGAGCATTGGACCAGGGTGATGATGTCCATTGATCGCCTCTACCAACATAAGCATAATCCGCCATCGCCCCCGTGCCGGTAATGGTAAGGGTAGTGCCGTCACGTGTTGCTACTACATCGGTACTCGTTGGCGAGCCAATGTTCCATGATTCTTGTGCATTTGCAGCACCGGTGCCCAGCAACAATGCTGCTGCGGCACAAAAACTAAAGAAATTTTTCTTTTTCATTTTACTTTATTTATTTTTTTGTAATTTATTTTTCCTTCTACTCGTATGGCTTTTCGTAGGAAATAGTTCGCCCAATTTTTTTTGAGAGTTTTTGCTTCTCTGCCTGTTTTGTTTCAGTGGTTTGGCATCCACCTAACTTTCTTCCGCTTCAATGGCAAGTATTATGTCAAATGCACTGCTCCAATTTCTATTGTTTTTATAGGTATTCAATGCACTTTTAGGCACATACAGCGTATCGGCACTCGCCTCAGTAAAATTATCATTGCCTAAGCTTGGCGGCGTAGCAGCAAGGCAAAATACGGAGGCAAGACGGCGGCAACCGGAAAAAGCCTCATTTCCAATGCTTTTAACGCTGTCAGGAATGGTCACGGAGGTAAGACGGCGGCATTCGGCAAAAGCCCCAAATTCAATGCTTTTAACGCTGTTAGGAATGGTATACTGGAAATCGAATATCTGCCCGTCTTTTTTAGCAGCACACAGAATGAGTGTTGTTTTTGTTTTGTTAAACAAAACATTATCTTCTGCTATGTAATTTGCATTGCCGGCTTCTACGGTGATAGAGATAAGACCGCTGCATTTGGCAAAAGCCCTCTCTCCAATGCTTGTCACGCTGTTAGAAATGGTCACGGAGGAAAGAATTCTGGTACCGAAAAAAGCCTCATCTCCAATGCTTGTCACGCTGTTAGGAATGGTCACGGAGGTAAGACGACTTCCGGCAAAAGCCTCCCCTCCAATGCTTGTCACGCTGTTAGGAATGGTCACGGAGGTAAGACCGCTACCGTAAAAAGCCCTCTCTCCAATGCTTGTCACGCTGTTAGGAATGCTCCCGGAGGAAGGAGCATGACCTTCAAAAGCCCCCTTTCCAATGCTTGTCATGCTGTTAGGAATGGTCACGGTAAGATTGGGGCAACCGGAAAAAGCCCCAGATCCAATGCTTGTCACGCTGTTAGGAATGGTCCCGGAGCGAAGATTGGGGCAATCGGAAAAAGCCCTCTCTCCAATGCTTGTCACGCTGTTAGGAATGGTCACGGAGCGAAGATCGATGCGATGGGAAAAAGCATAATCTCCAATGCTTGTCACGCCCTCGTTGATGACCAACGTCTCGATCCATTTACCGGACCCGAGTCGTGTCCCTCTACTCTCTTCTTCAGTATAATCCACCATCGCCCCCGTGCCAGTAATGGTGAGGGTGACATCGTCAAGCGTTGCTACTACATCGGTTGCCGTTGGCGAGCCAATGTTCCACAAAGTTTGTGCATTTGTAGCACCGGTGCCCAGCAGCATTGCTGCGGCGGCACAAAAACTAAATAATTTTTTCTTTTTCATAACTTTTTTTTATTTTTTATGTTTTTAAAATTGTGAATTATCGTTCTAATACACAAAAAAGCCCACCGGCATCAAGGGGGCATATCTCCCTGTTACCGGTGCAACTGACTATTTTTGAATAAATTACTTCATGAAACGCTTGCAACTTGCTGATAATCAGCAAGTTGGGGGGGGGGGTACGTTTTTCACGAAGCAACCCTTGTGGTCACCCGCTACCAATGAGGCGAATTGGTCGAATTGGGCGCACGCACCAAACCGGTCGCCCCTGCTGAACCGGACGACCGCAAGGGTTGCCCCTACGCTGCTATGTGCTAACTTTCTCGTCATTTTCGCTTCGTTTCATGGATTGCGGGCAAGCCCGCAATGACAAATTCGGCGACAAAGGTACGAGGTTTTTTTGAGATACGCAAGCGTTTTTGAAAAAATCAAAAAAAATCAAATTTGTTTAGCGGATATTTTGCCTGTCGCCCGAATGGGCGGGATTTTCATAACCGATAATCATAAAATATTTTAACCTGCCTTGTAACACTTTCAAAATTTTTCCGTTAATATAATTGAGATGGTCAAATTGGACGAAAATATGATAAAACGCTGCTTGGATGGCGACCGCAGGGCGCAGATGCACTTGTACTCAGCCTTCTACAAGCGGGTTTTTAACAGTTGCTTCCGAATTTTGCGCGATAAGGGAGATGCCGAAGATGCTATGCAGGAGAGTTTTGTTAAGGCGTTTTCGCGGCTCCGGCAGTTCGACGGCGCGGTGCCGTTTGAGGCTTGGATTGTTCGGATTGCCATCAACACCTCTATCGACAGGCTTCGGGAGAGCCGTTTGGAGGTGGTGGATTGCGATGAAACGCGGCTGGAGGGCTTTGAGGACAGCCGTGAGGAGGACGATTGGGAGCATACTTTGGAGCGGGCGGCGCAGGTGAAGGCGGCTATTGAGCGGCTGCCTGATGCAAGTCGGATTATCGTAACGCTCTATCTGCTCGAAGGTTACGACCACGACGAAATCGCCCAAATTTTGAATATCACGGGTGGAACGGCGCGGATACAATATATGCGGGCGAAACAAAAATTAATTCAACTTTTAAAATAAAGCGAATATGAACGATTGGAGAAATTATATCAAGGAAAATCCGGGTGTTTTGGATGACCGGGAGCCGAATGAAGGTCATTTCAAACGCTTTGAGGAGCGGCTTAACAGGCTGAACAAAAGGGAATTGCGGGTCAGGTCCCCAATGACATACTCGTTTGTTTTGTCCATTGCGGCTTCCATTGCCGTTTTGGTGTTGGCGGGCGTTCGGTTTTTTACACCGTCGGTTGAGGCTGATAATCAATTGGTTGAGAAAAGAATGGCGGATGAATTTCTTACTACCGACCATTTTTACAGGGGGCAAATGGACAGGCAAATTGCTGATATTCAGTGCAAATTGGACAATACCGACAGTCCGGCGCGGGCGCAATTGGAACGCGACCTGCAAAGCCTTTTGGACGAGAATACGCGCTTTGTTGAAAAAATTCAGACCGGCGAAAATGAAGAATTGGAACTTTTTTATTTGGTGAAGCACTACAAGACGAACTTGCGGGCACTCCAATTCATCAACGAGAAATTAGGAAAATATGTTGAATGTTAAATTAAAAAAAATATAAATTTTATGAAAAAGTCAGTATTATTAGTTAGTTTGTGTTGTGCTGCTGCTTTGCAGCTCCACGCGGGTACGCCTTCGCGCGTTGAGAAGAAGAGTTTTGCCGGTATGAAAGAGGTCAAATTTGACCAGGCGTATGGCAATATCACGGTCAGGGAATCAGATTCCGGAGAAATTCAGTTGGAAATTCAGTATTACGACGGCAAAAAAGACAAGCCCGTTGCTGAGATTTCCACCATTGGCAACGTCTTGTCTATCAAGACGATTCGACCTAAAATCGTAAAAAACCGAACGCCCGCCAACACCAAAACGGCAATGGAAGCCGAATGAAGGTCATTTCAAACGCTTTGAGGAGCGGCTTAACAGGCTGAACAAAAGGGAATTGCGGGTCAGGTCCCCAATGACATACTCGTTTGTTTTGTCCATTGCGGCTTCCATTGCCGTTTTGGTGTTGGCGGGCGTTCGGTTTTTTACACCGTCGGTTGAGGCTGATAATCAATTGGTTGAGAAAAGAATGGCGGATGAATTTCTTACTACCGACCATTTTTACAGGGGGCAAATGGACAGGCAAATTGCTGATATTCAGTGCAAATTGGACAATACCGACAGTCCGGCGCGGGCGCAATTGGAACGCGACCTGCAAAGCCTTTTGGACGAGAATACGCGCTTTGTTGAAAAAATTCAGACCGGCGAAAATGAAGAATTGGAACTTTTTTATTTGGTGAAGCACTACAAGACGAACTTGCGGGCACTCCAATTCATCAACGAGAAATTAGGAAAATATGTTGAATGTTAAATTAAAAAAAATATAAATTTTATGAAAAAGTCAGTATTATTAGTTAGTTTGTGTTGTGCTGCTGCTTTGCAGCTCCACGCGGGTACGCCTTCGCGCGTTGAGAAGAAGAGTTTTGCCGGTATGAAAGAGGTCAAA
This sequence comes from Bacteroidia bacterium, assembly GCA_025996815.1. Taxonomy (GTDB): domain Bacteria; phylum Bacteroidota; class Bacteroidia; order Bacteroidales; family Azobacteroidaceae; genus Azobacteroides. Next base: position 43,153 of record BNTT01000004.1, read on the forward strand.
TTTGACCAGGCGTATGGCAATATCACGGTCAGGGAATCAGATTCCGGAGAAATTCAGTTGGAAATTCAGTATTACGACGGCAAAAAAGACAAGCCCGTTGCTGAGATTTCCACCATTGGCAACGTCTTGTCTATCAAGACGATTCGACCTAAAATCGTAAAAAACGAGGAGATTAAGATTGATTACATCATTTTTACTCCCCGAAATGTTGCGATGACGGTCGACCTCAAGTATGGGAACATAAAAATGGACGATTTTTATGCCGCGTTTACTGCCAAATTGGCTTACAGCGACCTGAATACCAATTCCTTTGTCGGCAAACCATCCATTTCCTGCAAGTATGGCAATATCAAAATAGATAAAGCCGCCGACTTGCAACTTTCGACCGCCTACGCTAATGTGGAAATCAATGCGGTTAAAGACTTGGACGTGAAGTCGGACTACACCAATTATAAGATTGGTGAGGTGCAAGCCATTTTGCAGGGGAGTTCTTCGGCGTATGGCGATTTCAAAATCGGGACAATTGGAACAATCAATATGAAACTGTCGTATTCCGGCTTGAAGATAGACACGGTTGAAAAAAGTGCGGTCGTGAAATACAATTATTCGGACGTGAAAATCAATCAGACCTCCAAACAGTTGGCAAATATCGAACTCAACGGCAACTATTCGGATTTGAAATTCGGGCTTCATCCCGATTTATCAGCCAAATTCGACATCAACCTCATGTATGGCGATTTAAATGTGTCGAACAGTTATGATGTAAAATATTCCGCTTCGGAAGCAAAAAACAATCGGGTAAAAAAGGTCGGGACGATTGGAAACCAGCCGCCTACCGCTCAGATTACCGTGTCGAGCACTTATGGCGATGTGAAAATCAAATAGTGTTGCGCTTCAACTCCACAAACGTGAACGAATAGGGATGTTTTTCATCCGCCGGATGCGTTTCCCTGCTCAGCACGAGCCAATCTTTGGGATTGATGGGCGGAAAAAACACGTCGGCGGCGGGGAAAGCGGCTTGGATTTTGGTCAGATACAACTTGTCGGCAAGGGGGAGGGTTTGTTCGTAGATTTGTGCGCCGCCGATGATGAAAATTTCCTCGTCGTTGAGCAATTGGAGGAATGCTTTATCCAACGACGGATAGACCTCTGCGCCGACGCTTTTCAGGTTGAGTTGGCGACTAATCACGATGTTTCGCCGGTTGGGCAGTGCGCCTTTGGGCAGCGAATCGAATGTTTTTCGTCCCATCACCACTGTGCAACCGGTCGTAATATCCCTGAAATGCTTCATATCGGCAGGCAGATGGCACAGCAGGTTGCCGCCACAGCCAATCTCGTTGTTTTTTCCGACCGCCGCAATCAGTGAAATTGTCATTTGTAAATCTCTTTTTTGCCCGCCAATAAAGTGTTGCGCATCAGCGAGATAATCGTCATCGGACCCACGCCGCCCGGCACGGGGGTGATGTGGCTGCATCGGGGTGCCACTTCGTCGAATTTCACGTCGCCTTTCAGTTTAAAACCCGATTTCGTTTCAGTGGATGGCACGCGGGTGGTGCCCACGTCGATGACCACGGCACCGTCTTTGACCATGTCGCCGCGCAAAAATTCGGGCACTCCGAGAGCGGCAATGATGATGTCGGCATCGCGGCAATAGTCGCCGATGTTTTGCGTGCGGCTGTGGCACACGGTGACGGTGCAATCGCCCGGCGCGGCTTTCTGCATCATCAGCGCGGCAATGGGTTTGCCCACGATGTTGCTGCGCCCCAGAACGACGCAGTGCTTGCCTGCGGTGGCGATTTCGTAGCGTTTGAGCAGTTCCAAAATGCCGGCGGGCGTGGCAGACACGAAGCAGGGCAAGCCGATGGACATCCGCCCGACATTGACGGGATGAAAGCCGTCCACATCCTTGCGGTGGTCGATGGCTTCGATAACTTTTTGTTCGGAAATGTGCTTCGGGAGTGGCAACTGCACGATAAATCCGTCCACGTCGGGGTCGCCGTTGAGTTCGGCAACTTTCGCGAGGAGCGTCTTCTCCGTCACATCGCTTTCGTAGCGGATGAGCGACGATTTGAAACCCACCTCTTCGCACGTGCGCACCTTGTTGGCAACGTAGGTTTCACTGCCGCCGTCGTGCCCCACGAGGATGGCGGCGAGGTGCGGACGTTTGCCTCCGGCGGCGAGGATAGCGTTCACCTCGGCGGCAATTTCCAATTTCATCTGAGCAGCAACTGCTTTTCCGTCAATAATCATATAATTAAAAATTAAAAATTAAAAATTAAAAATTACCTCTACCCCCGTAATTTTTAATTTTTAATTGAGTTTACCTTTTTGCAGCCGCCAGTCCCGGAATTTGCGGGGCTTTGCCTGCTCTCACCATTTTCATCATCTTGCGCATATCTTCAAACTGTTTGATGAGTTTGTTGACATCTGCTACGGTGGAGCCGCTACCTTTGGCGATGCGCAACTTGCGAATGCTGTTTAAGACCTCTGGATGGCTGCGTTCTCGGGGGGTCATAGATTGGATGATGGCTTCCACTTTTTTGAACGTATCTTCCTTCACATCAATGTCTTTCATCGCCTTGCTCACACCGGGAATCATCGAAACAATATCTTTGATGTTGCCCACTTTCCTGACCTGATTGATTTGGGACAGAAAGTCGTTGAAATCGAACTGATTTTTGGCTATTTTCTTACTCAACCGGCGCACTTCCTCCTCGTCGAACTGCTCCTGCGCCTTTTCTACCAGCGAAACGATGTCGCCCATCCCCAGGATGCGGTCTGCCATACGGGTCGGATGAAAGGGGTCGATAGCCTCCATTTTTTCGCCCGTGCCCACAAATTTGATGGGCTTCTCCACCACCGAGCGGATAGACAGGGCTGCCCCGCCGCGGGTGTCGCCGTCGAGTTTGGTGAGCACCACGCCGGTGAAATTGAGGCGGTCGTTAAACTCCTTGGCGGTGTTCACTGCATCCTGACCGGTCATCGCATCCACCACGAAGAGTATTTCGGTGGGGTTGATTGCCTTTTTGATGGCGGCTATCTCGTTCATCATCTGCTCGTCAACGGCTAAGCGACCGGCGGTGTCGATGATAATCACATCGTTGCCGTCTTTCTTCGCCTGCTTGATGGCGTTTTGCGCAATATCGACCGGATTTTTGTTGCTTTCTTCGGCATAAACGGGCACGCCTATTTGCTCGCCGAGCACCTTCAACTGGTCGATAGCCGCCGGACGGTAGATGTCATCAGCCACGAGCAGCGGGTGTTTGCTTTTCTTGTCTTTGAGCATCTTGGCGAGTTTGCCGGCGAAGGTCGTCTTTCCGGAGCCTTGCAAGCCCGACATCAGAATGATGGTAGGGCTGCTTTTGAGATTCAACTCGGCAGTTTCGCCCCCCATCAGCGCGGCGAGTTCGTCGTGGACAATTTTGACCATCAGTTCGCTCGGCTTCACGGCTTTCAGCACATTCTGCCCAAGGGCTTTTTCCTTGACGGTGTCGGTAAACGTCTTCGCCACCTTATAGTTCACGTCGGCATCCAAAAGAGCCTTGCGAACATCCTTCAAGGTCTCTGCCACATTGATTTCGGTAATCCGCCCCTCGCCTTTCAGCAACTTAAACGACCGCTCTAACCTATCACTTAAATTTTCAAACATATTTTTTAATTCGCAAATGAAATGAAGTGCAAAGGTACAAAAAAATATTGATTATCCGCAATCATAAGTATTTATAATTATCGGATATTGCACCTAAAATTTATACTGCAAACGCAAGGTAAATACGCTGTCTTTGCGGCAATCCTTAATTTTCTGCAAGTGCTTTCAATCGCTCTGTCATTTCTTTTTTGAGATTTTTATGCCCTGCCATTGTGCCCGCTGTGTATTTTATAATATGTTTTCGTTGAATATCAAAAGGATATTTAACTCGTTTGTCGTCACAAACCAATACTAACTTTTTATCACACGCAATGGCAAAGCCCAATTCGTACCAAACATTCGGATTGTCTTCGGAAATATCGGCAAAGCAGATATGGCTTTCCTTGATTTTCTTTTCGATATTTTCAATCGGTGTTTGCACGGTTTTGTCTTCATCAACACGATACGGCTTTAAACCTGCCGCTTCGATAGCAGGTTTAATCACGCTTTTGTATCGCTTGGTATTTTCCTCGTCAAAGGGCTGAATTACAAAACAAATCTTTTCCATATTATTGTATATCTATATTTTTTATTTCTTCACCACCTTCAAAGTCTCACCCCCTACGCGCAGCAGATAAACGCCGCTCGGCTCGCCTGATAAATCCACACGGCTTTCGCGGGTGCGGTGCAGCAACGCGCCGCTTAGATTGTACACTTTTATCTCTGCGCCGTTGGCGTTTTTGATATACACCACGTCTGACGTGGGGTTGGGATAAACGTGCAGTTTATCGGCATCAACTGTTTCGATGGCGGTGCCGCTTGCTGTTACCGTCACAATACAATCTGCCGAAAAGTCTCCGTCTTCGGTTGTAACGGTGATGGTGGCGGTGCCTGCCGATACGGCTGCTACCTCGCTTACCATGCCGCTTGCGCTCACTGTTGCCACTTCCGGGTTGCTGCTACTCCATGTTACTGCTGTGTTGGTGGCTTCGGCGGGGACTACTATGGCGGTCAGCAAGACTGTTGTGCCTGTCGTGAGTGCCATACTCGGTTTGTCAAGCGTTACTCCTGTTACAGAAATGTTTGTTACCGTCACCTCACAAATTGCCGTAAAGCCTCCCTCATCTGTGGTAACAGTGATGATGGCGGTGCCTGCCGATATGGCTATTACCTCGCCGCTTGCGCTCACTGTTGCCACTTCCGTGTTGCTGCTACTCCACGTTACTGCTGTGTTGGTGGCTTCGGCGGGCAAAATGCTTGCCGTGAGTTGCTTTGTATCTCCCACTGATAGCGTAGTGATTTCGTCGAGTGAAATGTCTGTAGCGGGTACTGCGATGGCAAGTATTGTTTTAAATGCACTCCTCCAATTGATATCGTATTGATAGGTATTCAATGCACTTGCAGGCACATATAATGTAGCGACAACACCACTAAAACTAGCATACACCCCCAGTGTTGGCGGCATAGCAGCAAGGCAAAATACAGAGGTAAGACGGCTGCATTTGTAAAAAGCATAATTTCCAATGCTTGTCACGCTGTTAGGAATGGTGACGGAGGTAAGACCGCTGCAATCCTGAAAAGCAGAATTTCCAATGCTTGTCACGCCGTCAGGAATGGTGACGGAGGTAAGACCGCTGCAACGGGAAAAAGCACCACTTTCAATGCTTGTCACGCCGTCAGGAATGGTGACGGAGGTAAGACTGCTGCAATCCTGAAAAGTGCCACTTTCAATGCTTGTCACGCCGTCAGAAATGGTGACGGAGGTAAGACCGCTGCAACGGGAAAAAGCCCAATCTCCAATGCTTGTCACGCTGTTAGGAATGGTGACGGAGGTAAGACTGCTGCAATCCTGAAAAGCAGAATTTCCAATGCTTGTCACGCTGTTAGGAATGGTGACGGAAGTAAGACCGCTGCAATTGGGAAAAACCGAATTTCCAATGCTTGTCACGCTGTTAGGAATGGTGACGGAAGTAAGACCGCGGCAATCCTGAAAAGCACGCTCTCCAATGCTTGTCACGCTGTTAGGAATGGTGACGGAGGTAAGACCGCTGCAAAGGGAAAAAGCACTCCCTCCAATGCTTGTCACGCTGTTAGGAATGGTGACGGAGGTAAGACTGCTGCATGCGTAAAAAGCATAATTTCCAATGCTTGTCACGCCCTCGGTGATGACCAACGTCTTAATAAAAAGTTTACCATTCCAGCGTGGTGGCACGTTACGCTCAGTATAATTCTCCATCGCTCCCGTACCACTAATGGTAGCAGAGGTAAGACTGCTGCAACCGGAAAAAACAGAATAATCAATGCTTACGCTGAGAGGAATGGTAATGGAGGTGAGACCGTCGCAATTGGAAAAAGCATTCTTCCCAATGCTTGTCACGCTGTTAGGAATGGTAATGGAGGTAAGACCGTCGCAATTGGAAAAAGCATTCATCCCAATGCTTGTCACGCTGTTAGGAATGGTAATGGAGGTAAGACCGTCGCAATTGTAAAAAGCATGATCTCCAATGCTTGTCACGCCGTCAGGAATAGTCAACGCACCGGTAAGACCGCTGCAATCCTCAAAAGCATACCATCCAATGCTTGTCACGCTGTTAGGAATGGTAACGGAGGTAAGACGGCTGCATTTGTAAAAAGCATAATTTCCAATGCTTGTCACGCCCTCGTTGATGACCAACGTTTCAATATCATTCCAGGGCGGTAGATGAGAAGAACCATTATAATAATCCACCATCGCTCCCGTACCACTAATGGTCACGGAAGTAAGACTGCTGCAACCGTAAAAAGCATCAGTCTCAATGCTTGCACCGGCAGGAATGGTAATGGAGGTAAGACCGCTGCAATCCCGAAAAGCATAATCTCCAATGCTTGTCACGCTGTTACCAATGGTGACGGTGGTAAGACCGCTGCAACCGTCAAAAGCATTATCTCCAATGCTTGTCACGCCGTCAGGAATGGTCACGGAGGGAAGACCGCTGCAATACCGAAAAGC
>BNTT01000005.1 GCA_025996815.1 Bacteroidia bacterium
TAAATTGATTTTCAGTCCCTATCTGCACGTTGTATGCCGGTTTTAATTGTCCGTTCATCATGTGGTCTTCTTTCATCCGCATAAAAGTGGCGGCGGGGTCGGTCTTGGAATAACTGTTGCGATTACCTAAGGTTTCAAGTTTTTGTTCGTATTCTTCTAACTTGGGTAAGTACTTGTTTTCTACGGTCTTAATCGCTTTTTCTTCTTCTTTGCTACGGTTTTCTCGATTGATGGCTGCAATGCGCTTTTTCAGTTCTTCGGAATTGATGGGCGTAGGGGGCTCATCATCGGCTTGATTATCCCCTGCAATGCCTTCTTCCACCTGTTGGAGCACTTGACGTATTTTTTCTTCTAATTTCACTTTGTGTTTTTCAACACTCTTACGCCAAACAAAGGTGTATTTATTTGCTTTGGATTCTATTTTGGTGCCGTCCACATAAACCACATTTAAACTCAAATGTCCCATCTCCACCAAAAGCGTAATCACCTGTGTAAAAAGTTCATGGATACTCTTTTTCAGATGAGTCGAGCGAAAGCGGTTGATGGTATTATGGTCGGGTATGTGATTGCCGGAAAGCCACATAAACGAAATACTGTCGCGCAAACGGTCTTCGATTTTTCTGCACGAATAAACATTGTTCAAGTAGGCAAACAGAACGATTTTCAACATCATGCGTGGATGGTAAGCACTGCATCCACCGCCTTGATACCCATCCATAATAGAACGAATATCCAAATTATCCACCACTTGATTAACAAGGCGGGCAGGCGAATCCTCCGGAATTTTCTCATCTAACCGCGTCGGGAACAAACTGATTTGTCCTTGACTGTAATCCTTAAATACTACTTTTGCCATAATGCTTATATCTTTGATTTGCAGATGCAAAGGTACGAAAAATAGGGGAATATTAAATATATATAAAAATGAGGCTGTCCTTTTGAGACAGCCTCATTGTATTTACGTACAGTAACGGTACCAATCCGTCCTGCGGGTGCCTATCCGTAGAAAGACCTCGATATCTTCTCTGTTTCCAGTCCGGGTCACAATTGGCTATGACCTTATCTTTCCGATATCTGCTGCAAAGGTACAACTAATTTTTCAAATACGCAAGCGTTTTTGCGATTTTTTTAATTTCGCTGCATTATTGCTTCTGATACCATCTATTATCCTGCATATTCACAAGATAAATGCGGTCGTGGAAGGATACAAAAAAGATGGCATTGTTCAGCAAATCGGCATTTGTCCACGTATATTCTTCCGGAACTGCGGATGGGGAATACTTCATTTTGCCTGAATCGTCCACCTCAATGTAATAATATTCTTTTCCGCCGTTTTCGCCGTCTTCGGTTAGTTCATCGTAACGCCGGTATGTGCCCGGAAGGAAGCCTTCTTTGCCGGATATTTTTTCGTAAGCGGCGTGGATATAATAGGTTACATCTTGATTGGTGACACAGAATGCGGCATTCACATCCTCAATCAAATCGGAAACGTGCCTGCGCCCGCTATAATCTATTACATAATACTCGCAGGTAAGTCGATAGGTCGTATCATCGACTGCACTCAAACTGCCTTCCCAAATATATTTGCCGCTTCCGGCGGTCAGTGTTTGTTTATAATTGCCGTCGCTATAAACTATTTCGGTCTGCAATTGATATTGGTCGATGTTGAGATAGGTGCCGGCAGTGAGTGCTGTTCCCTGCAACACATTCACATATTGCTCGGGCGTTGCTGTTGTCGTTGCCGCGTCCGATTTGTTTCCCGCACTGTCCACAGCCACCACACTGAAAGTGTATTCCTTGCCGTTTTCCAATCCTTCTATTCGTTTGCCGGATTCATTGGCAACGATTTCCGATTTGCCGGCGTAGGCTATTTCAATGTGTTTCAAATCCTTATCGCTTGGATTTGTCCATTGCAACAGCACGGCTTGATTTTGCGGAACGGCGGTCAATTCTTCAACACGTTGTGGCGGCGTAACGTCTACATCCACATTCACATCTACATCTACATCTACATCCACATTTTCTTTCTCACACGATTGCAGCCCAACACTCATAAAGAGGAAAAGCCCTGCACATTTTAAAATTGTTTTCATAAAAAAATATAATTGTATAAATTAGTGCCTACTCTAAATCAGTTTTCAGCATCCCTGTTTTTATTTTAGATAAATCTCTTTGTGATAAATTACAGCGGTAGCACCAGACGGAAGCCTAAGTGGTCGTAGCGGTAGTAGGGATCGTAGTACATGAATTGGCGATTAGACACGCGACAGAACCACGTATAGATGTTGTACCAGCTACCGCCACGATACACGCGGGACCAACCCGTTGTAGCACCCGTAGGGTTGTTTGCACTTGATGGATAGTCGTCGTCGTCGCGCCAGTCACTGCACCACTCCGATACATTACCGCTCATATCGTAAATGCCTAACTCGTTGGGGGCTTTCGTGCCTACAGCATGAGTCGTACTATCGCTATTGTTGCGATTCCACGCCACATCGTCAAGCGTATTGCTGCCGCTATACTCGTAGTTGTGCGTACTCTGTCCACCCTTAGCTGCATATTCCCACTCTGCCTCAGTGGGCAGGCGATAATTTTTGCTTGTAGCCGCATTGAGCCGCGAAATAAATTCTTGTGCATCTGTCCAACGCACCATCTCTACCGGCAAATTTTCGCCCTTAAAAGAACTCGGGTTGTCTCTCATAATATCCTGCCACTGTTTTTGTGTAACCTCGTATTTTCCAATTTGGAAACTACTGATGGTTACTTCTGTGCCATTGAGTGTGGTGGTGCCACCTTCTACGGTTACCATTTCTATTGCTATATCCAAGCGAACAACATCAACTTCGCAGGTAGCCGTTTTGTCGCCTGCTTTTGCCGTGATAGTTACGTTACCGAGGGCTACGGTGGTTACTTTGCCGTAGGCATTAACCGTGGCTTTCGCATTGTCGCTGCTGCTCCAAGTGACGGTTTTGTCTTCGGCATCGGCAGGCAATACTTCGGCAACAAGTGTTGCACTCTCGCCGAAAACGAGTTCAAGCGTGGCTTTGTCTAAACTAATGCTCGCTACGGCAATTTCAGGGACAGGTTCAGGTTCAGGGACAGGTTCAGGGAGAAACGCAGGGTCGTCTTTGCCGCAAGAGGTGAACACAGTGCTTGCCGTGCCCATTGCGAGCAGCAAGCAAAAAAATGGAATGAATTTTCTTTGTTTTCATAATTGAATTTATTTTATTAAAATTAAACATTGCATAATAGTGCTCCAAACCTGACAGGTTTTCAAAACCTGTTAGGTTTTTCAACCGGCAAAAGCCACCTTTTTTGAAGACAACATCTGCTTGTTTTTATAAATAAAAATGCGTATTTTTTACGCCTGCGCGAATGTGTGTGTGTAACAAAATAATCAAGACCACCAACTATTTGGCAGTTAAACTTTGTTAAATTTTCTCTGTTTTTTGTGCACACATTCATAATTTTTTCTTTATTTTGACCGCAAAGGTAAAACTTATTTTTCAATTGTGCAAATTTTTTCACTTTTTTGTCGTACCTTTGTATCCTGATTTAAGGCAAATATGATATGTTAAAACAAACAAAGATAGTAGCCACAGTTTCCGACAAACGGTGCGATGTGGATTTTATGCGCGATTTATTTGAGGCGGGGATGAATGTGGTGCGGATGAATTCTGCCCATCTCGCTCAGGAGGGGTTCGACAAAATTGTTGCGAGCGTGCGTGCCGTGTCTAACCGCATCGGCATTTTGATGGACACCAAAGGTCCCGAAGTGCGCACCACGGCGTGCGACGAATCTATCGCGTTCAAAACGGGCGATATTTTGAAAATTCAGGGGGCACCCGACCAAAAAACGACGAAAGAAATCATCTCGGTCAATTATGCCAACCTCACGCACGACCTGAAAATCGGCGATGTGTTGCTTATCGACGATGGCGAACTCGAATTTAAGGTCATTGGGAAAGACGCTAAATACCTGACTATCGAGGCATTAAACGATGCCGTGCTCGGCAGTCGCAAGAGCGTGAACATCCCCGGCGTGCGTATCAGTCTGCCGTCGCTGACGGAAAAAGACCGCACCAATATCCTCTACGCCATCGAAAATAAAATCGACTTCATCGCCCATTCGTTTGTGCGCACGAAACAGGACGTGCTGGACATCCAAAAGATTCTGGATGAGCACAATAGCCCCATCAAAATCATCGCGAAAATCGAAAATCAGGAGGGCGTAGACAATATCGACGAAATCCTGAAAGTGGCTTACGGCATTATGATTGCGCGGGGCGACCTGGGCATCGAAGTGCCGCAGGAAAAAATCCCCGGCTTGCAGCGCGTGCTGATTCGCAAGTGCATCGCCGTCAAAAAACCGGTGATTGTGGCAACACAGATGCTCCATTCGATGATTAACAACCCGCGACCCACCCGCGCCGAGGTGACGGACGTTGCCAACGCGATTTATTACCGCACCGATGCCGTTATGTTGAGCGGCGAAACGGCTTACGGCAAATTCCCCGTGGAGGCTGTGCGCACGATGTCGAACATTGCGCGCGAAGCCGAAAAAACGAAGTTGATGGAAAACGATATTCGCGTGCCATTCCCCGACGACGATTTGGATGTAACCTCGTTTTTGGCGAAGCAGGCGGTAACATCCAGCACCAAATTGGGCGTAAAAGCCATTGTGACGGATTCTTACTCCGGTCGCACGGTGCGCAACCTCGCCGCCTTCCGCGGCAAAGCCCCCGTTTTGGCAATCTGCTACAAAGAGGAAACCACCCGCGCCCTGTCGCTCTCCTACGGCGTGTGGGCGGAATATCAAAAAGAAAACAAAGACGCCATCCAATATCTTTTGGACGCGCTCAACAAACTGCTGAACAAAAAAATGATTGAGCGCACCGACCTCGTGGCATACCTCAGCGGCAGTTTGGGCGCAGGCAGCGGCACCTCCTTCCTCGAAATCAACAAGGTGGAGCACATCCTTGCGAGCCAAAAATTTCAAACACCGGTGTTTTTTTAGTTATGAGTTATGAATTATGAGTTTGCTTGATGAGTATATTTTGGCTCATATTGATGCGGAGGGCGACCAATTGGCGCAACTCAGCCGTGAGGCGCACGTCAATCTGCTGCGTCCGCGTATGATTTCGGGGCATTTGCAGGGGCGGATTCTCAAAATGCTGGTGCGCATGGCACGCCCGAAGCGCATCTTGGAACTCGGCACCTACACCGGCTATGCCACGCTCTGTTTGGCGGAGGGGTTGGCTGAAAACGGCGAAATCCACACCATTGAAAAAGACGACGAAATGGAGGATTTCATTCGCCGCAATTTTGAAAAATCACCATTAAATGCCAAAATTCATCTGCACCTTGGCGATGCGCTCGACGTGCTCCCAACGCTGGAAGGGACGTTTGATATGGTGTTTATTGATGCCGACAAGCGGTTGTACTGCGAATATTACGACCTGATTTTCGACCGCGTCAATACCGGCGGACTGATTTTGGCAGACAACACCCTCTGGGACGGCAAGGTGCTCGAATCGCCGCATCAGAGCGACAAACAGACGCAAGGCATCATCGCCTTCAACGAAAAAATCAAGCAGGACATGCGTGTAGAAAAAGTTATCCTGCCGTTGCGGGATGGTTTGACGGTGATTTATAAAACTGCGTCTGCTCTTTGTGCAAAAATGGATGCACAAAGGCGCGAATTATTGATAGTTTAATAACAACATTATTTATTTATTTATGAAACAGACTTTTTTGATATTATTCTTTTTCGTAGTGCCAATGAGCACTTTTGCTCAAGTCATCCATTTGTCAGGAACTGTTCTTGACAAGGAAACGCAACGTCCCATTTCCGGGATTAGCATTCACACAAAAGACAATAAAGCTGGGACAATATCGACTGCCAAAGGAAATTTTTCACTGGATATTCCTGCATCCAAAGCAAATAGTTACCTGTATTTCACGGGTGTTGGATACGAACCCTATAGTTTGTTGATTTCAAAAGCAACTAATCCGCTTTCAATTAAACTGACACCTAAAACATACACTCTGAAAGAGTTTTATGTGATGCCGGATACTTCTTTGATTGCTTTGTTGCGAAAAGCATACCACAAAATTCCGGAAAATTATCCGGATAGACCTACGCGCTATGAAGGTTTTTATCAAGAAAGTGGTGTCTATAAAGATAGTTTATTGGAACTTGTGGAGGCGGTGTTATCTGTTTACAAAGAACCATACACAGAGAAAAAGGAGGCTCCGGGGCAAATAGAAGTCTTAAAATCCAGACATAAAGAGTTGCAAAATATTGGTGGATATAGTTATGGTGGGGCTTTCGACCCGATAGAACGCGATTTTGTATTAAAACGGGGGAAGTATATCAACCCCGAAAAATTTAAAAATTACCGCTATACATTTAATGGAATTACGAGTAATAACGAACGGAATTGTTACGAAATTGAGTTTCACTCCAAAGGGAATGAGGATAAAATACGGGGGACTATGCTGATAGATGAGGCAACTTTGGCTTATGTGTCTTTCAATGTACACGGACAATTTAAAGGAAACGTGGCATTATCGGCTTTATCTCCACCTCTGATAGAATCGAACGAAAATATTGTGTATGAGCAACTAAATGGGAAATGGTATTTGAAGCAAACAACAGTCGATGAAAACTTTTTGTTTCTTAATAAAATCGTATATATGAATGGAAGTTTTGTATCAACGAGCTTACAATTAGACTCTGTTCTGCCAATTCCTGTCGAAAAAAGATTAAATTACAGAGACCCAATCTTAAAAAAGACAGAAAATTATACTCCAGAAGGTTGGACAGACACTGAAATTCTTGCAAATGAAGACCCCAATCAATTGAATTTTCAGTTCTCGACAGATGAAACTTCTACGATTTTTCAACAATCCCCTACCAAAAAACAATCAGCCTCAGAGGTATTTATCACAATACTCTCCAAACTGAAGATGGGCTATGGCGTAATGTATGAGCCTAACCTGCAATTATTTGCGTATCAACCTGTTTTGGGCTATCAATTCAATACAAAATGGAGCGCTCTGTGGCAAGCTGCCGCCACTTCCAATAAGTTTGTCGAAAACAGTTTGGGTGTGGAATTTCGGAAAAATTTAAATACCGCCGGTTACCCCGCCTTTCTTGGCACTTCTCTGTTTATTTCCGAAAGAACATACGCCAGTGGGTATGACTATTCTATCACCCCTCAACTATCGCTCATTAAACGGACAAGCAAATACTTTACGTTTGAATTTTTTGTAAATTATCCAATTCCCTTTCATTCGGAAGGTAATTTTAAAAGTTCAAATCGCTATCCAAATTTTGGAATCAGGTTTTATCTATTTTAAACAGGATGGCAATCTTCTTAATCTTATGAATCTTATGAAAATCAAGGTTCAGACATGAATTTGCAATGCTCACATAAAATGCGTAAATTTGCACCTCTTTTAATCGCATTTGTATGAAAAATCTTGTTTTTGTTGGAATAATTCTGCTTTTTGGCTGTGCGGGCAAACCCCATTCGCAGTTGTCCGCTTCGTCTGAGCAGTCCGAAGCCCTGCGCGTGCCCGCGTTTAATGCCGACAGTGCCTACGCCTATACTGCCGCGCAGGTTGCATTTGGTCCGAGGGTGCCCGCGACGGCGGCACATCAACGTTGCGGCGACTATTTTGTGGCTGCAATGGGGCGGTTGGGGGCAACGATAACCCAGCAGGAGGCGACTGTGACGACGTATGACCGGCAGACGATTCCGTTGCGCAATATCATCGCGGCGTTTCAACCGGACAAGCCGACGCGTGTGTTGCTGTGCGCTCATTGGGATTCGCGTCCGTTTGCCGACCGAGATGCGAATCCGCAAAATCACCGGCGGGCGATTGATGGTGCCAACGACGGTGCCGGTGCGTGCGGCGTGCTGCTGGAAATTGCCCGCCAAATTGCGTTGCAAGCACCGAATGTGGGCATCGACATCATCTTTTTTGATGCGGAGGACTGGGGGCAACCGGCATTCGACACGCGCCGCTCCGGCGATTCCGGCTACTGTCTCGGCTCAACCTATTGGGCAAATCATCCGCATACACCGAACTACAAGGCGCAATATGGCATCTTGCTGGATATGGTGAGTGCCCGCGGCGCACGTTTCTTCAAGGAGCAAAGTTCGGTGTATTATGCCAATAACATCGTCAAAAAAGTGTGGGAAACGGCGCAATCGCTGGGCTACGGCGACTATTTTGTGGAACAAACAGGCATAGGCTGCGACGACGACCACATCCCCATCAATCAAATCCGCAAAATCCCCTGCATCGACATCATCGAGAACGACCCCAACGCCCCAAAGGGCTTTGGCGACTATTGGCACACGCTGGACGACACGATGGACGCCGTCAGCCGGGAAACGATGAAGGCGGTGGGGCAAACGCTGCTGCAAATAATTTATAATTCTTAATAATTATGACACACTACGACTTGGCAATCATTGGCGGCGGACCTGCGGGCTACACGGCTGCCGAATTAGCCGGCAAGAACGGCTTGAAAACGGTTTTGTTTGAGAAAAACGCCTTGGGAGGCGTCTGTTTGAACGAGGGGTGCATCCCCACGAAGACGCTTTTATACTCCGCCAAGGTGTATCACACGGCGCAAACGGCTGATAAATACGGCGTTACGTGCGAAAATCCGACGTTTGACCTGCCCAAAATCATCGCGCGAAAAAATAAGACGGTGCGCAAATTGGTCGCCGGCATCCGCGCCAAAATGACCGAGGCGGGGGTGGAGGTCGTAACGGGCGAAGCGTCCGTCACGACGGGCTTGACCGACAATCCCCTGATTGAAATCGCCTGCAACGACCAAACCTACACCGCAAAAAAACTTATCCTTTGCACCGGCTCCGAAACGGTGATTCCGCCGATTCCCGGATTGCGCGACACGGCTTTTTGGACGAGCCGCGAGGCGTTGGAAAACAGGGAAGTGCCCGCCTCGCTGGTGATTATTGGCGGCGGCGTGATTGGCATTGAGTTTGCAACGTTTTTTAACACGCTGGGCACCCACGTTACGGTGGTGGAGATGGCTGACGAGATTTTGGGCGGTATGGACAAGGAACTCTCAACCCTTCTGCGCGCCGAATTGACGAAAAAAGGCATCGACTTTCACCTCGCCGCAAAGGTGGTGGCGGCGACCGACCATTCCGTTGAAATCGAAAAAGACGGCGAAAAATCGGTGCTCGCCACGGCACAAATCCTGCTGAGCGTGGGTCGCCGACCAACCCTTGCCGGCGTGAAAATCAACGAATTTATGCAAACCCCCGACCCAAATATCTACGCCTGCGGCGATGTGACAGGCTTTTCGCTTTTGGCGCACACTGCCGTGCGCGAGGCGGAAGTGGCGGTGGCGCACATACTTGGCGAATTACGAATTACGAATTGCGAATTACGGACAAAGATGTCTTACACGGCTATTCCGGGCGTGGTTTATACCAATCCGGAGGTGGCGGGCGTGGGCAAAACGGAGGAGGTGCTGCAAAAAGAGGGCATCCCTTACACCGTCAAGCAACTGCCGATGGCATTCTCCGGACGGTTTGTTGCCGAAAATGAGCAGGGCAACGGCGTGTGCAAAATCCTCGAAGGCACGGACGGAGCCATTCTCGGCGTGCATCTGCTGGGCAATCCCGCTTCGGAACTGATAGTCATCGCCGGCATCGCGATTGAGCAGGGTATGACCGCCAAGCAGCTCAAAGCGGTCGTTTTTCCTCACCCCACTGTGGGCGAAATCATCAAAGAAACGTTGTGATGCCGCGCAAACACCATTGGAAACTAATTGCGCGGGCATTCTGTTTCGTTTTCCTCAATATGCTCGGCGGCAGCAGGTTTTTTACGAAAAAGTGGTTGAGGCACGACGGCGATGCAACTTACTTTGATTTTAATGGAGCGCGGCTGCCGGATGTTTCGGCTGTGCCGGAAAAATTGGAAATGCTCAATCTGGTTTTTGAGGACGTTTTGCTGTTTCCGTGCCTCCTGAACGACGATTATGACCATTCATTGGTGCGCTTGATGGACGTGTTGTTGGCAGAGGGACCTTATGGCTACACCGACGGTGCTTTCGATGTAACCGTCCGGGAGGGCGATGTGGTGATTGATGCGGGGGCGTGGATTGGCGATTTCAGTGCGTATGCCGCCTCCAAAGGGGCGGAGGTGTATGCTTTTGAGCCGGTGGAAGATACTTTTCAGTGGCTGTGCAAGACGCGCGACCTGAATGGCGGACGGATTTATCCGGTGAAAAAGGGCTTAGGCAGTCGCGAAGGCGAGGCGGATATTTTCATCAACGAATACAACAGCGGCACTAACTCGCTCGTTTTCAAGGGAGAAGAAATCACAGAGCGAATCGTCCTCACAACCCTCGACCAATTTGTGGAAGAAAACCGCTTGGAGCGAATCGATTTTATCAAGGCAGACATCGAAGGCGCGGAACGGGATATGCTGCGAGGGGCTTTCAATGTGTTGAAAACCTTTGCCCCCAAGTTGGCAATCTGCACCTATCACCTCCGCGACGACCCCAAAGTGCTGGAACAGTTGATTTTAGAGGCAAACCCCAATTATAAAATCGTGCATCGGCGGGGTAAGTTGATGGCAGCGATTTGGTAAAATCAATTTTATCGCGTACCTTTGTGGACGTTTTTACAAAATGCGAATGGAACAAAATATTTTACGCACCGAGAATTTGGTGAAGAAATACGGCAGTCGCACGGTGGTCAACCATGTGTCGATTGACGTGAAGCAGGGCGAAATCGTGGGGCTGTTGGGTCCCAACGGTGCCGGCAAGACAACGACTTTTTATATGACCGTGGGGTTGGTGACTCCCGAAAAGGGGCATATTTACCTCGACGACCTCGAAGTAACGAAATTTCCCGTCTACAAACGGGCGCAACACGGCATTGGCTACCTGCCGCAGGAGGCTTCGGTGTTCCGAAAAATGTCGGTGGAAGACAATATCCGGGCGGTGTTGGAGATGACCCACCTGTCGAAAGCCGAACAAAAAGAGCAACTCGAATCGCTGATTGGCGAATTTGGCTTGGGCAGGGTGCGCAAAAATTTGGGCGACCAACTGTCGGGCGGCGAGCGGCGGCGGGTCGAAATAGCCCGTTGCCTCGCCATCAATCCGAAGTTTATTATGCTCGACGAGCCATTTGCGGGTGTCGACCCGATTGCCGTGCAGGACATTCAGCAGATTGTGAGCAAACTGAAAAACAAAAACATCGGCATCCTCATCACCGACCACAACGTGCACGAAACGCTCAGCATCACCGACCGCGCCTACCTCCTTTTCGAGGGCAAAGTCCTCTTTCAGGGCAACGCCGAAGAACTGTCAGCCAATCCGATTGTGCGCGAAAAATACCTCGGCAAAGACTTTGAACTGCGGAAGAAGACGCTTTAATCCAGCATCATAAACGCCTCCCAATACGCCACAGCAGGGGCATAATCATTTGTGTAACGCAACATACCGGGCGATTTGCTGCGGAAGGCATCCGAATCAAATTTTGTCCCTCCCTCGTTGATATAATCTTGCAGGGCAACCATGCGTTGCGCCGCGGCGGGGATGATTTGCACGACCGGCAATTCTTCGGTCATCATTCGTAGGTCTGCGCAATTGAAAAAGCCGTATTTGGCATAAGCCTGCGCCAATTCGGGCGATTGCGGAATCAGAAAGGCATAGCCGCAATCTGCCCCCATATTGTCCAATTTAGACAGTGCGGCAGTCAAAAGTTGGTGCATATAGCCGCGGCGGCGGTGGTCGGGATGCGTCATCACACCATATATATAGTGCGCGGGGTATTGCTTTTCATCAATTCTCACCTCGCAGGGCAGCATCTGCAAAAAGGCGACCGGTTGCCCATGTTCCACAGCGATTAACGCCTCCTCGTTTTTGTATAACTTACTGAAATACAAATCAATAAATACATCGGTATCCTCCGGAAAGCATTGTTTCCAAAGTGCCCTGAGCGCGGGTTTGTGTTTGTTCTCTCCTTGTTGTATCATAATTCATAAATTTATATATTCATAACTAAAAACCCTTTCTCTAATAAAAAATCGGGGTGATACGACTCTTTGGCTTTGCGGAGCGACTCGATGCCGAGGTCTTCTTCGCGATTGATATAGAGGTAGTTAGCGCAGTTGTGTTCTGCGAATTGTTGGTTTATCATCGTGAAGCCGCCCTCGATTTTGTAGAGGCTTTTTTCGGCGTGCACGCCAAAGGTGTCTGCCGTCAGGGGTTGCCCGTAGGAATACGCCAAAATCTCGCCGTTGATGCGCAGTGCGCCGCCGATTAAGCCCAATTTTTCGTATTCGGCAAATGCCTTTTCGGTGGCGAAATGCTCCTCCCGCAACGAATCTTCGTGGGTGTTGTTGCCGTCCTGCTCGCACCAGCGGCGATATAACTCCAAGCATTCGGGGATAATTGCGCGCGTAATCGGCACGTATTCCCAATCGGGATAGGTGCGCTTGAATTTGTTGATGTGGTTGCGTTTGGGCTGATATTTTTTGCCGACAAGCGAAATCAAATCGTCCGAGCGGTAGAGGTATTCAAACCACGCACGCTCGGTTTGGTATCTGAATTTGTTGGGCATTGCCGCATCAATTTGTTCAAACATTTCCCGCGTGATGGCATACAGGCGCACCTCCTCCCCCCGAAGTGCAGCATCCCGCACAATACGCTCCAAAGCCCCTAACAACCCATAATCCGTAATTCGTAATTCGTAATTCGTAATTGGAAAAAGGTAGCCCGGCTTGTTATTTTTTGCCTGAAAACGGATGTATAGCCAGCCGTTTTCCACCGCAAAAGTGGTGTCGTAGGCGTGCTTCCAGCAAAAGATATTGGAAAACGAGAAGTCGCAGTTGCGGAACGTACTTTTGTCGAAAAAGGACTGAATCAGGTCTTTGTCGTCGATAGTAACCGGCTTAAAATCAAGCATAACGTGTCAGACAAGTTTATTGGTGGTGGTGTCGGGGAAAACGACCGTCGGCTTGAACGTTTTGGCTTCCTCAAAATCCATCAGCGCATACGACATAATAATCACCACATCGCCGGGCAGCACTTTGCGCGCCGCCGCACCGTTCAGGCATATCGTGCCGGAGTCGCGCGCACCCTTGATGACATACGTTTCGAGGCGTTCGCCGTTGTTGTTGTTCACAATGTGCACCTTTTCGCCCTCAATCAGATTGGCGGCGTCCATCAGATTTTCATCGATGGTAACGCTCCCGATGTACTGCAGATTGGCTTCCGTGACGGTCACCTGATGCAATTTCGATTTAATGACTTGAATCATCATAATTTTATAGTGTAAAAAACTTTCATCACTTCCTCTACCTGCGGCAGCAACGCCTGCTGCCCGTCGTTGACCACGACATAATCTGCCCGCCGGCGGCGTTCCTCATCGGAGGTCTGATTGTTAATGCGCTCCATCACAGCCTGTTCCGACAACCGGTCGCGCTGCACCACGCGGGCGATTTTTGTTTGCAAAGGTGCTTCCACAGTTACCGTCACATCCGCCAATTGAGCGAAGCCCGATTCAAATAAAATGGCTGATTCCAATGCCACGGGGCAATCTTTGCCCGCTTTCCAATTCAAAAAATCGCGCCGCACTTCCGGATGAATGACGGAGTTGGCATACGCCAAATTGTCTGCATCGTTGAAAATCAACGCCGCCAATCGGGTTTTGTCCAAATTGCCGCCGGCATACAAATCCGCCCCGAATCGCTCCGTCAATTTTTGGCGAATGGCGGGCGAGGTTGCCGTCAGCCGTTTCGCCTCGCGGTCGGAGTCGTAAACAGGTATTCCGTTGATTTCGAGCAACTTAGACACAACGGACTTGCCGCTGCCAATGCCTCCGGTGATGCCAATCGTTGTGGTCATTAGAAAACTCCGCCCAAATTGTGACGGAAATATTGCAACAGCCAAAAGCCGAAAGCCAACACCACGAAAACGAGGAAAGTCAGCACATTTTGCCAACGCTCGCTACCGAAAAACGTCTTTGCTTTTTGCTCCATTTCAGCGATTTCGCCTTTGAATTCGTCCTTATTTACGGTCTTCAGTTCCATTGGGGGCGGCAAAAATAGATGTTTTGTCGATGGTGATTTTCACGCCGTCAGCCACTTCCACGACATAAGTGGTCTCCTTAATGTCTTTCAACTTGCCGTGCACACCGCCGGCGGTAACCACTTTGTCGCCCACAGCCAACGATGCCCGCTGTTTTTCGATTTCCTTACGCTGCTTTTGTTGCGGACGAATCATGAAAAAATACATGATAACAAACAGAAGCACAATCATGATAAGGCTACTGTAATTTGCCTCAGGGGCAGGAGCCTCCTGTAAAAGAATAGTTGCTAAATTCATTTTATTAAATTATTAAATGTTTAATTTCGGCTGCAAAGGTAGTGATTTTTTTTAATTAACGCATTATTTAGCCAAAAGGGTTTATTCTTTTCTCCGGCGAGATAACTAAAAGCGAACGGGCACTTGCGACACTTGCCTGTCGTTTATCATACGTTACAAAAACATCCGTGGCAAGTGATTCGGCAACGATAACGTGAATAGCATCCTGACTTCTCAAAAACTCACCACCGCTTATGGCTATCATCCCCGCCTTTTTATAATGCACATATTCAATTGGAACAAGTTCAAACTTATCAAGCAAGACCGTAACATCTGCTTGAGAAATACCCAGTTTCTGAACTGCTCGTCGCACCTCGGTTTCTGCCAAATATGAAGAAACGATACGGTAGCCCTTGTCCCACATTTGCGCAACGGCTTCCTCTAAAACTAACGACTCTTTCTCATCAAGAAGGAGTTTAACAATTGCGGATGAGTCGAAATATGCAATCATATCAGAACCCTCTCTTGTCTAAGTTCATTTATAACCTCCTCTGAAGAAAACTCAGAATGATGGTGTTTCATATTTCGGAATGGATTTTTTTTCTCCGGTAGAGAACTAATCCCTTTGTTTATGAAAAAAGCATAAGAATATAATGCGGCAATCGCTTTAGGGTCACGCACTTGCTTAACTTCTTCCATTAATTTTTCTTGTGTCATCTCTTTGTATTTAATTTTATGCTGCAAAGGTACAATAAAATATCCAATAATTATAAACAAAAAAAAATAGTACCCCAAAAAAGATTTAGCCGGGCTTATTACTTACCGTTTTTTGAAAAAAAATGCCTACCTTTGTGCCCGAAATTTGTGATTAACAATTTAACAACTAATAAATAAAATGGGTTTTAACGCTGTTTTATCAAAGGTGTTTGGGAACAAATCCCAGCGCGACCTCAAGGAGATTGACCCGTATGTGCAACGAGTGCTTGCGGCGTATCCCAATATCGAAAAATTGTCGAATGATGATTTGCGTAGTCGCACGCAGGAATTGATGGCTGATATTCAGTCGCGCGTGGCAACAGAAACGGCGCGAATTGCCGAACTGAGGGCTTCTATCGACAGTCTCGAACTCGAAGACCGCGAACGGGTGTGGGCGGAAATCGACAAAATCGAAAAAGACGTGACGGAAACGCACGAAAAAACGCTGGAGGAAATCCTGCCGGAGGTGTTTTCGATTGTGAAAGACACGGCGCGGCGGTTTGCGCAGAGCGAAGAAATCCGCGTAACGGCAACCGATTTTGACCGCCAATTGGCTACTACACAGGATTTTGTTACCATCGACGGCGACACCGCCGTTTTCAAAAACCATTGGATGGCGGGCGGCAACGAAATCACGTGGGATATGATACATTATAATGTACAGTTGTTCGGCGGGGTGGTGCTGCACAAGGGAAAAATCGCCGAAATGGCGACCGGTGAAGGTAAAACGCTGGTGGCGACGCTGCCGGTGTTTCTCAACGCGATGACGCGCAACGGGGTGCACGTGGTGACGGTCAATGACTACCTCTCGAAGCGCGACTCGGAGTGGATGGGTCCGCTGTATATGTTCCACGGGCTGTCTGTGGATTGCATCGACAAGCATCGCCCGAACTCCAACGAGCGGCGCAAAGCCTACGAAGCCGACATCACGTTTGGCACCAACAACGAGTTTGGTTTCGACTATCTGCGCGATAATATGGCGATTAGCCCCGCCGACCTCGTGCAGCGCAAACACAATTACGCGATTGTGGATGAGGTGGATTCGGTCTTGATTGACGATGCGCGCACGCCGTTGATTATTTCGGGACCCGTGCCCAAGGGCGAAGACCAACTGTTTGAGGAATACCGCACCCGCATCGAGCATATCGTGGACGTGCAACGCAAATTTACCAACAATCTGCTCGCCGAGGCGCGCAAACTGATTGAACACAGCGACGAGAAGCAACAGGAGGAAGGTCTTAAACTGCTTTTCCGCTCCTACAAGGGGATGCCGAAAAACAAGGCACTCATCAAATTTCTGAGCGAGCCGGGCGTGAAGGCGCGGATGCTGAAAACGGAAGAGTTTTATATGCAGCAGCAAAACAAGGATATGGGCATCATCACGGACGAACTTTATTTCATTATTGATGAGCAACATAACTCTATCGAACTGACCGACAAGGGTCACGAACTGCTGGCGGGGCATTCCAACGATGCCGACTTTTTCGTGCTGCCCGACATCGGCATCAAAATCGCCGAAATTGAGAACGCCTCCCTCGACGACAAGGAAAAACAGGCGCAGAAGGACGAACTGATGCAGAATTACGCCGTGAAATCGGAGCGCGTGCACACCGTGAACCAACTTTTGAAGGCGTATTGCCTCTTTGAAAAGGACGATGAATATGTGGTGATTGACAACAAAGTGATGATTGTGGACGAGCAGACGGGGCGCGTGATGGAGGGTCGCCGCTATTCCGACGGACTGCATCAGGCGATTGAGGCGAAGGAGCGTGTAACGGTAGAGGCTGCTACACAGACATTTGCGACCATCACGCTGCAAAACTATTTCCGTATGTATCACAAACTCGCGGGGATGACCGGTACGGCAGAAACGGAGGCGGGCGAACTCTGGGACATCTACAAGCTGGATGTGGTGGTGATTCCGACCAACCGTCCGATTTCGCGCACCGATATGAACGACCGCGTTTACAAGACGGCGCGCGAAAAATATGCGGCGGTGATTGAAGAAATTATCGCGCTGAAAACGGCTGGTCGCCCCGTGCTGGTGGGCACCACGTCGGTGGAAATTTCGGAACTTTTGAGCCGTATGTTGAATATGCGCAAAATTCCGCACAATGTGTTGAATGCCAAATTGCATCAGAAGGAGGCGGATATTGTGGCACAAGCCGGTCAGACGGGCACGGTTACGATTGCAACCAATATGGCGGGTCGTGGTACGGATATTAAACTCTCGCCCGAAGTGAAGGCGGCGGGCGGTTTGGCGATTATCGGGACGGAGCGTCACGATTCGCGGCGCGTGGACAGGCAGTTGCGCGGTCGTGCCGGTCGTCAGGGCGACCCGGGGTCGTCCGTGTTCTTCGTGTCGCTCGAAGACAACCTGATGCGCCTCTTTGCCAGCGAACGCATCGCGGGAATGATGGACAGGATGGGCTTCAAGGAGGGTGAGGTGCTGGAACACAAATTCCTCAACCAAGCCGTGGAACGTGCCCAGAAGAAGGTGGAAGAAAACAACTTCGGCATTCGCAAACGCCTGCTGGAATACGACGACGTGATGAATTCGCAGCGTGAAGTCATCTACACGCGTCGCAAACACGCTTTGGTGGGCGAACGCATCGGCTTGGACGTGCTGAATATGATTTACGACACCTCCGTGGCGATTGCCGACAATTTTGCCGGATTTGGCGACTACGAAGGCTTGAAATTTGAAATATCCAAGACCTTGGCAATCGAATCGCCGGTGAGCGAGGCAGAATTGCAAAAAATGCGGTCAGACGAACTCACAGAGCGTATTTTCGCCGCGGCAATGGAAAGTTTCAAGCGCAAAAACGACCGTATGATTCAAATCGCACTGCCCAACATCAAAAACGTCTATAAACAGCAGGGCGACCGCTACGAAAACATCATCGTGCCCATCACCGATGGCGCGAAAATGTACAATATCAGTTGCAACCTCAAAGCCGCCAACGATTCGGAGTGTAAGGAGGTGGTGAAAGCGTTTGAAAAGGCGATTTTGCTGCACAGCATCGACGAATCGTGGAAAGAGCACCTCCGCGAGATGGACGAACTGCGCCACTCGGTGCAAAACGCAAGTTACGAAAACAAAGACCCGCTGCTGATTTACAAACTCGAATCGTTCAACCTCTTCAAGGCGATGGTGGACAGTATGAATCGCAAAACGGTAGCCATTTTGATGCGTGGGCAACTCCCTATGCGCGAGCCGGAAATGCGCCAAGCCGCGCCCGAACAAAAAACCGACTTCTCGCGCTACCGAACGCAGAAAGACGAGTTAGCCGACGGTCGCCGCCTGCAAGGCAATGTGGCAAACCGCGACACCCGCGAGCCGCAAAAACCCCAGCCATTTAAGGCAGAGAAGACCGTTGGGCGCAACGACCCTTGCCCCTGCGGGAGTGGGAAGAAGTTTAAGAATTGTCACGGGGCGTGAAAAACGGTATGAAAACAATTGAGCCGGCAAACAGATTACAGACAGTCAGCGAATACTACTTCTCAAAGAAGCTGAAGGAGGTCGCCGAGATGAACGCACGAGGCTTGGACGTGATTAGTCTGGGCGTGGGAAGTCCCGATTTGCCGCCGTCGGCGGAGACTATCGACACGCTTTGTGAGGCGGCGCACCGTGCCGATGTGCACGGCTACCAGCCCTACGTGGGGATTCCCGAACTGCGTCAGGCGTTTGCCGATTGGTACAAGAAATGGTACCGCGTGGAGTTGAATCCCAACACGGAAATTCAGCCGCTGATAGGCTCCAAAGAAGGTATTCTGCATATCTCGTTGGCGTTCCTCAACCCCGGCAATGGGGTGCTAATCCCCAATCCGGGTTATCCAACATACAGTTCGGTGAGCCGCTTGGCAGAAGCCGAACTCATCCCCTACGATTTGACGGAAGGAAACAATTGGCAGCCCGATTTTGAGGCTCTTGAACGGTTGGATTTATCGAAAGTCAAGTTAATGTGGGTCAATTATCCGCACATGCCGACCGGTGCACCTGCGAGCAGAGAATTGTTCCAAAAGTTGGTCGATTTCGGCAAAAAGCACGGCATCGTCATTTGCCACGACAATCCATACAGTTTCATCCTGAACGACAACCCGCTGAGTATCTTGGAGATAGACGGTGCAAAAGACATCTGCATCGAGATGAACTCACTCAGCAAATCGCAAAACATGCCCGGCTGGCGTATGGCGATGCTCGCCTCCAACGCGCAATTTGTGCAATGGGTGCTGAAAGTGAAAAGCAACATCGACAGCGGGCAGTTCAAACCTATGATGCTCGCCGCCGTCAAAGCCCTACAAGCCCCGCGTGAGTGGTACGACGGCATGAATAAGGTGTATCGCGAGCGGCGCAAAATCGCCGAAGAGATGATGACGGCGTTGGGTTGCACGTTCGACCCCAAGCAGTCGGGGCTATTCCTCTGGGGCAAAATCCCCGCTCAATACGCCAACAGCGAAGCCCTCGCCGATGAGATATTGTATAACGCGCACGTCTTCATCACGCCCGGCTCCATTTTTGGCAGCAATGGGGCACGCTATGTGCGTATTTCGCTTTGTTGCAATGATTTGCTGTTGGTGGAGGCGTTGCGGAGGGTGAAAGGGGTGTAAGGTTTAAGGTGAAGGGTTTAAGGTGAAGGGTGTAAGGTTTAAGGTGTAGAAAATATATATAAATATAGGATTTTATGATTGAGAGTGAGGTTGGTGGATTTGAGGATTTGTTGGTTTGGAAGGAATCTATGGGTTTGACAATTTCTATTTATGAACAGTTAAAATTATGTAAGGATTATGGATTGAAAGACCAGATGCAAAGGGCGGCTGTTTCAGTGCCGTCCAATATCGCTGAAGGGTTTGAAAGGCAAACAAATAAAGAGTTTGTTCAGTTTCTGTATATTTCCAAAGGGTCTTGTGCAGAATTAAGAACACAATTATATATAGCAATAAAATTAAATTATATATTGCAAAAGGAAGGAATGGAATTGATAAAAAAGGCAGAAGGTATTTCAAAAATGCTATTTAAACTAATAGCATATAGAAAAAAACTCTAATGTCTTATACCTTTTACCCTCCACCTTTTACCTAAAAACAAAGTTATGGAATTAGAATCAATTTTACTACCGGGGATTCGCGACCAGCGACCCCTGATTATTGCCGGTCCTTGCAGTGCAGAGACTGAGGAGCAAGTGATGAACACCGCTAAGGAGTTGGCTGCCAAGCATATCCAGATTTACCGCGCGGGGATTTGGAAGCCGCGCACCAAGCCGGGGGGCTTCGAGGGCGTGGGCACGCCCGGATTGTCGTGGCTGCAAAAAGTGAAGCGCGAAACGGGGATGTATGTCTCCACGGAGGTCGCTACACGTGCCCACGTGATGGAAGCGGTGAATTTCGGCATCGACTTGCTGTGGATTGGTGCGCGCACGTCGGCTAATCCGTTTGCGATGCAGGAATTGGCGGATGCGTTGAAAGAAACGGGCTTTAAGGGTCCCGTTTTGGTGAAAAATCCGGTCAATCCCGACTTGGAGTTGTGGATTGGCGCGATGGAGCGCATCTACAACGCCGGGATTACGAAAATCGGCGCGATTCATCGCGGCTTCAGTTCGTATGACAAGTCGCTGTATCGCAACCTGCCGCAGTGGCATATCCCCATCGAGTTGAAACGCCGCCTGCCCAACCTGCCCATCATCGGCGACCCCAGCCACATTGGCGGGAAGCGCGAACTGATTGCGCCGCTGAGCCAACAGGCATTGGATTTGAACTACGACGGGCTGATTATCGAGTCGCACTGCGACCCTGATTCGGCGTGGAGCGACAAAGCGCAGCAGGTGACGCCCGATGTGTTGTCGTTCATACTCAACACATTAGTGGTGCGCGACACCAAGCAGACGACGGAAAGCTTGACCGAGTTGCGCCAGCAAATCGACGAAATCGACGACTCGCTCCTGACCGCATTAGCCAAACGGATGCGCATCTCGCGCGAAATCGGGCAGTATAAACAGGAGCATAATATGCCGGTATTGCAGACCTCGCGCTACGACGAAATCCTCGACAAGCGCAGTCAGCAGGCTCTGGAAGTGGGCGTAGACCCCAATTTCATGAAAACGGTGTTTGAGGCTATCCACGAGGAGTCGATTCGGCAGCAGATTGATGTGTTAAATCAATAATTAGCAGGGGATTACGGGTCAAGCCCGCGAATGACAAAATTATGGAACAGCAATCAATTTTGAATTACAGTCAGGCAATTGGAGCCATCAAAACCGCTATCCTGCAGAGCCGCTACCGCGCGGCAGTGATGGTGAACGGCGAAATGTTGTCGCTCTATTTCGGCATAGGCAAATACATTTCCGAAAACAGCCGCAAAGGCTTTTGGGGGACGAATGCCATTGAGGTTATTTCACAACAGTTGCAGCATGAATTGCCGGGGTTGAGAGGGTTTGGAAGTAGCAACATGAAAAACATGCGGCAGTTCTACGAAAGTTGGAATACTATTATTCCAAATCGCCCGACAGTGTCGGGCGATTTGGAGATTATAAATCGCCAGACACTGTCTGGCGAATTTGAAAACACCAACATTGAAATTCGCCCGTTGCCAACGGGCGAAATTAGGCGAGATTTATTGTTGGCAAATCGCCAGCCACCGGCTGGCGATTTAGGAAATATAGAGTGGAAACACTTTTTATCCATTGGATTTTCTCATCACTGCGAAATTTTGGCAAAAACGCAAGCCGTGGACGAACGCCTTTTTTATATTGAGAGGTGCGCCACTGAGTTTTGGAGCAAAGAAAAATTGCGATACAACCTCAAATCCGACTTGTTTCACAAGCAAGGCACTGTTCTCAACAATTTTAAAACCACCATATCGGATGCCGACCTCTGCCAAAAAGCATTATTATCGTTTAAAAGCGAATATCTATTAAATTTTGTCAATATCGAAGAACCCGGAGAGGAGCCTGACGAGCGCGTGCTGGAAAGTGAAATTATGCTGCATATCAAAAAGTTCATCATGGCGTTGGGCAAAGATTTTTCGTTTGTTGGCAATCAATACCGGTTGCTCGTGGAAGAGCAGGAGTATTTCATTGATTTACTGTTCTTTAACCGCCAATTGCAATGTTTGGTGGCTATCGAACTGAAACGCGGCGATTTCAAGCCTGAATATCTTGGGAAAATGAACTTTTATCTTTCGGCATTGGACGATTTTGTTCGCTTGCCGCACGAAAAACCGTCAATAGGCATCATTCTTTGCAAATCGCAAAAACAGGGCATTGTCGAATATGCTTTTCGCGATATGTCGAAGCCAATGGGCGTGGCAAGTTACAAATTTGCTTCGGAACTTCCCGAACAATATCGCGATATTTTGCCTGATACGGAAACATTACGACAGTTGCTTTGAAAAAGACAATGAAAACAAAAGTATGGCTTTTGAAAAAACATAACACAGATTTATGAAGATACAAATATTAGGCGCAGGCAAGATGGGGTCATTCTTCGCCGATGTGCTGAGCAGCGACCACGAGGTGGCGATTTTTGATAACGACCCCAAGCGGTTGCGGTTTACCTACAACTGCATTCGGATGAGCGACCCTGCGGAAATCGCTGAGTTTCAGCCGGAAGTGCTTATCAATGCCGTGACGGTGCAATATACCATTGCGGCGTTTCGGCAGGTGTTGCCCTACGTGCCTGAAGCGTGCATCATTTCCGACATTGCGTCCGTAAAGACCGGATTGAAAGCGTTTTACGCGGAGGTTGGGCGACCGTTTGTGTCCACCCACCCGATGTTTGGACCCACGTTTGCCAATTTGGGCAATCTCTCGTCCGAAAATGCGATTATCATTTCGGAGTCGTCGCATTTGGGCAAAGCCTTTTTTAGGGATTTGTATAACTCGCTGAAACTGAATATTTTTGACTACACTTTTGACGAGCACGACGAAACGGTGGCTTATTCGCTGTCCATCCCGTTTGCCTCCACGCTGGTGTTTGCCTCGGTGATGAAGCATCAGGATGCGCCCGGCACGACGTTTAAGAAGCACAAGGCGATTGCCGATGGCTTGCTGTCGGAGGACGATTATTTGCTGACGGAAATTCTCTTTAACCCGCACACACCCGGTCAGTTGGCACAAATTCGTATGGAATTGGCAAATCTGTTGGCGATTATCGAGAAAAAAGATTCGGCGGCGATGAAAACGTTTCTAAATTCGGTGAGAAAAAAACTTTTGTAACAAAATATTTTGTATTTTTGCCCCCGCTTTTAGGAGAGAAAAGATAGTTAAATAAAAAATAGACAATGAAAACGACACACATTTTAGTATTATTTGCTACGAGCCTGCTGATGCTCACCGGATGCGGACAAAGCAGTGATTCCGAAAAATCACAGGAATATACTGTAAAAACCGTTCCGAATCCCAAAAGAGCGGACGCGACCAATTTTGTTAGCAATCCCGACAGCATTTTGAGTGCGCCCGCCGTTTCGCAAATCAACGCCGTTTTGCAATCGCTCGAAGCGGATACTCAGGCTGAAGTTGCTGTTGTAATGCTCAATTCCATTGGCGATGAAACTATTGAGAATTTTGCTGTGCATCTGTTTGAGGCGTGGGGGATTGGTAAAAAAGGGTTGGACAACGGTTTGCTGATTTTGTTTGTGCTCGACCAGCGGACTGTTCGTTTTGAAGTGGGCTATGGGCTTGAAGGCATCTTGCCCGATGTCATCTGCAACCGAATACAAAGGCAAACGATGACTCCAGAGTTCCAAAATGGCGATTACGATGCCGGAATATTTGCCGGAGTGCAACGTGTCGCCTCCTACATTCGCGAAGAGCCAATGGCGGGCGGCGAAATCGAAGACTCGACGGAGGAATATTTTGAAAGCAATACGGGCGCAGACGACCTCCCTCCTATCAATTGGCATACAATGCTGATTGTCATAGGAATATTTTACGCTCTTACGCTGTTTATTTTCCTTTTTTCGGAACGAAGTATAGCAAACGAAATCAAAAAGGATACGAATTTTCCCAATAATCAAAAACGCTACGAAGCATTTATGTCCTCTAAAAAACGGCAAAAAACAGGGCTTGGCTGTCTGACAGCTACTGTTTTAATGCTTTTCCCGATACCGGGTTTGTATATGCTCTTTGCCGCTTTCGTGGATATTAACTATCTTTTCCTTGGGCTGATTTTCTGCGGCAGCTTGCTTTTGCTCCTACCCGGATATTTATACAAAAAAGTGTTGGGAAAAAGAATCAGGCAACAACCTTTCCCCTGCCCTCATTGCGGCACCATGATGCGGTGTTTATCCAAAAAAGAGGACAATCATCAATATCTTACGCCTTCAGATGCCTTGGAGGATGCCTTGAAGTCTGTTTATATAAATGTTTTTTATTGTGTTCAGTGTCAACAAACTGTGGTAAATAAATATGATACCCCATCCGATAAATACAAAAAATGCCCCGAATGTCAGACTAAAGCGTTTTATGTGACTCATTCAAAAACAGTTATATCAGCGAGTTCTACGAGTGGTGGGTTGGCAAAAGAAACCTGTGTTTGTAAATTTTGCAATCATACGCAAATAACGGATAAAGTACTGCCGCGTGTGACAAGCAGTTCCGGCGGCGGCGGCAGTCGTTCCGGCAGAAGTAGCGGGCGTTCCGGTGGCAGCTTTGGCGGCGGAAGGTCAGGCGGAGGCGGTAGCAGCAGCCGGTGGTAACTTATAATTTAAGCCGAGCACTCGCATCCGACAAACAAAAAAGCCTCTTTTCTGACCGGAGATATTCCAATCAAAAAGAGGTTTTTTATTGATGTATAAAATTATTTTTTGAAATAATCGCTCACTGCTTCGTTGGGAACCATCTCTTCCTTGAAAGTGTAAGCTCCTGTTTTAAGCGACTTTACCATCTTTATCACTTTTGAATATGAACGTCCTTCGGACTTCTCGCGGTATCCCGCAACGGTTTTTTTTGCCATGACTTTTCTTTTTTATTTGATTTCTTTATGAACGGTCATTTTTTTCAAGATGGAATTGTATTTCTTCAATTCCAAACGAGCCGTTGTGTTCTTTCTATTCTTCGTGGTGATGTAGCGAGACGTGCCCGGCAGACCACTTGCCTTGTGTTCGGTGCATTCCAGAATGACCTGAACGCGATTTCCTTTTGCTTTTTTTGCCATTTTTTTAGGGTCTCCTCTATTTATACGTTAATAAAACCTTTTTCAACCGCCGTTTTAATGGCAGCATCCAAACCCACTTTGTTAATTGTTCGCAAGCCATTGGCAGAAAGATTGAGTTGCACCCAGCAGCTCTGTTCCACCCAATAGAACTTTTTGGTAAACAAATTCACATCAAACTTCCGCTTGGTGCGGTGGTTTGAGTGCGAAACATTGTTTCCTCCCATTGCTTTTTTTCCGGTAATCTGACAAATTTTTGACATCTTATTTGCATTATTTCTTTAAATTGTTCAACATAAAAACTCTTCGTCTCGACCGCGTCCTGCTTGCATCACAGCAGTCCTCGCTCCTAACAAGGCGCAAAGGTAAGACTTTTTTTTGAATGCTGCAAGTCTTTTTGCAAAAAATCATAAAAAAATCTTCAAAATTGCGCATGATTTATTTTTTATTAAAAATAAATTGCAGATTTTGTTTACGGTAGTGCCCAAATTTACCATCGCTGCTTATGAATCAAGCGCATATTCACTTCATCACGGTATGCATAATATAGCCTCTGTGAGGCTAAAAAATAGCACCCCCAAAAAAGAATTAACCTCGCCGTATAAAACATCGTAAATCTAAAATTTTTGCTTATCTTTGTACTCTAAATTTCACAAAAGATGGAAACAAAGAACTACAAGCGGCTGCCTTATGGCAATTCGGATTTCAGGAGGATAATCCTTGAAAACTATGCCTATGTGGATAAAACCATGTACATAGAGATGTTGGAAAAAGAAGCCAACCCCAACCAGTTTTTCATCCGCCCGCGCAAGTTCGGCAAGAGCTTGTTCTTTATGACGCTGTCGTATTATTACGACCTCAATGAGGCGGAAAATTTCGATAAATTGTTTGGCGACCTTTATATCGGCAAGCATCCTACGCCCGAAAGAAACACGTATGCCGTACTGAAATTTGATTTTTCAGGATTGGATACTTCGAGCGAACAGGGTTTTATAAAATCCTTCTCAACGAATGTACAGAACAGGGTTTGTAACTTCTTTAATTTGTATGATTCTATTTTTCCCGATGCGAAAAAATATATCCGGCAGATAGAGGACGAAAGACAGGGTATCTCATCTCTGGAAAAAGTCTTTGATGCTGCGGAGCAAAGCCGGGTAAAACTCTTTTTCATCATCGACGAGTACGACCATTTTGCCAACGACCTCATTGCCATGGGCAATATGCAGGGGACGGATATCTATAAATCAATGATTGCCGCCAATGGAATAGTACGCGATTTCTATGAGAAATTGAAAAACGCATCCAAATCGTCAATCGTGAACCGCACATTTATTACGGGCATCTCGCCGGTGATGCTCGACGACCTCACCAGCGGCTACAACATTGCCATCGTTCTGACAATGGAACCAAAATACAACGAGATGATGGGCTTCACGCAGGAAGAGGTGGAGTGGCTGATGCGCGAAACAGGCGTTGACCCCCAATATATTAATGTGGATATGAAAGCCTATTATGACGGCTATCTGTTTCATAAAGACGGCGCACACAGCGTTTACAATCCTGCCATGGTGCTTTATTTCTTTCAACAGATAATAAGCAGGCAACAACCGCCGGAAAACATTGTCGATTTGAATATGCAAATTGATTACGGACGGTTGCGGCGGCTGTTTAAAAACGAAAGCAATCGCGAAACGCTGCTCCAAATTATAAAAGAGGGTGGTATTGTTTCCGAATTATTGGAAAAATTTCCCATTGAAATGCTGGAAGATGATACACAATTTGTTTCCCTGCTTTTCTATATGGGTCTGCTGACTATCAAAGGCTCCTATCTGAACCAAATACGGTTGGATATACCGAATTTTTCCGTCAAAACGCTATATTGGGACTATATCGTGCGCATGACACGGGAAACTTCGCCCCTGATGACCATACAGTCGCAACCGTTGAATGAATCTATCATTGCAGCGGCAATGGAAGGCGACATCACCCGGTTTATCGAATATGTTTCAAAAAATGCGTTCAGTAAATTTTCCGACCAGGATTTGAAACATTTCGATGAAAAATACATTCAGGCACTGCTGTTGGCATATCTGTTCATGAGCAAGATTTACATTCCGATGAGCGAATACGAAACCGTTCCGGGCAGAACGGATATTTATTTGCAGCGCGACCCACGGCTGCCCCAAGTGAAATGGGAATGGATACTGGAACTGAAATACTGCAAAACCACCACTAAGCCCGCCGAAATTGCCAAACTGCAAAAAGAGGGCGAGGAGCAGATAAAACAGTATCTCGGTTCGCATCGTTTGGGCAACCGTCCCGACCTGAAAGCCGCCGTCGTCGTATTTATCGGCAAAAACAAATACAGAATATTTATCGTGCCGGATACAACGCCTCCCACCATTCAGGCTGGGCTTTGAGCCAGCGGGCAAACCAGGCGTAGATGGTTTTGTTCCATTCGAGGCGGTGCTCGTGGGCGGCGATGCCGTGGTTTTCGTCTTTCACCGTAACAAATTCTACCTGCTTGTCGAGCACTTTCAGGGCGTTGTACATCTGGATGCTTTCGCCGATGGGGACGTTGGTATCAACGGTGCCGTGCAGCAAAAGTAGCGGGGTGTTGATTTTATCTGCCTGAAACAGAGGACTTTGCTTCACATACAGGTCGGGATTGTTCCACGGATAACTGTCGGCACTCGCCACGCCGCTGTAACCCACGCCCCAGTAGCCCTCACCCCAATAGCTGGAGATGGCACTGATGCCCGCGTGCGACACGGCGGCGGCGAAGAGTGGCGTCTGCGTTTGCAGGTATTGCGTCATAAATCCGCCGTAAGAGGCACCTATGCAGCCGATTTTGGACGCATCGACGAAGGGGTGTTCGCGGGCGAATTTTTGGGTGCCTTCGATAATTTCGTCCGCCGTGCGCTTGCCCCACGCATTGACGTGGCGAGCGGCAAATTCCTGTCCATAACCCGTTGTGCCGGAAGGGTTTAGCGTGTAAACCACATAGCCCAGCGCGGCGTAGCATTGCAAGGGGTAAGACGATTCAAAGGTGCGTGCCGTGGGCGATGTGCCGCCATAGTAATAGACAATCATCGGGTATTTTTTCGCGGGGTCGAAATTAGGCGGCAAGAGGAAGCGACCCTCAATCGTGGTGCCGTCCTGCGCCGTGAAATTCCAGCGCGTGGCGGGCACCAGCGTCAATTCGTCTAACTGCTCGGCAAACGGGTCGTCGAGCAGCACGGACTTTTTGCCGATCAAATCGTAGGAATACAGCCGATAGGCATTCGTCGCCTTTTCGCCTCTAAACAGCGCAACAGGCTGTGTGTCAGACACTTGGAACGTTGAAATCATATCTTCCGGCAAGTCCAGCAGTGCGAAAGTTTTCGTCTTCGGATTGTATTGATAGATGTGCATACAATCCTTGTCTTCCGCCTTGAAATAGATTTTATTGTCGAAAGCAGACCACTCCGCGTTCTCAATGGCGGGGTCAAAATTCTTCGTAATCGGCTCAATCTGTTTCGTTTGCAGGTTATAGATATACGCCTGCGTGTTGTAATCATTGGAGATGGACTCGGATTTCAGATTTTCGCCGAGTTTGTTGAATGCCGCTGCGCCGCCTGTGAGCAGTATTTCCTTGCGGTCGGGCGAATAGTTGGCGCCGTTCATAAAGGCATCGCGCAGCAGGGTGTCGAGTTGGAGGGTCTTCAAATCAAGTTCGTAGAGCGTGTGCACGGAGAATGGACGCCGGGTGTAGTCGCGCTCCGAGCGCATCAGCAAGGCTTTTTGGCTGTCGCGACTGATGTCTGCCACATAGATATGGGCGCGTCCAAACAAAATTTGCCGCATCGTGCGGTCGGCAGGCGAATACACATACAGCGCATTGCGCCCGCGAAACGCCCCGGAGCGGTCGTCGGGCGCCAACACGCGCTTCAAATCGCCCTTGTCTTCGGGAATTTCCTCCTTGCGCGAAACAACGATAGCCTGCGCATCGGGCGTTGCCTGATACGAATCAAACGCGAGGTCTTCCACCCAAACCGTTTCCTTCAAACTTGGAATGTCGAGCAACACCAAGTCGTTGTCTGTCTTGCCTTTACGCGAATAAATCAGCTGATTTTTGCCGTGCATCCACCGCAAATTCAGGTCGGCGGGCAGGCGCGTGATGAGTTTGTTGGTCTTCAACTCGCGAATTTCCTGCTTTTGCACCGTTGTTTTGCCGTCCGGATAAAGTTGGCGCGTATTCACCACAAAATATTGCCCCGTGGGCGACAGCGACACCCCCGTCAGGCGGGTGCCCTCCAAAATATCATTGATAAAAATCCGCCGTTTGGGGGTGGTGGACACAACAATCTGCGCCAAACTGTCTTTCTTGTCCGGCGTAATCACCGCTTTGAGTTCGGAGGGCGCCTCGGAAGTGGCTAAACGCTTGATTATGACCTCGTAGCGGCGCGGTTCAAGCATCAGGTCGATGGTCAGTTTCTTCGCCTTGTGCAGGCTGTCTTCGACCGTTTCTTTCGTCTTTTCGCGGGTGCCATTGACATACACCTCCAGCATATCTGTCGCTGTAACAGCGAGTTCCGCCTTGCAATAGCGGTCGGCATCCACATTAAATGCCAGCAACTGCGCGGTGTATTTTCCCGCATTTTTCAACGTCAAAACACTGTCAGCCGAAGCCGCCACCACGGTCCCGCTTTTGCGCACCGCATCGCCGTTCACCACCGTCTGAAGCAAATTTTTGTCCTCAAACGCCTTCTTATTCACATCCACCGAATCCAACAAAACAGGCTTCAACACCGCCACCGCAGGCGAAGCCTTGAATTGCAACACGGGGAGAGCCGTCTGAGCGGCTCCGCTCAGGCTCACACACACACATACCAACGATATGAAGAAAATGCTCTTTTTCATAATTTTGCAAATTTTTTCTGCAAAGATACGAACTTATTTTTGATTGGCAAAAAAATTGTACCTTTGCACCATGAAAAAGAGCATTTTATTCATATTGTTGGTGTGTTTGTGCGGCGGAAGCGGTGCGTGGGCGCAAATCAGCCACGGCGGGAGTCCGCGATTTCCTGAGATGCACCAATTGCGAAGTGTGGGGGCTCCAAAGCCTGATTTTATCGCGATGCCGCGTTTTAACAGCGACTCCGTGTTGCGTGCCAACGAGCAGAGCGAACGGGGCATGCAGCGGGTCTATTCCTTTGCTTATAAGTTTGTTACGCATATTGAGCGGGGGCGCGACGGCGCGGAGGTCGTGCTGGACGATGGCACGCGCGTTTGGCAGGTGGGGATTGCCTCTGAGGGGGCTTATTCCATCAATGTGCTGTTCACGGAGTTTGACATTCCGGAGGGCGCGCAACTTTTTCTGTATAATAAGGAGCATTCGCACGTGATTGGGGCGTTTGATGCGCGCAACAGTTCGCCCGAAAAAATGCTGCCGGTGCGCCCTGTGTATGGCGATTCGATTTTTGTGGAATATTCGGAGCCTGCCGATGCTGCCTTTCGCGGGCGGCTGGTGGTGGGCGAGGTCAACCACGACTACCGCGGCGTGCTGCGTATGGAGCCTCAACCGGATGCTGCATCATGGGCTAATCCCAGTGGCGGGGCTTATTTGTGTATGCCGGATGCCCGGTGCACAGATGATGCCGATGCCCAATTGGTGCGCTCGTCCCTTTTGTTGATGGTCGATGGAACGCTGATAAGTTCCGGCAATTTGATAAACAATACCAACAACGACGGCAGAACCTACGTTTATACCAGCGCACACTGCCTGAATGATGGCAGGTTGGGAGCACTTGACGAGTTTTATCAAGAAAAAGCCCAGACAGCCATTGTTTTTTTCAATTACAATCGTCCCGTGTGCGGCACGGCGATGAAGGGTATGGAAGAAATGTCGCTGGCAGGGGCGCGTGCAGCCGCTATTTCAGGGAAGAAAGACATCGCCCTGCTGGAATTTTACAGCAGACCTCCGGAAGAGTATAATGCCTATTATGCGGGTTGGAATGCGAATGCCGACCCACCGCCGCCGTTCACTAATCTGCATCACCCGGGGGGTGCGGTCACCAAATACGGCAAAACAAATCGCATAGAAGCCACCTCGTGGAATAGTAACGCACCGAATTTTGATAGAGATTCGCATTGGAAAGTGCCATCATGGACTGTTGGCTCCACGCACGGCGGCTCGTCTGGCTCGTCTATCTATGACGGCAACGGCTTGATTATCGGCGGATTAACCGGCGGAACATCCACCTGCTCGGGCACCGCGCCCACCGGACAGTCCGATTATTTCACCTCCCTCCATGTCGGGTGGACAACCCTCGGATGGACAGACAGCATCAACACCCCCAACAGCAGCGACAGAATCAACCCGTTAGTAGCCGCCTTAGCCAATAATTCGTCCGCCACGCGGTGTGCAGGATACGACCCGCACGCCGACAATCCATTCAAGCGCATCAGGGAAGTAAATTCCACTTTGGACGGCAGAAGTCCGAGCAAAAGCAGCAAGGTTACCAAATCCTACACCGCGGATGAAAATTGCCAACTGTGGGGGCTGTTCATTCAGATGCCGATTATGCAGGAGAAAGTCTCCGCGACCGTTCATCTTGTTGTGGATGGCGACACAGTTGCCAGTCAGCCGTTTGAGCCTACTTTTGCGGAGTATGGCAGCGGCAGCCTCGAAAAACTGCCGAAGACGATGACCGTGCCAACGGAGTCGTACCTCGCATTCGATGCGCCGAAATTCGCTATGCCGGTGGACGTGGGCACGCAATTTGAGGTGGTTTATCAAATTACGGAGGGCACTTCGCAGAAATTTCCGGACGCGATTTATCCCTGGCTACGCGGCGGCGGCAACAGCGGCGGCAACGGACGCGATTTTACCTGCATATCCAACCTCATCGTGCAAATTTGGGACAACGTGCTGTCGGTGCGCAGCAACCCTGACCTGTATGACTATGAATTTGTGGCATACCAATGGCAGCAAAATGGTGTCGATATGGCGGGCGAAACAGCGGGCAATCTGCATTTCAGCGACTTGACACTGCCTGACATCTACACGACTGAATACTCTGTGCGCCTGACCACCACCGCCGGACAAACGCTGCAATCCTGCCCCATAAAACTCCAACAGATGATGGATGCCACCTCGCTCCAACGGGTGGAGGTGGATGCCCCCTCAAGCCATCCCAACCCCACATCGGGGACTGTTGTGATTAAAGACACCGCCATTAAAACCGGCGACAGAATCGAAATCTACAACCTCAACGGACAACTGATGCGGCATTTTTCAGCCCAAAGCGAGCAAACAACCATTGATATATCTTCCTTTCCGACAGGCATTTATATCCTGAAAGTAAACAACAAACAAATCAAAGTAATAAAAAGATGAAACAGGCAATCATAGCAATCGGTTTATTACTTTGCGCAGGCGGCTTAAACGCACAAACGCAGCCCGACAACGAGTGGAGCATCTACTTGGGTGTTGGCAGCAAAACGCACAATTTCGCTACCAGAGGCGTGCGTGCCGCCATCGGCGGCAAACGGGGCATTGATTATACCCGCTTTTTTTTGCCTTATTTTGGTATGTCCACCGGCGTGGGGCTGGCTCTGTCCGACTATGCAATCATGCCCAAGGGGTTTGTGACCCAGTCGCGAATAATTGACACGCCCCCCGGCTTGGAGGATTATTTCCACCTGCGCACCCGCTACGACGACATTAAGGAAACCGCTTTTTTGACAATTCCCCTGATGCTGCGGTTTCAAATTCCCATAAACGCGCATTTTTTCTACTTTGCCGTTGGCGGCGAATATGGCATCCCCGTGACGGCTACGGGCATCCGCACCGACTATGGCTATTCGGATGATACCGGGCAAAAATACGAAAATATGCCTGAGCGCGGTTTCACGACCCTGCCGGACAGATATTCTATCCCAATCGGCGATTTAGACCGGAAAGACATCGTTTCGGTGGCGGCAGAAATAGGCGGCAAATGGCATCTTTTACAACGCGCAGCCCTCTACACCGGCGTGTATCTGACTATGGATGCACACGCTCCGACTTCCGGCATGGACGTTGGCTTCAAGGTTGGTTTTGCTTTCGGACATTAGGCAAAAAAGCGGTGAGCAAGCCGATGAGCGGCAAGAATGAGCAGATGAAATAGACGTGCTCGATGCTCGTGCTGTCCGCCAATTTTCCCAAAAACGCCGAGCCGATTCCGGCAACGCCAAAGGCGAAGCCGAAGAAAAAACCCGCTATTAGTCCCACTCTGCCCGGCATCAGTTCCTGCGCATACACCAGGATGGCGGAAAACGCCGACGAGAGGATGAAGCCGATACAGACGCTGAAAACAACCGTCCAGAGGAGGCTGAGGTGCGGCATCGCCAGCGTGAACGGTGCCACGCCAAGGATGGAAATCCATATCACATATTTGCGCCCGATGCGGTCGCCGATGGGTCCGCCCAAAAAAGTGCCCACAGCCGCTGCAAAGAGGTATAAAAAGAGAAAATACTGCGAATGCTGGATGCTCACGCCGAATTTATGTATCAGATAAAACGTGTAGTAACTTGTGATGCTGGTGAGGTAGATATATTTGGAAAAAATCAGCACGAGGAGTATCCCGATGGAGAAATAGACCTTCTTTGGGGATATATAATCGACCGAGCCGTGCTTCGCTATTTTCGGCTTTTCGGCGGGCGCGAGGCGATACAAATTCGCTCTGTACCAACGACTTATGCGCAGCATCAGCAGGATGCACCCCACAGCCAGAAGGGAAAACCATATCAGGTTGGACTGCCCGTAAGGGGCTATCAGCAGGGCGGCTAAGAGCGGACCGAGCGAACTCCCAAAATTGCCGCCGACCTGAAAAATGGACTGCGCCAAGCCCCGTTTGCCGCCGGAAGCCATGTGTGCCAGACGGGAAGCCTCCGGATGCAGCACCGACGACCCCAAGCCGGTCAGTGCCACCGAGAATAAGACCATCGGAAAGGTGTGAGCAAACGACAGCATCACCACCCCAATCATCGAAAAAGTCATCCCAACGGGCAGCGAATAGGGCAACGGCTTTTTATCCGTGTACCAGCCAATGACGGGCTGAAAAATCGACGAACAGAGTTGAAACACCAGCGTAATCAGCCCCACCTGCGAGAAATTGAGCGCCAAGCCCTCCTTCAAAAGCGGATACATCGCCGGAATAAGCGATTGCAACGTGTCGTTAGACAAGTGCATAAAAGAAACCGCCAGCAGCACCGTCATAGCCGTGTTGTTGAGCGATTGAGTAGAATTTGATGCGTCTTTATTATTCATATTTTTCTGAAATGAGGGCGCAAAGGTACAATTTTTTTTTGTTTCCGCTTGCAGATTCAAAAAATAGTTGTACCTTTGCACCCGCAACGGTTCC
Organism: Bacteroidia bacterium; assembly: GCA_025996815.1. Classification (GTDB taxonomy): domain Bacteria; phylum Bacteroidota; class Bacteroidia; order Bacteroidales; family Azobacteroidaceae; genus Azobacteroides. The sequence goes on from BNTT01000005.1 coordinate 34,666, forward strand.
TGTTTTTCCGGTTCGGAAAAAGGATTAAAAGGGAATCGGGTGAAAATCCCGGACAGTCCCGCTGCTGTAAGTTCTATTGAAGTTTTGTACCATACTCAAGCCACTGTCGAAAGACGGGAAGGCGGTGCAAACAGGAACGAGTCAGAAGACCTGCCGTGCATATCATTCATTTAGCAAGCCCTCGAGGAAGGGGCAAGTAAATTATGAGGCACAGACTTTTTATTTTTTCTTTTTTGACGGCTAATTGTCTGCCGACAATGGCTCAAACGATGGATTCAACACAAATTAAGGTGCTGGACGAGGTGGAGGTGCGCGCCAATCGCCCGCCCACGTTCCAATCCACGTCCCCGACGCAGGTGTTGCAAGCCAACGACTGGACAAAGTTCGGCGCATCGCAGGTTTCCGATGCCGTGAAGCACTTTTCGGGCGTGCAGGTGAAGGACTACGGCGGCGTTGGCGGACTGAAAACGGTGTCGCTGCGCAGTCTGGGAGCCAACCACACTGGGGTCGTCTACGACGGCGTGCCTGTAACGGATATGCAGACGGGACAGATAGATTTAGGTCGCTTTTCGCTCAATTTTGTGGATTTGCTCAGCCTCACCATTGGCGAAAGCGACTTTCTTTTGCAAACGGCGCAGGCGCAGGCGTTGGCGGGGGCGTTGAGTATCACTACCGGTCAGGGGATTGCGGGTCAAGCCCGCAATGACATTCGGGCGGCGGTTAATGTGGGGTCGTTTGGGTTGCTCAACCCGTCTGTAATGTACGGAAAATCCTTGTCGGGCGGCTTGTCGCTCACTGTCATCGGCGATTATCTGAGAACGGACGGCAACTATCCGTTTACACAGCGCATCGGCACTCGCCCCACGCACCGTAAACGCCTCAATTCCGATGTCGAAACTTTCAAAATGGAGGCTAACCTCAACGGCAAATTCAAAAACGGCGGACGAATGCAGTTCAAAACCGGCTTCTACGGCTCCGGCAGAGGACTGCCCGGCTCCGCTATCTATTATAATGACTATGCCGGCGAGCGGCTGAAAAACAGGGAGGTGTTTTCGCAAATCCATCTCACTCAGCCGATTAGCAAGCGCTTGGATATGTTGGCAAATGCCAAAGTGCATTTTTTCTTTATTGATTACAAAAACTATCTTTATGGCACACAAACAAAATACTATCAATCAGCACTTTATCTAAACGCCACGCTCCGCTATAAATTTTCCGAAACCATTGCCCTGTCGTGGGCAAACGATGTGCAGGGGGATAATTTCAGCAAGCAGGATTGGTTTGCAAATGCCAAAGAGAGAGCAACTTGGCTCAGCGCACTCGCCGGGCAATACGCCAACCGGACGTTTACGCTCACTGCCAAATTGCTGAACACGTATGCCGTTGATGAATATCACCATCTGTCGCCCTACGTGGGGCTGTCGGTGCGCCCGCTGCAAAATCTGCCGGTGCGACTGCGCGCATTTTACAAAAATTCGTACCGCCTGCCAACGCTTGGCGACCTCAATTACGGCACAGTGCCCGCCCTCCTGAAGCCCGAAAGTGCCAATCAAATTGATGTGGGCTTGACGGTCGCAACGGCTTTCGGCGAAAAAATTCCCTACCTGTCTTTTTCGGGCGATGTCTATAAAAATCGTGTGCGCGATAAAATCGTCGCCATCCCGCGCGGCAGTATGGTAGCGTGGTCGATGCAAAACATCGGAAAGGTGGATATTACGGGCGTGGATGTCAATTTGGCGACGCAAATCCCCGTAGGGACACTGCGCGCAACGCCCCTACAAATCAATATTGCCGGCACTTACACCTTTCAGGATGCCGTGGACAAGACCGACCGCACATCGCCCCGCTACAACAATCAAATCCCCTTCTCCGCCCGCCATTCGGCATCGGGCGTGCTGGGCGTGCAAACGCCGTGGTTAAACATCAATTATAATGTATTGTACTGCGGGCAACGCTATCACGGGCACGTCAATCAGCCCACCAATCGGATGCCCGCCTTTGCCGAACACGGCATTTCCGCGCAGCGCAAAATAAAAACGAAGCACCTCACGTGGACACTTTCGGGTGAATGCAAAAATCTATTCAACACGCAATATGAGGTGGTGAACAACTACCCGATGTCGGGGCGAAGTTGGATTTTGAGGGTGAAAGTTATGAGTAATGAAATTATTAATTTAAATTATATAAAAAAATGACAAAGTTTAGAGTGTTTAAGACGCTGATTTTCAGCGCATGTGTGATGGGAGTGTTAACGGCTTGCAATGAGGACGATGAACTATCGACCTCAAAGGTGGTGGTGGTGCCGATACCGGATGGGCCGGGCGTGTACATTCTCAATGAAGGGGGGATGGGAGGCAACAATTCCACCCTGACCCATTACAATTTTGGCACACAGGCTATCACTGCCGATGTGTTGTCAACAAGCCCATTGGGCGACATCGGGCAAGACATGATTGCTTACGGCAGCAAATTGTACATCGCCGTCAATGCCTCAAGCAATGTGACGGTATTAAACTTGCAGACAGGTGTGCTCCAACGTATTCCTCTATTCAACGGTAATGCGCCGCGCTCGCCACGCTATTTAGCATCAGACAATGGCAAAGTGTATGTTACAGCCTACGACGGCACGGTTTCGTGCATCGACACGGCAAGTTTGGCAGTCGAACAAACACTTGCAATTGCGGGCGCAACCAAGTTGGAGGGCATCGCGGCAGCCAATGGCAAGTTGTATATTGCCAATTACCGGCAAGACGAGAATCATACCACTTTCGACAGCTACATATTTATTGTAGATATTGCGACTTTTGCAAAAGTAAATCAGTTAGAAATGGGCACAAACCCCTACATCGTGCGTGCAGATGCGAAAGGCGACATTTATGTGACCCATCAAGGCGATTTTGCATTAGACAAGGGCGGGCTGCAACGCATTGATAAAAACACAAATGCCATAACAGCCGTAAACACGGGCGACCTCATTGCCAACTGCAATTTCACGATTTTGGGCAACGACCTCTATTTCTTTGGCAGAACCTACAATGAGGATTATTCGACAAACAACTCGCTGGGCATCTTCAACATTGAAAATCAGCAGGTTACACATATTGTTACAGACGGCACAACATTTGACACCGTCTACGGCATCGGCGTAAATCCCACCTCCGGCGACGTTTTCATATCCAACACCAACTATCAGGACGACGGCGAAGTGTATGTATTTGGAGCCGATGGAGTGAAGAAAAAGACAATCCCTGTCGGCATCAATGCCAACGCTTTTGTGTTCAACCGCCCGTCTAACGAATGATGATATTTTCACTCCTCAAATACCGTTTCAACTCCGGTATAGGGATTTCGCCGAAGTGAAAAACGCTGGCGGCGAGGGCGGCATCGGCTTTTCCAAGGGTAAACACATCGCGGAAATGTTCCCTGGTGCCCGCCCCGCCGGAGGCGATGACGGGGATACCCAAATCGTCGGACAAGCGGGCTAATGCCTCATTGGCATAGCCCGTTTTTGCGCCGTCGTGAGCCATGGAGGTGAACAGGATTTCGCCCGCCCCGCGGTTTTCGGCTTCCTTTGCCCACCCGAAGAGGTCTTTGTCGGTGGGGATGCGCCCGCCGTTGAGGTAGCATATCCACTCGGCTGGGGTGGGGTGGGGGGCTGCATCAATCGCCACGACACAGACCTGAGAACCGAAATTTCGCGCGATTTCTTCAATCAGATGCGGGTTGCGGATGGCTGCCGAATTGATAGACACCTTGTCGGCACCGGCATTCAAAAGCCTGTCCACATCGCTCAGTTCGTTGATGCCGCCGCCCACGGTGAAAGGGATGCTGACCGTCGCAGCCACGCGGCGCACCAGGTCGAGAAACGTTTTGCGCCCTTCGTGCGAAGCGGTGATGTCGAGATACACAAGTTCGTCGGCACCCTGGTCGCTGTATTGCCGACCCAACTCCACAGGGTCGCCCGCGTCGCGAAAATCGACGAAATGCACGCCTTTGACGGTAGTGCCGTCTTTCACGTCCAAGCAGGGAATGATTCGTTTTGCAAGCATAAAAGTTTAATCGGTGCAAAGGTACGAAAATTTTTTTGCTCCTTTTTCCCGCAAAAGGAGTTTTTTCAAAAGAAAATATTACCTTTGCAGTTCGTAATTCATAAAGTTTTAAAAAATGCCTTCATTAAAAGAGATAAAGAGTCGGATTGGCTCCGTGAAATCGACGAAGAAGATTACTTCTGCCATGAAAATGGTGGCTTCGGCGAAGTTGCGCAAATCCCAAAAGCGGATTGAAAGTTTTTTGCCCTATCAGCACAAATTGGACGAGATTTTGAAGTCTTTTTTGGGTGCTTCACCCGATTTTGCGTCGAATTTGGCGGAGGAGCGCGATGTGAAACGTGTAGCCATCGTTGCCCTGTCGTCCAATTCCAGCCTGTGCGGTGCGTTTAATGCCAATGCGTTCAAACTTTTCAAGGAAACGCTGGCTCGCTACCGGCATTTGCCCGACGACGCGATTGAAATTTATGCCGTCGGCAAAAAAATCGAGGGCGAAATTCGTAAGTTGAGGCGCGAATTTAATTTCAGGGGCAGTTACATCCCGCTGATGGACGAGCCTAATTTTGCGGGTGCGAAGCAGATTGCGCAGTCGCTGATGACGGATTTTCGCCAACACAAGATTGACAAGGTTGAACTGGTCTATAACCATTTCAAAAGTTCCGCCGTGCAGGTGCCAACGGTGGAGCAATTTCTTCCGGTGAGCAGCCCCAAAAGCCCCCTAAATCCCCCTCAGGGGGACTTAAACTCCCCCCTTGAGGGGGGGCAGGGGGGGGCTGATTATATCGTGGAGCCTGACCGAGAGACCATTTTGCAGGCATTGATTCCGCAGTCGTTGCAGAGCAAAGTGTATGCCGTTGTTGCCGATTCGTCGGCTGCCGAGCAGGCGGCGCGCCTCGTGGCGATGCAGGTGGCAACCGACAATGCCGAAGATATTTTGGACGAACTGACCATTCAGTTCAATAAACAGCGGCAGCAAGCCATCACCAGCGAGTTGCTGGATATTGTTGGCGGAGCCGAAGCACAAAAATAATTAATATGACTATCCCTGCAAATTATCTGCGCGACATTGCCGCCAAGTTGGCGCAAAACGATACACCGGATTGCGACTCTGTACCGCGCGTGGATGCCCTGCCGAATATCGACAGCATCAAGGAGTTGGTGAACGAGGCAATCGTCGTATTTTTTCCGCGTTTTTTCAGCGATGCCAAAGCCGGCGGCGTAGAAAAGTCGTTGGAACGTCTATACACATTGCTTAACACACAGATATACTGCTGTTTATATCATATCGACGAATCGGCGGCAACTCAAACGGCGGCGGATATGACGCTTGCTTTCTTCGGTAAACTCCCCGAAATCAAGCGGTTGCTGGCAACGGACGTTAGAGCGGTGCTGGATTACGACCCTGCGGCGACCGATTATAGTGAGGTGGTGTTTTGCTACCCTGCCATCCTGACGATGGTGCACTACCGTATGGCGCACGAGTTGCTGCTGATGAAGATTCCGCTCCTGCCGCGCATCATCACCGAGTTGGCGCATTCTGCCACGGGCATCGAAATTCATCCGGGGGCAACAATCGGCGAATATTTCTGCATCGACCACGGCACCGGCGTGGTGATTGGCGAAACCTGCGTGATAGGCAACCACGTCAGGCTCTATCAGGGCGTAACGCTCGGCGCAAAAGGCTTCGTCTACGACAGCAACGGTCTGCCGCTCAACGTGCCGCGCCACCCCATCATCGAAGACAATGTGATTATTTACTCCAATTCCACCATTCTGGGACGCATCACGATTGGGCACGACTCCGTCATCGGCGGCAACGTCTGGCAGGCAAACAGCGTGCCTCCCCATTCGCACATCGTGCAGAAAAAGGCTGTTGCCTCGTTCACAGACGGGTTGGGCATCTAAAATCCTGCACAATGCCACTCCATCAAATTGCCGCGAGCAGGCTTCAAAGCCATCATCTTTTGGACACCGATTTTCGGACGCCCCGAGAGGTTGTTGCGTGGATGGGAGCTATGCAGGCGCAGGATTACGCAATGGCGAAGTGGGCTATCGGCGTGCGGCTTCCGGGCAGCACCGAGCGGATGGTGGAGGAGGCTTTCAATCGCGGGGATATACTCCGCACCCACGTGATGCGCCCGACGTGGCATTTTGTTGTGCCCGAAGACCTTCGCGGGATGTTGCTGCTGTCGGCAGAGCGTATCAAATCGTCTTCCCGCTCGCGGGACAGGGATTTGGGCATCACGGAGGCACTTTACGACAAAAGCAATCAGGCTATCCGAAAAGCATTGGAAGGCGGTAAGCACCTGACACGCAAAGAGTTATCTGATGAATTGGAACGCGCACACATCGCGGTAGATTCGTCCCGCCTGTACCATTTTTTGATGCGGGCGGAGGTGGATGCCATCGTGTGCAGCGGGGCGATGCAGGGGAAGGAGCACACCTACGCCCTGCTGGACGAGCGCACGCCGACATCGTCCGCCGTGTCGAAAGAGGAAGCATTGGCAAAATTGACGCAACGCTATTTCAGAAGCCACAGTCCGGCAACTTTATCCGACTTCGTGTGGTGGTCGGGCTTGTCGCAGACGGAAGCAAAAAGGGGGTTGGAAGCCACAAAAGCGGATTTTTGCGCGGAGGAAATAGACGGGCGCACCTATTGGGTGCCAACGACATTCAAGGAGGGAGTGAATCCGAAAAAATCCGTGCTCTTATTGCCTGCTTTCGACGAATACATCATCGCTTACACCGACCGCACGGCGGTGCTTCCCGCCCAAAACCTCAGCAAAGCCATTTCCAGCAACGGCGTTTTCCGCCCGGTCATCGTCGCCAACGGGCAAGTCATCGGACTGTGGAAAAAATCGCCAAGCAAGAAGCAGGCGGTGCTATTGAATTATTTTGAAGTCGGCAGCGACTGCGAGTCCCGCGAGGTGGAGGATGCTGTGGGCAGTTTCCAAAAGTTCTTACTCTGAAGTCGATATTGACACGTATGGCAATGTCACTATTCAGAAGCCCGGAAAGCATAGCCACACCCTGTTCTGTAAATACAAAAGGCATTTTACGGACACCTCCCCAACTTGAAGTCACAAATTGTGACTTCAAGATTTCCCACTCGTCAGTTGTCAACTGAAACATAAAATCGGCTGGAAATCGTTTGAGGTTACGTTTTACCGATTGATTCAGTTGCTTAGTTTTAACTTGATACAACTCTGCCAATTCAAAGTCAAACATCACATTTTGACCATGAATTTCACGAATTTTGTTCTGAATTTGAATTATTTGTAATTCCATACTGATTAATAATTACGTTTTGTAAAATTATCGCAAAGGTAAGGTATTTTTGGGACATTCACAAATAATTTCCAAAGTTTTTGCGCTCACTTAAAAAAGTTAATTGACACATTTCCTTGGCTCAAATGCTTCAACCAAGTTTCGCCCATTCCTCCATCGCCGCATCCAATTGTTTTTGCTTGTCGGCGTGCTGCCAGAGCAAATTGGTGTTGGTGGCTCCCTCCGGGGTGCTCAGGGTGGCTTCCATGCTTTTGAGTTCTTTTTCTAATGTCTCGATTTTCTTTTCAATGTCGGCGATGGATTTTTCCACGCGCTTTTGCTGCTTTTGTTGGTCTTTGCGCTGCTCGTAAGACGGGTTAGGGGTGGAGGGTGAAGGGTTGAGGGTAGGGGGTGCAGCACCTTTTACCTTTGACCCTTCACCTTTTACCATAGGGGTTGCCACAAACTCTCCATTGTTTTTTCGCAGAAATTCGTAGATGCCGCCGAGGTGTTCGCGCACTCGCTGGTTGCCAAATTCATAGACTTTATCGACCAAGCCGTCTAAGAAATCGCGGTCGTGGGATACCACAATCACGGTGCCGTCGAAGGCTTTGATGGCTTCTTTGAGCACGTCTTTTGTGCGCATATCCAAGTGGTTGGTTGGCTCATCGAGGATTAACAGATTTACCGGTTCGAGGAGGAGTTTTATCATCGCCAGGCGGGTGCGCTCGCCGCCGCTCAGCACGGCTACTTTCTTGTCGCTCGCCTCGCCGCCGAACATAAATGCGCCCAATATGTCGCGGATTTTCGTGCGGATGTCGCCCACCGCCACGTTGTCGATGGTTTGAAACACGGTCAGTTTTTCGTCCATCAAGTCGGCTTGATTTTGGGCGAAATAGCCGATTTTTACGTTGTGACCCAGTTCCAATTTGCCCTCAAACGGGATTTGCGACATGATGCACTTCACGAGCGTGGATTTTCCCTCGCCGTTTTTGCCCACAAACGCCACCTTGTCGCCGCGATTGAGGGTGAAAGTGGCATTTTCAAAAATCAGGTGGTCGCCATAACGCTTGGCAACGTTTTCCATAACGACCGGATAACTGCCTGAGCGCGGTGCAGGCGGGAATTTCAGCCGCAAGGCTGCCGTGTCTTCTTCGTCCACCTCCAGCCGGTCGAGTTTCGCCAACTGCTTGATGCGGCTTTGCACCTGCACCGATTTGGATGCCTTGTAGCGGAAGCGTTCTATAAAGTCCTCTGTATCTTCGATTTGCTTGCGCTGATTTTCATACGCGCGTTGCTGCTGTTCGCGGCGTTCCTTGCGCAGTTCCACGTATTTGGAATAATTGACGCGGTAGTCGTAGATTTTGCCCAGCGAAATCTCGACCGTGCGCTGGGTCACATTGTCGATAAACGCCCTGTCGTGCGACACGAGCAGCACGGCGTTGGCTTGGGTGGACAGGAAATTTTCCAGCCATTGGATAGATTCGATGTCCAAATGGTTCGTAGGCTCGTCCAAAAGCAGGATGTCGGGCTTTTGCAACAGGATTTTCGCCAGCTCGATACGCATCCGCCAGCCGCCGCTAAATTCGCCCGTCGGTCGCTCAAAATCGGCGCGTGTGAAGCCCAGCCCCAGCAGCGTTTTTTCGATGTCTGCCTGCCGATTGTCCGCGCCCTCCATCGCGAGGCGTTCGCTGAGGTGGGTGATGTCTTCAATCAATTTTTGGTACGAATCGGCTTCGTAGTCCAGCCGTTCCGTCAATTCGGCGTTCAACTTGTCTAACTGCGCCTCCATTTTGATGATATTTTCAAACGCCAAACCGGCTTCGTCGCGCACGGTGCGATGGTTGGATAGTTGCATCGTCTGCGGCAGATAGCCAACAGTCGCCGTCTTGGGAATGGAAACGCGCCCTTCGGTAGGCTCCTGCCTGCCCGCAAATATCTTAAGGAGCGTGCTCTTGCCCGCCCCATTCTTGCCCACCAGCGCGATACGGTCTTTCTTATCCACCACAAACCCAATGTGGTCTAAAAGCGTAAATCCGCCGAATGCCACTGTTAAATTGTCTACTGAATACAAATTAATTAAAAATTAAGAATTAAAAATTATGGGTGCAAAGGTACGATAATAATTGTTAAGGTGCAAGACTAATTATCTTGTAATGCAAAAAACGAGGACTTTCATCCCCGCTTTCAATGTTTTCACAACGGAATAATCCTTATTGTGAATTGCTTCAAAATTTGTCCTGCAAAGGTAGGCATTATTTTTGGATATTGCAAATAAATTCTTACATTTGCGAAAAAATTTGAAAAAAAACAGTATGAAAAAGATTTTGGGGTTGGATTTGGGGACAAATAGTATTGGGTGGGCACTTGTGGATAATGATGCTCAAGCAATATTGGGTATGGGAAGTCGGATTATTCCGATGAGTCAAGATATTTTAGGAAATTTCGATGTTGGAAATTCCGTTTCTCAAACGGCGGAACGCACTGGTTATCGCGGAACTCGCAGATTGCGTGAACGATTTTTATTGCGCCGTGAGCGTTTGCACAGAATATTGAATCTCTTAGGATTTTTGCCCAAACATTATACGGCACAAATTGACTTTGACAAGCGATTGGGGCAATTTTTGGACGAAAAAGAGCCAAAATTAGCGTGGAAAAAGAATGACGAAGAAAAGTTTGAGTTTATTTTCCAAAAATCGTTCAACGAAATGGTTGATGATTTTAAGGCATACGGACAAGAAATAAAAATTCCTTACGATTGGACAATTTATTATCTTCGTAAAAGAGCAGTAACGCATAAAATTACAAAGGAAGAATTGGCGTGGATAATTTTGAATTTCAATCAAAAACGCGGTTATTATCAGTTGCGCGGCGAAGAAGAAGAAGAAAATTCAAACAGATTGGTTGAATTTCATTCGTTGAAAATTGTTGAAGTTGTGGCAGATGAAAAACCTAACAACAAAGGCGATTTGTGGTATTCGCTTCATTTGGAAAATGGTTGGATTTATCGGCGTTCCAGCAAAACACCCTTGTTTGATTGGAAAGATAAAGTGCGCGATTTTATCGTTACTACGGATTTGAACGATGACGGAACTGTAAAAACAGATAAAGAAGGAACTGAAAAACGCTCATTTCGAGCACCGAGTGAAGATGATTGGACTTTAGTAAAAAAGAAAACCGAAGCGGATATTGATAAATCGGGCAGAACAGTTGGCACTTATATTTATGATGCATTATTAAAAAATCCATGGCAGAAGATACGGGGCAAGTTAGTTCGTACTATTGAGCGTAAATTTTATAAAGTCGAATTGGAGGCTATTCTCAAAAAGCAAATTGAGTTACAGCCCGAATTGTTTACCGAAGATTTGTATAACGATTGCATTCGGGAATTGTATCGCAATAATGAGGCACACCAACTTGTTTTGAGCAAGCGAGATTTTGTTCATTTGTTTGTCAATGATATTATCTTTTATCAGCGACCATTGCGCAGTCAAAAATCAACTATCAGTGATTGTACGCTTGAATTTAGAAAATACAAAGACAAAGAAGGTAGTGAAATAAAAGAGTATTTGAAAGCCGTTCCAAAATCAAATCCGCATTATCAAGAATTTCGTTTATGGCAATGGTTGTTTAATTTGAAAATTTATACAAGAGATGATGACAAAGATGTTACGGCAGAGTTTATTTCGAGTAATGAAGATAAAGTGAAACTGTTTGATTTTCTGAATGATAGAAAGGAAATTGAACAAAAAGCCTTGCTTAAGTATTTCAAACTATCGGATAAATCCTATCGTTGGAATTATGTTGAAGATAAAAAATATCCTTGCAACGAAACCAAAACAATGATTTCAACACGATTAGCAAAAGTTGAGAATGTTCCTGCCGATTTCTTAACGTCAGAAATTGAACAAAATCTTTGGCATATTATCTATTCGGTAACAGATAAAAACGAGTTTGAAAAGGCATTGAAAACTTTTGCCGAAAAACACAAATTAGATGTTAATTCTTTTGTGGAAAATTTCAAAAAATTTCCGCCGTTCAAAAGTGAATATGGGGCATATTCCGAAAAGGCAATTAAAAAATTGTTGCCGTTGATGCGTTTGGGAAAAGATTGGAATTGGGGAATTATTGACGAGAAAACCAAAAACAGAATTGATAAAATTCTTACAGGGGAATATGATGAAACTATCAAAAATCGTGTGCGCGAAAAAGCAATAAACTTGACCAATGAAACTGACTTTCAAGGTTTGCAGTTGTGGTTGGCTCAATACATTGTTTATGACCGTCATTCAGAAGCCAATACGACAGATAAATGGAATTCAGTTGCCGATTTGGAAAAATATCTGGAAGATTTCAAACAACATTCGTTGCGCAATCCTATTGTAGAACAAGTGATTACGGAAACGCTCCGTGTGGTGCGTGATATTTGGAAAAAATACGGCGATTTGTCGGAAATTCATATTGAACTCGGTCGCGAAATGAAAAATACGGCAGAGGATAGAAAAAAGATTACCAATCAAGTTTCCGAAAACGAAAACACAAATCTTCGTATTAAGGCTTTGATAATGGAATTGAAGGATAGTTCCGATGTTGAAAATGTCCGTCCGTATTCGCCTGTTCAGCAAGAAATTTTGAAAATTTATGAGGATGGTGTGATAAATTCAAACATTGAAATTCCCGAAGATATTTTGAAAATCAGTAAAACGGCTCAACCTTCAAAGGCGGAATTGCAACGCTATAAATTATGGTTGGAACAAAAATACAGTTCGCCTTACACCGGACAGATGATTCCGCTTGGAAAATTATTTACAGATGAATACCAAATAGAACATATTATCCCCAAAAGTCGGTATTTTGATGATAGTTTGAACAATAAAGTCATTTGCGAAACGGCTGTGAATCAGTTGAAAGACAAACAACTTGGACTTGAATTTATCAAAAACCACCACGGAGAGAAAGTAGAATGTGGAATGGGAAAAGTGGTTGAAATTTTTTCGGAAGAAGCCTATCAAATCTTTGTAAAAGAGCATTACGCTCAAAATCGTTCAAAAAAGAATCATCTTTTATTGGAAGATATTCCCGATAAGATGATTGAACGGCAAATGAATGATACCCGTTATATCAGTAAATTTATTTCTGCGATGCTTTCAAATATTGTTCGAGAAAATAAAAACGATGATGGCATAAATTCTAAAAATCTTATCTCTTGCAACGGCAAAATTACGACCGCATTAAAACAGGATTGGGGTCTGAATGATATTTGGAACGATTTGATTTTACCCCGTTTTGAGCGAATGAATGACCTAACAAATTCAACCGCATTTACGGCTTGGAATGAGCAATATCAAAAGTTTTTGCCAACCATTCCGCTGGAATTATCCAAAGGATTTCAAAAGAAACGCATTGACCACCGCCACCACGCGATGGATGCGATTGTAATTGCTTGTGCCACACGCGACCATGTAAATTTGTTGAATAATCAATCGGCAAAATCAGATGCTTCAAGATATGATTTACAGAATAAATTGCGACACAAAGAAAAATGGATTGGCAATGACGGAAAAGGAAGAGATAAATTTACAGAGTTCAAAAAGCCTTGGAACAATTTTACTGTGGATGCCCGAAACGCATTGGAAAAGATTGTAATTAGCTTTAAACAAAACCTGCGCGTTATCAATAAAGCAACCAATAGATATGAAAAATTCAAAGATGGTAAAAAAACGGAAGTCAAGCAGGAAGGAGTAAATTGGGCTATTCGTAAACCGTTGCACAAAGAAACAGTGTATGCCAAAGTGTCGCTTCGCAAAATCAAAACAGTTCGATTAAGCGAAGCTTTAAAAGATTGGAAAATGATTGTAGATAAGGTTTTAAAAGAAGAAATTAAGCGATTGATTACGCAGTATGGCAGTTTCAATCCCGATGCCATTAACAAATATTTTAAAGACAGACAATACAAATTTCAAGAGGTAGATATTTCAAAAGTTGAGGTGTATTATTTTGAAAATGGTAATGCTGCTACACGCAAGCCCCTTGACACTTCTTTCGATGAAAAAACAATTAAAAACGCTATTACTGATACCGGCATTCAAAAAATACTGCTTAACCATTTGGGTGCCAAAGGTAATAATCCCGATATTGCATTTTCGCCGGAAGGAATTGAGGAAATGAATAAAAATATTGTTCAACTCAATGGAGGCAGACCGCATCAACCCATTTATAAAGTTCGTGTTTATGAAACAATCGGCAATAAATTTCAAGTTGGGCAAACGGGCAATAAGAAAGACAAATATGTGGAAGCAGCAAAAGGGACAAATTTATTTTTTGCCATTTATGCAGATGAAAATGGCAATCGCTCGTATGAAACGATTCCTTTAAACATTGTTGTAGAACGATTGAAACAAGGTTTAAATGCAGTTCCCGAAAAGAACGAAAAAGGTCATAATCTGTTGTTCCATTTGTCGCCCAATGATTTGGTGTATGTGCCGACAGAGGATGAAATTGCAGAAAAAAATATTATTAGTATTGATAATGTTACGAAAGAGAGAATTTATAAAATGGTAAGTTGTACAGGTGTAGAATGTCACTTTGCAAGGTATTCCCATCCAACGGCAATTGCAACCCCACCGGCATCCGATTACTTCCGCAAGTGATTACAGCACAGTTATTTGCCAACAATTCCTCGAGCAATCCATGCGTAATAGTCAGCTGCTTATTATCCAAAATCACAACGCCAATATCCTCAATTGGTCATCAAATTGCCGGAAGTTGAGAAGAATGATTCTTTGCCTGAATCATTTAAGGAGGGCAGTGTGCACACTATTCCGATTGAGGATATTGGCGTTGTGATTTTGGATAATAAGCAGCTGACTATTACGCATGGATTGCTCGAGGAATTGTTGGCAAATAACTGTGCTGTAATCACTTGCGGAAGTAA